>NZ_BBCC01000065.1 GCF_001311845.1 Desulfosarcina cetonica JCM 12296 | reverse complement strand
CCGCCGGCCGGCTTGCCGTTGTACTGCGGGGTGACGTCATACTGCTCGGAGCCCAACTCGGTGCGGCCCACGTCACTGACCCGGATGAACGACCCATCGGGATTGATGCGCAAGGGGATGGCGGCAAACTCCTCGGGGCTCTTGAGCAGGTTCTGGACCACGATGGAGGCATTGAGACGCTGGCCCTTGACCGCCGGTGTCCCGCCGAACTGCCCGGCGGAGACTTCCACGTTATAGGCTTTCAGGGCGGCTACCACATCGGCGATGGTGAGCTGGTAATCGGTCAAGCGGTCCGGATCAAGCCAGACGCGCATGGCATACTGGGAGCCGAACGTACTGACCTCGCCGACACCGGGAACGCGCGCCAGCACCTTCTCCAAATTGGACTGGGAGTAATCGCGCAGGTCGGACCCGTCCATGCTCCCGTCCTCGGACACCAGCGCGACGATCATCAGGTAGTTGCGCGTGGATTTACTCACCTTGACCCCCTGGCGCTGGACCACCTCGGGCAGACTGGCCATGGCCAGCTGGAGTTTGTTCTGCACTTGGGCCCAGGCAAGATCCGGATCGGTTCCCGGAGCAAAGGTCAATTCCACGCGCGAAGCGCCGGAAGAGTCGCTGGTGGCCGACAGATAGAGCATCTTGTCGAAACCGGTCATCTTCTGTTCGATGATCTGGGTCACGCTGTTCTCCACCGTCTCCGCCGAAGCCCCCGGATAAAAGGAGTCGATGGCGATGGAGGGCGGCGCGATGGGCGGATACTGGGAGATGGGCAGGTTGTAAATGGCCAACCCGCCGGCGACCATCAGCACGATGGCGATGACCCAGGCAAAAACGGGACGGTCCAGGAAGAATTTCGATAGCATGATGGCACGCCTCCGTCAGTTGGATGAGGTGGCCGCCGGGCCGATTTTCCCGGTACCGGGGCCGGCGGGCTGGGGCGCCGCCACGGCCACGGTCATTCCCGGTCGGATCTTTTGCAGCCCTTCGACAATCAGCCGATCGCCAACCCCAAGGCCGGCGTTGACCAGCCACTGGTCACCGATGGCGCGATCGAGGGTCAGCATGCGCTGCTGGACCTTGTTCTCACCGTCGACAATGGAGGCCACCGGACGCCCCTTGGGATCGCGGGCCACCGCCTGCTGGGGAACCAGAATGGCATCTGGCCGGACACCCTCCTTGATTTCGGCGCGCACGAACATGCCGGGCAAAAGGAAGTTGTCGGGATTGGGCACGATGATCCGCAACATCACCGAGCCGGTGGAGGCGTCCACGCTGACGCCACGGAACTGAAGATCGCCCTCATGGGCATAGGGGGTGCCGTCCTCCAGGGTCAATCCAACCGTGTTGAGGTTCTCGCCCCCGGATTGCAGACGACCGGCGGCCACACTGCGCTCCAACCGCAGCAGCGTCGTCGTCGACTGGGGAACGTCGACATAAATGGGATCGAGTTGCTGGATGGTCGCCAGGGCCACCGGCTGGTACGCCGTGACGATGGCCCCCTCGGTCACGTTGGATGGGCCGATACGACCGGAGATCGGCGCGGTAATGCGGGTATAGGCCAGATTGATGCGTGCGGTTTGAACCATGGCCGTCCAATAGGCCATATCGGCCTCGGCCTGTTTGAGCGCGGCCGACGCATCGTCGTAGTCCTGTTGGCTGACTGCCTTTTCAGCTAAAAGCTCCTGGTAGCGTCCGGCTCTCGCGCGGACCGCCGGCAGGTTGGCCGCCGATCGTCCCAGGGCCGCCTCGGCATTGCGCAATGCGGCTTCAAAGGGGGCGGCATCGATTTTGTAGAGAAGATCGCCGGCCTTCACGTCGGCGCCCTCGGTAAACATCCGTTTTTCGATCAACCCGTTGACCTGGGGTCTGATCTCAGCCACCCGAAAGGCCGACGTACGCCCCGGCAGCGGTGTACGCAACAACACCGTTTTTGCATTTACCGTCACCACCGTGACTTGGGGAGGCGGTGGTGACGCGGCACCTTGGGACGATGGCTTGTTCTGGCACCCTGTCAGCAACAGACCGGCCAAAAGGACGATAAGCGGGGTTCGCAGGGTCAGGTGGAACGGCTGCATGGTTGGAGTTCCCTTCCCGTGGCGGGTTGATGGATACGCGGGGTTTCTCGCGGATAGGCACTTTTTCCGTCAAACGATAGTTATTTCTAACAGGTTCAAACGTTCATTTCAATCGCTTATTTCAAACGAACATTTTAGTTGGATCGTCCGGCTCGACAGGAAAAAAACACGATTTTGGGATGCCTCTGCATGCAGCGGGACGAAAGAAGAAGCAACCGGGCCTATGCATTCAGGAAAAATTTGGGGTGAAAGACGCGGATCACGGACGGATTGCGTCAGGCAAGCAGGGCCGCCATCTGCAGCACCCGTTCGGGCGACATACCCGTGTGCAGCCCGCCCGATGTTCCCAGGATCAGGCCGGCCGTGGGGCCGAAGACGGTGATGAGATCGGTGACGGCACTTGTCAGGGCAGCCACGCCATCGGTGTCTTCGGAAAACGGACCGGACGGGCAAAGCAGACGGCTGTCGATATTGCCCATCAGGCACAGGCGGTCGCCATGGCGTCGGCCGATCTCAAAGATGTCCATGCTGGCGGCGGCTTCTATGCATTGCAGCCCATCGAAACCGGCGGCGATGATTTGCGGCAGGAGTGGGTTGAGGTTGCCATCGGAGTGGTAGAAGACCGGCAGGCCGGCGGATTTGGCCACGGCCACTTGGCGTTGCCAGAGCGGCAGGAGATACTGCTGGCTAAATGCCGGCGCCATGTAAGTGCTTTTTTGATAGGCGATATCATCGGCAATGATGATGCCGTGGGCGCGTGTTGGGTCCCCAGACGGATCATGGCTTCCACGTTTTCCGAGGCGGCGGCCATCTCATCGCCGAGGGATGCGGGGGACAGCGCCACGGCGTTCATGAATTCGACGAAATCATGGGCGCCCATGACCTGTTGAAATGCGCCGTTGACAATCCAGAAAACAAAAAAACCCTCGGCGGCAACCTGGGCGATCGCCTCGGCCCGTGCAACCGGGTCTTCCGCGTCATGGCCGGGGGGTTGGGATTGAAGGCAAACGACGTCGTGGGACAAGCGGCGGGCGGTGGCGATGATCAGCTGGGTCTCGGTCATTGCCGATGTCTTGTAAAGGGTACCCTCCCAGGCCAGCAGTTCTTCCATGAAGGCGCGCTCCATGACCAGTTCACCGGTGGGAATCCCCCCGCCGGGCTGGTGCCGGATCGCCTTTAAGACACGCGCCACGCGATTCATCGGCTCACCCGTCGCCGTTCAATGGGAACCGCCGACACACCGATCGCTCGTCGAACGGTGCTGTTGCAGCCAGTCGCGATACCCTTCGTGCGTATCCGGTTCCAGGTCGCAATCCCGCAGCGTATGGACGACCCCGGCCATGGTTCGCTGGCAAGTCGGAATCACCAGGGTGCCACCGGCATCACCGGATTCCATTCGATCCGGAGGAATCGGTACGACCACGGCATTGGCACCGGCATGCAGCCTTTCGCGCAACCCGCTGATGCCCTTGGCGTCCAGCCGGGCGGGAATGATGAGGTGCGGAAAAGAGATCCGCAACAAGGCGATGGCGATACATTCCCGGAACAAGGGTGTCGCCGGTTCGTCATGCATGGGCGTGCCCGCTTGGGGAATGAAAGTTGTGGCGCAAACCTGTTCGGCGCCAAGCCGGACCATGGCATCGAAGGCCGCCAAAAGATCCGGCGACGTCTCGCCCACCCCGCAGAAAACACCATCCGCCACCCGCAGGCCGATTTCACGCGCAACGATCTTGCTCTGGTAACGGGAATCGAAATCCTGACTCACGCGTAATTGTCCGAAGCGTTGCCGGTTGTAGGTTTCCTGATGACACGCGTACCAGCATGCACCGGCCGCATACATGCGGTCCAGTACCGCCGACGGCAGTAATCCCATGGAAACCATCACCGGCAGATCGGTGCTGCGCGATACCGCCCCCACCAGCTCGATCAGGGGATCGAAATCGCGCGGGTCATCGCTGAAACAGGCAGGGTCTTCCCCACCGGTGAGATCTATCAAATGGACCCCCACGGCGGCCAATTGACGCGCCTGCTCGATCACCTGGTCGGGGTGGAGACGATAGCGTTTTGCAAGAGTGTTGTTCTTGCGGTAATAGCAAAAGCTGCACCGCTGGCGGCAATGGGTGGTGGCATACAGCGTGCCGTACAGAAAAATACGATTGTCAAAATGGCAGGCACGTTGACTTCTGGCCGCTGCAAACAGATGATCGAGCAACGCAGGCGTCGGTGAATCCAAAAGGCGGATCATGGCGGAGGGGGGAATTCCGGCCGTCACGGCAGCCTTGTCAAGGGCGGCGGTCAGCAGTGCTGTCCCTCGCGGGTCCCCCGGCCAGGCGCTGGTCCAAAACGCTTTTTTCACAACGCGGTTTATCCTGTATAATAATTTTTTCAGCCAATTAAGGGGGTTCAATTTTGCATACGTTTCGGCTGTTTTCAAGTAATATCTTAAAACTATTAAATGAATCGGATTCTATGAATAAAACAGAGGATGTGCGCAGACACCGATATCGGCGTTTTAGGAGTCCTTCAAATTTCCTTGACACGCGTGCTAACCGGCTGGTAGACGCACGCCCTGTGCGGGGCAATCCTTTATCAACAGGATGAGGGCCTGACAAACGATGGGAATCCAATTCAACAAACGGCGCTCCGACCCGAAAGCCGATGAACGTCGTTTCCGGGGTGACTGAATGACGAAAACACTGTTGATCCGTGCCGAAGATAAAAACCGCTGGGAACGCCGCGCGCCACTGGTGCCGGACGATCTGGCCGCCATCCTGAAAGCCACCGGCGCCCGTGCATGGGTCGAGACCTCGCAGAAGCGCTTCTTCTCCCAGGACCAATACGAAGCGGCGGGTGCCAAAAGCTGCCAGGGAATGGCCGACGGCGACGTGATTCTCGGCGTCAAGGAAATCCCCATTGAGAAGATCATCGACCGCAAGACCTATGTCTTCTTCTCGCACACCATCAAGGGGCAGCCAACCAACATGCCGCTTTTGCAGCGTATCATCGACGGTGGGTGCACTCTCATCGACTATGAGAAGATCACCGATGCCGATGACCGCCGTCTGATCTACTTCGGCCCTTATGCCGGTGACGCCGGAGCCATCGATATTCTCTCCCTCATGGGCGAACACTGGGCCGCACAAGGCATAGACACCCCGTTTGCTGGCTTTCGGCGGGCGCACCAGTACGACTCCGTTGCCGAGGCCAAGGCGCACCTGCGCGAAATCGGCCGCCTGATCCGGGAGAATGGGCTTCCCGAGGCGCTCTGCCCCTTCACCATCGGCATCCTGGGCTATGGCAATGTCTCCAAGGGGGCCCAGCAGATCTTCGACTGCCTGCCCACCCGACGCATCGCCCCGGCGGCCATCGAAACCATGGTGACCGAGGGTCAGAGTGATCGTCACACCATCTACCTGACCGTTTTCAAGGAGGCCGATCTGGTGCGACCCAAGGCGCCGCGGGCAGCCTTTGATCTGACGGAGTACTACCATCACCCGGAGCGCTACGAGAGCTGTTTCGAGCCATACCTGCCGTTCTTCACACTGCTGGTCAACGCCGTCTATTGGGAGCAACGCTACCCCCGCTTCGTGACCTGGGAAGGCCTCAAGCGGTTGGCCCAGGCGCAGACGCCGACCAAATTGAGCGGGATCGCCGACATCACCTGTGACACCAACGGTTCCATCGCGTGCAACGTCAAATCCACCGACAGCGACATGCCCGCCTATCGGGTCGACCCGCTGGCCGGGACCACCCAGGACGGCCATCTGGGCGACGGCATTGTCCTCTTGGCCGTTGACAACCTGCCCTGCGAGCTGCCCAACGACGCCTCTTCATTTTTCAGCAACCAGCTCAGGCCCTTCATCCCCGGCCTGCTTGCCGCGGATTTCTCCAAACCCCTGGCGGAATCGGGTCTGCCCGAGGAATTGCAGAAAGCGGTGATTGTCTATAACGGCCAACTGACCCGCCGGTTTGCCTACCTGAAAGAGCATTTGATGAGGAAACGATCATGAAAATTGCGGTTCTAGGCGCCGGCCTGATCGGTGGGCCCATGGCCAGGGATCTGGCGGTGGGCGGCGAATTCGACGTCACCGTGGCGGATCTCAATCCGGTCGCACTGCAAAGGCTTTCGGAAGTAGATCACATCACCCCGATCCAAATCGATGTATCGGACAAGGCCGCACTCACGCGCATCGTGCAACCCGTCGATTTGGTGATCAATGCCGTTCCCGGCTTCATGGGTTTCAAAACCCTTACGACCATTATCGAAGCCGGCAAGAACGCGGTCGATATCGCTTTTTTTCCCGAGGACCCGTTCGTTCTGGACGACCTGGCCAAATCCAAGGGCATCACCGCCGTGGTCGACTGCGGGGTGGCGCCGGGCATGAGCAACATGCTCGTGGGGCTGGGACACCGCCGCCTGGACCATACCGAAACGGCGATCATCTATGTGGGCGGGCTGCCGGAAATCCGCCAATGGCCCTATGAGTACAAAGCGGTTTTCTCACCCGTGGATGTGATTGAAGAGTATGTACGGCCGGCCGTCTATGTAGAAAACGGCGTCGTGGTCAAACGGCCGGCCATGAGCGATCCGGAACTGATCGATTTCCCGGGGATCGGTACCCTCGAGGCGTTTAATACGGATGGCGTCCGCTCCCTGTACAAAACCCTCGAAATCCCCAACATGAAAGAGAAAACCCTGCGTTATCCCGGTCATATCGAAAAGATCGCCGTCCTGCGTGAATCGGGCTTCTTCAATACCGAACCGGTGGAGATCAACGGGGTCAAGATCCGACCGCTGGACGTGACCGCCAAACTTCTCTTTCCCATGTGGCAGCTCAAACCCGGCGAAGCGATTTCACCATCATGAAAATCGTGGTCGAGGGCGAGCAGGCAGGGCGTAAAACCCGCTACACCTGGGATCTTCTGGACCGCTTGGATCCGGCCAGCGGCATTCATTCCATGGCCCGTACCACCGGCTACACTGCCACGATGGCCGCCCGTCTGATCAGCCAAAACCGTTTTCACCGGGCCGGCATCGTTGTCCCGGAACAGATCGGCAGTGAGCCCGCCTGCATGGAATTCATCCTCAAGGGGTTGGCCGACCGCGGGGTGATCTACCACGAAAAAAAAGAGACGCTGTAGAAAAGGCCCGGCCGCCGTCCTGGCAACCCGGGCCTTTTACGAATTCGTACTTCTTACAGTATCTGGCTGAGAAACAGCTTGGTGCGGTCGTGGGTCGGATTGGTAAAAAAATGTTCCGGGGTCCCCGCTTCCACAATGGCACCGGCATCCATGAAGATCACACGATCGGCGACTTCGCGGGCAAATCCCATTTCGTGAGTCACGCAGACCATGGTCATGCCCTCGCGGGCCAGGGTCTTCATGACATCCAGTACCTCGCCGATCATCTCAGGATCCAGGGCCGAGGTGGGTTCGTCGAAAAGCATCACCTTGGGATCCATGGCCAACGCGCGGGCAATGGCCACGCGTTGTTGCTGCCCGCCCGAGAGCTGGTCAGGAAAGACATCGATCTTGTCGCTGATGCCGACTTTCTTCAACAGCGCCATGGCTTTTTCCGTGGATGCACCGCCGGAACGTTTGCGCACGACCTTCTGGGCCAGGGTCACGTTTTCCAGAACCGATTTGTGCGGAAAAAGGTTAAAGGACTGAAACACCATGCCCACCTCGGCACGGACCTTGTTGATGTCGGTTCGCGCGTCGAGGATATCGATGCCATCGATATAAATATGCCCGCTGGTGGCGTGCTCCAACCGGTTGAGACAGCGCAAAAATGTGCTTTTTCCGGAGCCGGAGGGGCCGATCACCACAACGACTTCACCGGCGGCGATATCGGCGGAGACATCCACAAGGGCGTGGATCGCATGGGGCGCATAGAAGGTTTTATATACATTTTTTGCCTGTATCACGACGTTGCCATCCTCCTCTCGAGATATTGCACATACATGGAAAGGCTGAAAGTCAGCACGAGGTAGAGCAGACCCAGCAGAATGTAGATTTCAAACGGCTGTAGACTAGCCGAAACGGCTTCACGGGCCGCCTTGGTCAACTCGCGGATGGCAATGATCCCCAAGAGAGAAGAGTCCTTGACAAGACTAATGAACTGACCGGCCAGGGGCGGCAGAATCCGCCGAAGGGCCTGGGGCAAAATGATGTGGCGCATGGACTGGCCATAGGTCATGCCCAGGGACCGGGCTGCCTCGGTTTGCCCCCGGTGAATGGACTGGATGCCGGCGCGGACGATCTCGGAAACATAGGCCCCTGCAAAGCAGGCCAGTGAGGCGACCCCATACCAGAGCGCCGGTATCTGGCCCCAACCGTTGGCGATCAAGAGATCGTTGATCAGGGTTCCCAAAACGAAGTACCAGATCAGAATCTGCACCATCAGCGGCGATCCGCGGATGAGTTCGACATAGACGACGGCACTCCAGCGCAGGGCAGGATTTTCCGAAATGCGCATCAACCCGCTCAAGATGCCGATAATCACCCCGATGATGGTTGCCAGCACACTGATCTTAAGGGTGATCCACAGACCGATGACCAGAAGGCCCGCCTTCCACTTCTTGTACGTGGCCAAGGTGTCCCCGGGTGAGATGAACTCCCCCTTGGAGACCCGCACGTCCTGTTTCGGCGTGGTGTATGTCTCTTCCTCACCATTTCCCGTTACCGTAATCCGGGCCTTGTCGCCTTCGACGGTAATGGCGGAGACTTCCCCGTCAATGGTGGAGGTGACATGAATCTCTTCCTGGTAGGCAAAGTAGATGGGGGTACGGTTCCAGCGCCAGACATACTGAATTTTCTGGGTGGCATAGTAAAAAAGCCCCAGAAAAACCAACACGCCGAAGCAGAACACCACGACCCACCGGTTGTAATGGAGCGGTCTGCCAGTCACTCGATGGTCGTTTCCTTCACGCATGATCAAGCCTTCTTCCTGCTGGTGGGTTGTACCGGCAACGATTCTTCAACATGGGTTGAGGTTCAATCCGCCGGAAACGGCACGGGCCGGTCGTATATCATCGGCCGGCCCGTGGGGGGTCCCCTATCATCCAACAAACGATGCGCTGATTATTCGAGTTCTTTTTTCCAGTCGGAACTCAGGATCCATTTATTGTATACCTTGTCGTAGAACCCGTCCCCCTTGCACTGACGCAGGAAGTTATTCAGAAAGTTAAGAAAGTCGGGATCCCCCTGGTTGATGGCCCAGGCCAGGGGTTCATAGGTGAAGGGCTGGTCCAGAAAAACGGTCTTGCCCTTGCCCTGGCTGGCATAAAGGATACCGATAAAAGGAAGGTCGTACACCAGCGCGTCTGCCTTGCCATTGATCACTTCCAGCCCGGCCTCGGCCTCGGATTCGAAACCCTTGTAAGTGGCTTTGGGAATCATGCGCTTAATGGCCTGTTCACCGGTGGTCCCCATCCGTGAGGTCAGGATATACTTGGGATCGTTCAGATCCTTGTAGGATTTGACGGCGTCCGCATCCCGCTTATTCAGCAAAATCGTCTGGCCGACGACAATGTAGGGATCGGCAAAGTTGACCTTCAGGTTACGTTCCTGGGTAACGGTCATACCGCTCATGATGATGTCGAACTTGTCCGTCACCAGGGCCGGGATGATACCGTCATAGGAGGTGTTGACCGGTACGAACTTGACGCCCATGGCCTTGGCCATGCGCTTGGCGAAATCGATGTCGAAACCGATGAATTCACCTTTTTTATTGGTCATCTCAAAAGGCATGTAACCGGACTCGAAACCGACCCGCAATTCACCGCGTTGGAGAATTTTCTGGATGTGGGATTTCTTCGCCAGTTCAATGTCTGCGCCAAAAGCGGGTCCCAAACAGAGGGTCAGGGCGGCAAGGATGGCCAACGGGGTAAGCAAACCTCTTTTCATAAAGTGCTCCTCCTTGAAAGGGTTGAAAACAAGGCCCAGCCGCCCGTTTGCGGCAGGATCCGTGAATTTTCAGGGAAGATCCCCAATCACCGCCGCGCGGCTGTCTAAATATGGCGGGGGTAAATAGGGTTCATTCATAAAAACACAAAACACATTCAGTATTTCTATATGAAGATCGGATTGATGTAAAGTCCAGAATAGCCGGTTTCCAGGAGAGTCCGATGCGGTCACCCGGCAGTCGAAATTTTGTGATCTGTGTTTTTCCTTCAAGGGGTTACAGCGCATCCCGCCACGCCCAAACCCGATGAAATGGCCTTGACTTGAGCAATGGCCGAAGGATAATAGTACGAAAAAGTCGATATCTGTAAATCAACCGAACTGGAGGGCTTCAATGCCGGAACATACCCCTGTCCGATTGGACAAGCTGTTGGACCATCCCGCCGTTGTCGACGCCGTCGCCGATGAGAATCTCGAATTGAAAGAGAGAAACGCGTACCGGCCGCCGGCATGCGAGGTATTCAAACAAGCCCACACCGCCCTGCAAACCGATCCATCTTACCAGTCGAAATCGACAAGGAAGCTCGCCGCCAGCTGGCCCACATCATCGGTAACACCGTCCAACGCGTGGAGGGAAGCGATACAAGCGACGACGCCGGCCTTGCCAGCTACACAAAAGCGCGCCATATCGGCATCGTCTTCTCGGGCGGTCCGGCCCCGGGCGGCCACAATGTCATTGCCGGCCTGTTCGATGCCGCCAAAAAAGCCAATCCCCAAACGCGTCTTTTCGGCTTTCTCATGGGTCCGGATGGCATCATTGAAGGCAATTACACCGAGCTGACCCAGGACCTGGTGGATCGCTACCGCAACCTGGGCGGATTTACCATGATCCGCACCGGACGCACAAAAATTGACAATCAAAAGAAGATGTCTCTCTCCCGCGAGACCTGCAAGCGACTCGAGCTCGACGCCCTGGTGGTGGTCGGCGGAGATGACTCCAACACCAACGCCGCATTCCTGGCACAGGAGATGTTCGCCGATGGGATTCAGGTCATCGGCGTGCCCAAGACCATCGACGGCGATATTCAGGTGCGCGACGCCCGTGGTCGCGTGTTGTGCGCCATGTCCTTTGGTTTTCATACGGCCGCGCGTGCCTTCTCGCAGGCCATTGCCAATTTGTGCACCGACACCAGCTCGGATGTCAAATACTGGCATGTGTGCAAGGTGATGGGGCGCGTGGCCAGTCATCTGGCTTTAGAGGTCGCCCTTCAAACCCACGCCAATATGACCCTGATCGGCGAGGATCTGGCCGATTACATGGATTACGACCGTCTGGCAAAGGCCGAGAAGGAAGGCGTGGTGGATTACACGCCTACGGCATGACCTTGCGTCACCTCTCGCGCGTTATTTGCGACGCCGTGATGGATCGTGCCACCGTGGGTAAAAACTACGGTGTGCTGGTGATTCCCGAGGGGGTTTTGGAATTCATCAACGAGATTCAGGTTTTCATCATCAAGCTGAATACCATCATTGGCAATTATAACAAGGTGCATGACCGTGATTTTCACACCGCCTTCCCCACGCTTGGCGATAAACTGGAGTACCTGCGCCGACTGGTACGCGGCATTCGTCGGGATGTCTCCTACAACATCTGGAATGCCCGTGATGACGAACTGTTCAACGACATTCCCGAATTCTTCCAGGAAGGATTACTCACGGAACGGGACAGCCACGGCAACTTCCAATTCTCCCAAGTCGAAACCGAGAAGGTCCTGCTCGACCTGGTCAAGGACTATCTGGGGATTTTAAAGGAGAAAGGGCGTTACAAGATCGGTGTCGAGGAGGCGCAATTCATCAAGATCATGCAACAGGGCGGGCTGGATCCCGACCATTACGGTCGGATTCTCTTCGACAACTGGCAGCAGGCACGCTATCTGATGGTCAAGCAGACGATCATTTCCAAGAAAACCCTCAAGGCCGCGCTGATCAAGGCCGGTTTTCTGGGCGACGAGGATGCCATCCCCACGCCCATCGAGAAAATCTACGAGCTGTCGGTTCCCAAGTTCAAGACCCAAAGCCATTTTTACGGCTACGATGGCCGCGGAAGCGATCCGACCCGCTTCGACTGCATCTACACCTACAATCTGGGACTGACGACCTTCAGCCTGATCGCCAACGGTGCTACCGGCCAAATGGCCGCCATCCTCAACCTGGAACAGGATTTCCACCACTGGCACCCCATCGGCATCCCCATTGCACCGCTGATGCATTTGGAAGAACGCAAGGGCAAGCTGGAATTGGTGCTGGAAAAAAGTGTCGTGGACGTCGATTCCCCGGCTTTTCGGGTCGTCAAAGCCTTCCGCGAGAAATGGCTGGCCGCCACCCCCGGCGGCGACCATTACCGTCATCCCGGACCGATCCGCTTCACCGGTACCAGCGAGGAGGACCGCCCCATTACCTTGCTGCTCAATGCCCTGGGCGGGCACATGGGCGGCGCCACCGATGCGCCGTGAACCACCGGCAGGCATCCCATCCATCCACGGATCCTCCCTGAATGCCGATCGGACGGCGAATTTCCGCCCCATTGGCCTTCAGGGGGGAGGTGTTCGGGTAAGCGGGTTGTTTGAAAGGTCGGAATCAGGTCAATACGGAGAAAATCAGTAGCGGAAGGACGTTGTAGTTGAGCTTGACGAATGTCAGCCCGGCGACCACGTAAAAGGCTTTTTTCAAGTGTCCGTCGTTGATGCGCTGCCAGATTTTTTCGGTCGTCCGACGGGCTCGAAAGCGGATCACACTTCTTCCATAGCGAATATTTTTTTCGACCAGGTCAGGATAGTTGTTGATACTCACCTTCAGCTTGGCACCGTTTGACTTTATTTTCCTGAGCAGCTTGGACTCGGTTCCCATCACTTTGGCCGACTGGCACCGCACGGCATCGAGAAACGCCTTGCGCGTCGGTTGGCAATCGGCATAGGTGACGGCCGTCCCCATCTGTTGGATACTGTGGCCGTCGCTCCCACCGGTAATGGCCCGGTTGAGGTTGAATCCCAGAAGGGCGCTCTTGAGGTTCCAGCGTTTAAGGTTTTCGGAATTGATCACTTCGACGCCATCGGCGCGTTCCAGCAGGTGGTGCAGCTGGTTTTCACTGAAACTGTGGTTGCAAATGCCGGTGAAAGCGGCTGAGTACGGATGCGGGAAAATGATTACCCCGTTGTATTTCCTGGCCCGTTCGAGAATCGAAGCCACATCCAGACCAATGGAAGACATCACCGTGGAACCCATGTGGGGTTCGATATCATTGGTGTAAAAAGCCTCAAGATCGTTGATGTGGTAAAAGTAAACCAGAATATGCGTGCCTTCTTGGGAGGTGACTTCGATACCCGGTATCGTCAGCAGGTCATCGTAACGATCAAGTTCGACAGCGCCGGCGATGGCGTTGTGGTCGGTAATGGCCAAACCGATGCCAAGACGGCGGGCGTGCTCGGCAATCTGCGTGACCGCGTCGGCACCATCGGAATGGCGGGAGTGAAAATGAAGGTCAACCACCGTGTATTCAGACGTCAATGCATCCAAACACGGTTTCTCGAACTGGATACGGTTGAAATTGTCCATAGCGCGCTCTCGGTCACCTTTTTGAGTTAGCCACAAACGCCAAAATTAATCGACTCTGAGGCTGTGTCAATACTTTTTTTTGCGATAACGGTACTGCCGGATAAAAAATGCGGTTCCGGTTCACCGCGTGCCAGGCGGCACACAGGCCCTACTGGAGGCCATTATCGGCCACTCGGAGCAAATCCTTGAGTTCTTGCCAAAGGATGAAATCCAAACTGGGCCATCTATCCGCCTGGACTTGAATTTGCCGGCGTCTGTGCTTATAGTCACGGGCATTGAAAGTTGAAAACGGTGCCCGTACACGGCCCGGCGCATATTCCGCAGCATGACCCAGGCAGAAACCTTATCACGTAACGATCGCTGCCATGTATTATCCCCGTGGATGAAGCCCATCATTTTAATTTGACGATTTCCATGAGTGCCTCATGAACGAACTAAGCATGAACAAACAGAGCATAAACGAACTGAGTGAAAAAATTCCCGACCCCAAAGAACTCGAAAAGGAGCTTGGCGACTTTCTGACCAAGAAATTCGGCGGCAGCGTCAAACTGGCCGCCCCCATCATCATGCCACAGCCCGCCAATAGCGAAGCGGACCAGCCGCCGCCCAAGACCCGCAAGACGATCCAGTTCGATCTAAAGCCTCAGGATCTGGTTACCTATCTGGATCAATATATCGTCAAGCAAACTGCGGCCAAGGACATTCTGGCCACCAAGATCTGTACCCATTTCAATCGCATCAAACATGTTCAATCCGCCCCCGACGATTTCAACGATATGGTCGGCGTTATCAAGAACAACGTCCTGATGCTGGGGCCCACGGGTGTGGGCAAGACCTACATGGTTCGCTTGATCGCCAAGAAGATCGGTGTTCCTTTTGTAAAAGGGGATGCCACCAAGTTCAGCGAAACCGGATACGTCGGCGGTGATGTGGAAGATCTGGTTCGGGACTTGGTCCGGGAGGCCGACGGGGACATCGAACTGGCCCAGTACGGCATCGTCTATATCGACGAAATCGATAAAATCGCCTCCAGCCAGAATCTGATGGGTGCCGATGTCTCGCGTACCGGTGTTCAGCGCGCCCTGCTCAAACCGATGGAAGAAACCGAAGTGGATCTCAAGGTCCCCCACGATCCGGTATCCATGCTGCAGGAAATCGACCGTTTCCGCAAAACCGGAAAAAAGGAAAAAAACAGCGTCAACACCAAGCACATCCTTTTCATTATGAGCGGCGCTTTTTCCGGATTGGAAAAAATCATTTCCCGGCGCGTGACCGAACAGAAGATCGGTTTCGGCGCGACCATCGCCAATTCGGCGCAGGAAAAAGACATGCTGGCACGGGTCAAATCCGAAGATCTGGTTCAATTCGGTTTCGAATCCGAGTTTGTGGGCCGGCTTCCCGTGCGCGCGGTCTTCGAGCGTCTGACCGAAACGGACCTGTGTGACATTCTGAAAAATCCCAACAACCCGATTGTTCTCGGCAAAAAGCTTGATTTCGCCGCCTATGGCATTGATGTCAAGTTCCACACCGAAGCGCTGGAGGAACTGGCCCGACGGGCTTATGCGGAGAACACCGGTGCACGGGGCCTGGTCAGTGCCGTGGAGGGGGCCCTGCTGCCTTTTGAAAAAGCGCTGCCCTCATCCACCATCAAACGATTCGCCGTCACGCGCGAGGTCATCGATCTGCCCCTGCCGCATCTTGCCGACTTGCTCGATAGCCCCCATGATCCTGCCAACACCCAGACCTTCGACCGGCTGGCCATCGATGAATGTCTGCGCATCGAGGCCTATGTGGCCGACAATCGCAAACCCTTTGGCGAAAAATACGGCATCCAGCTGACCGACTCGCGCATTGCGCTGGTGGCCGAAGCCTACTGCCGCAAGGTAACCGACATCGAAAAAGTCCTTAAGAAGGTCAAGTCCTTCTATGAAGAGACCAAGACCATTGAGCTTTACTTTATTAAAAATCATGGTATTAACATTGTGCTCGAAGAGGAGGCCATCGACGCCATCATTGAACGGTGTTTTCAAAGCCAAACCACACCGGAGTCTTACTACCCGAAGCTTACCGCGGACTTCGAGCATGGTCTCAAACTCGTCCGCGAAAAAACCGGACGGACGCGTTTTTTCATTACCCGGGAGGCGCTTGAAAAGCCGGAACACTACATCGCCGATCTACTGAAAAAAAGCGATGATCTTCCCCGACTGCCCCTAAACCCCGACAATTTGCTGGAAGGCTAAGCCCAAATGATCGGAATATCGAAGCTATACTGCGGAACCGTTGAGCCATCGGATGCCCTCCGTTACGGGCGCCACTCGTCCACCCTACCGTCCCACCTGCTGCAGTTTTCCAAAGACAAACGGCCGGTGGTGGTCTGGAATATTACCCGAAAATGCAACCTCAAGTGCGTGCATTGCTACGCCCATGCCACCGAGGACGCCGTCGCCGACGAGCTTTCCACGGCCGAAGGCAAGGCTCTGATCGATGATTTGGCCCAGTTCGGCGCACCGGTCATGCTCTTTTCCGGTGGGGAGCCCCTGGTCCGCAAAGACCTGCCGGAATTGGCCGCCTATGCCGTTGACAGAGGAATGCGCGCGGTAATTTCCACCAACGGCACCCTGATCACCGCCCAGATGGCACGAACCTCAAAGCCATCGGGCTCTCCTATGTCGGAATCAGCCTGGACGGCATGCAGGGGATCAACGATCAATTCAGAGGCGTTCCCGGCGCCTATGATAAGGCCCTTGCCGGCATCTACAACTGCCAGGAAGCGGGCATCAAAGTCGGCCTGCGCTTTACGATCAACCGGTTCAACGTAGACGAGATCCCCGCCATTTTTGATCTTCTGGAAGAAAAGGACATCCCGCGGGTCTGTTTCTACCATCTGGTTTATGCCGGTCGCGGCTCCGAAATGGTCAACGAAGACCTCAGCCTGGAAGATACCCGCAAGGCGGTTGATCTGATCATCGACCGCACCCAGGCCCTGCACGCCAAAGGTTTGGCCAAAGAAGTCCTGACCGTGGACAACCACGCCGATGGCCCCTACCTCTACCTGCGATTGCTCAAAGAGAATCCGGAACGGGCCAAAGAGGTGCTCGAGCTGCTCAAGATGAACGAAGGCAACAGTTCGGGTCGTGGCATCGGCTGCGTCAGCTGGGATGGCGAAGTATATGCGGACCAGTTCTGGCGTCATCACAGTTTTGGCAACGTGCGCCAGCGCCCCTTTTCTGAAATCTGGACCACACCGGAAGACGATCTGCTGCTCAAACTGAAAAACAAGAAACAATACGTCAACGGCCGCTGTGCCGCCTGCAACTGGCTGGACGTCTGTGGCGGCAATTTTCGGGTACGGGCTGAAGCGTCTACGACGATGTGTGGGCACCGGATCCGGCTTGCTATCTCACTGACGAAGAAATCGCCCAATCCATTTGACGGCTGAACCCCGTCGTCATCCGTCTGCCATCATCACCCACTGGGGAAGCCCTTCGTCCATTTGATGGGTGTCCGGCCCTGAGACCGGCACCATAGGAGTTCATATGCTGTTTCCCGACTACCGCCCCCGCAGAATGCGCCAAAACGAGGCGCTACGCCGGATGGTCCGCGAAACCATCCTTTCAACGAATGATCTGATCCTGCCGTTGTTCGCCATCGACGGCAAGGGCGTCAAAAACCCCATCGACGCCATGCCGGGGAATTATCAACTCTCCATCGACAATCTGGTGAAAGTGGCCCGTCAGGCATTTGAAATGGGAATCCCGGCCGTCATCTTGTTTGGCATCCCGGCCAAAAAAGACCCGCTCGGCACCCAAGCCTACGCCAAGGACGGAATTGTCCAACGCGCGGTCAAGGCCCTGAAGGACAAGCTTCCCGATTTGATCGTGATTACCGACGTCTGCCTGTGCGAGTATACCGATCACGGGCATTGCGGCTTCGTCGACGGGAACACCGTGGACAATGACGCCACGTTGGACCTTCTGGCCAAGGCGGCGCTTTCCCACGCCAAGGCCGGCGCCGACATGGTCGCCCCGTCGGACATGATGGACGGTCGCGTGGCGGAGATCCGCGGCGTTCTCGATGAAAACGACTTTGCCAACGTTCCCATCATGCCTACTCGGCCAAATATTGTTCCGCCTACTACGGCCCATTTCGTGAAGCCGCCCAGAGTGCACCGAAGTTCGGCGACCGGAGAACATATCAAATGGATCCGGCCAACGCCCGCGAGGCCATCCGCGAGGCCAGCATGGACGTGGAAGAAGGCGCCGACATCATCATGGTCAAGCCGGCGCTGCCCTACCTGGACATCATCTGCCGCATCCGCGACGAGGTGGATCTGCCGCTGGCCGCCTATAATGTCAGTGGGGAATTCTCCATGATCAAGGCAGCCGACAAGCTGGGCTGGATCGACGGCCAGAAGGTGATGATGGAGACCCTGACGGCCATCAAACGTGCCGGTGCCGATATGATCCTGACTTACTTTGCCATGGAAGCGGCTGAACTGATCAACGCGTAGAGGTTGACCCCATGCATGCACATCCCTCCAAAAGCGGACATCCAGCGTCCCACGGCGCCGGTAAAAACGACACCTTGCGACTGGTTGCCTGGGAAACCACCCGCAACTGCAATCTTGCCTGCGTTCATTGCCGGGCAGCCGCAACCAATGGCCCCTATGCAGGAGAGCTGGATACCGATCAGGCCTTCAAGCTCCTGGACGAAATCGCCGCTGTAGGACAGCCGATCGTCATTCTGACCGGTGGCGAACCCTTGCTTCGCGATGACATTTTCGATATCGCCAAATATGGCGATCGGCTGGGCCTGCGCATGGTCATGGCACCCAACGGCACCCTGATCACCGCAGCCGTGGCGCAGCGCATGGCCGCGTCCGGCATCCGGCGCATCAGCGCCAGTATTGACGGCGCCACCAAGGCATTTCATGACAAATTCAGAGGGGTCGACGGTGCCTTCGACGCCGCCCTCCAAGGCATCGCGCATGTCAAGGCGGCAGGAATCGAGTTTCAGATCAACACCACGGTCACCAAGAGCAATCTGGACCAGATTCCCCAGATTCTCAAACTGGCCGAACAACTGGGTGCCGTGGCGCACCACATCTTCCTGCTGGTACCCACCGGCCGGGGGAAATACATCGTGGATCAGGCCATTGACGCCCAGGCATACGAAGAGACGCTGAACTGGTTCTACGATCAACGCGAAAAAACCAGCCTGCAGCTCAAGGCGACCTGTGCCCCGCACTACTATCGGATCCTGCGACAGCGCGCCCGGGCGGAGGGCAAGACCATCACCTTCGCGACCCACGGTCTGGATGCCGTCACCCGCGGTTGCCTTGCCGGAACCGGCTTTTGCTTCATTTCGCATACCGGCATCGTGCAGCCATGCGGTTATACCGATGTGCAGTGCGGTGACGTCACGCAAAACACATTCGGCGACATCTGGCGACATTCACCGGTTTTTCTAAAACTCCGGGATTTCAAACAGCTGGAAGGCAAATGCGGGATATGTGAATATCATGCGGTCTGTGGTGGATGCCGGGCGCGCGCCTTCGAAGCCACCGGTAACTTCATGGCGGAAGAACCGCTATGCGCCTATCAGCCCGGGAAGGAAGCCGCCCCAAGATAAGAGCCATACCCCGAAGATTGCCCATTCTTGAGGGTGACGCATGACGGACGTCTGTTTCATGGTAATTCGGAGGGATCAGCTGATCGGCAGGGTGTCCCTGAAGGTTTCGAAGCAGTTTCGGATGGCATCGAAATTCCGCGTTGTCAGGTCAACGAAATGGCAACCGATCCCTCGTTTGTTCACATTGACGATTCTGGCTTTCAATAAGATTGCCCGGGCCTCGGTCGGAAATCGGATCGCCAGGCTGACGACCTTCCCCGGTTCCAGTCCGGTTTTATCCGAAACTTCCAAAAAAAGCCCGCTCAAGCTCAAATCAGTGACATTCAGCGCCTCCTGCAAGTGCTCCAAATGGGCCGTACAACGAAACTCAAGACGCGGGTATTGCCGGCGTTCGCGGCTGACTTCGATATGTTGGCTGCGGAGATCGATCATGATGGGAACAGCTCCTGTGGGTTAACGCCTGGTCCATTCGAAAAATACAACAACCCACTGCTAATTTCAATGGGCACCGGGGAATTCCTGCCCGCTTTTCTGGTGATCATCGATCCGGTGAATAAGGTCCTTTATAATTTCAACCTGATAAGCTGTCATCGATTCGTATTTGATACCCACACCATCATGTTCCAAGCGAACGACGCGGCCTTTGAGCTTCAAGGCCAAACGGCTTTCTTCCAATGAAAAGCAGAGGGATACAGGCTGGCCCATGGTAAACGCCTCACAGCTTTCCAAAAATATGCCATTGGCACTGATGTTGCGGGCAAAGCAATTGACGGCGCGGCCGTCCACGGCAATATCCAAGGTAAAATTACAGTTGATCCGCGGAAACTCGCGCAACAGGGCAAAGCGTTTCTGCTCATAGAGATTCATGAAGCGGATCAACTCAGCTTCGCTCAACTGGTTGATCAACAAAAAAAAGTGGGCAATGAGCAGTTGTCGCTCGCACTTTCCGGCTTCGGTTTCAAGCTTGGGTCTGGCTGTTTTCAATGCCGCTTTGTCTTCAGCGAGGTTCAACGCTTTGAACAAATGCAAGAGAGAAACCAATTGTTCATCCGTCATTTTGTAAATGGCAATCGAAAGACGGGCCACTATTTTTTTTCTTTCCGCCTGCCATGAGGATACACGCATGGGTAGAATCTCCTGCTTAAACAAAACACGTTAAAAGAACCCTTCCGGATCTCATTATCGCCGGTTTAATTGAAAAATCAAGTTGCAAATGGGCTCAATACATATGAATAATCATAGAAAAAACTTGATCACCAAAAGCAAAAAAGTGTATCAGGGAAGGGTATCGTTATACTTGGCCGGGAATTCGGTTCCCAATCGTATCGCCTGCGTTTTCTATTGGACTGAATAGTGCCGTCGGATGGATCTCAACATCCTCTTGGTCACTTATGGGTTGGATAACGTAAGCGTTTTTGCCGTTTTGACGGGTGGACGGGAAAAACCTGATTCAGCAAGGAGGGAAAAGACATTGTCTTACATCCTGGATCAAGAGCAATTAGATGGTTTAGAGGAAGCGTTGACCACTGATCTGATGACACTGGGGCTCCAATCCGTTATCCTCATCGATATGGCCGGTAACGTCATCGTCAACCTGGACGATGGGAAAGTGCGCCATGACGTTTATTCGCTGGCAGCCTTGGCTGCCGGTAATTTTGGCGCCGTCAGCGCCATGGCTTCCATCATCGGTGAGGAGGAATTCTCGCTGCTGTTCCACAAAGGCAAAAGCGAAAACATCAATTTCACGAAAATCATGGATGATTTTCTCCTCGTCTCCATCTTCGGGAATGATGTATCGCTGGGTTACCTCCGGTTGAAAATTGATGAAGTGATCAAGAAAATCAAGGCGCTGATTGAGCGGACACGCACATCGTAACCGAGTGACGGCGCACGCTTGGGCGGCGCGCCCCTTCAATGCAGCGATAAATGGGGCAAGATAAATGGGGCAATAAGATGGCGTTTATCAACACCAAAACCAAAGAAGTTCAAGTCAAGCTTGTTTATGTCGGCCCCGGCAGAGGTGGGAAAACCACCAACCTGGAATATATTTTCAATCGCATCCGCCACCGGATCCAATCCGATATGGTCAGCATTAAAACCCAAGGGGACAGAACGCTTTTCTTCGATTTTCTGCCGTTTGAATTAGGGGCGATAAAAGGCTACAATGTCAAGACACAGCTTTATACCGTTCCCGGTCAGGTCAAATACAACGCCACCCGCAAGCTCGTCCTCAAGGGTGTTGATGGCGTTGTCTTTGTCGCCGACTCCATGGTTGACCGTCGGGAAAACAACATTACCTCCCTCGAAAATCTGAAAGAGAACCTCAAGTTTTATGATATTGACATGGCCCGCTTCCCAATTGTCTTTCAATACAATAAGCGTGACTTGGCAGCCCAGGGGATTCCCGTTCTCGACCCCCAGACGATGGAACAGGATCTGAACGCAGAACTCAAGGCCCCCAGCTTCACCGCCAGTGCCGCCACCGGTGAGAACGTCATCGCAACCGTAAAAAAGGCCATCTCGACCACGATGGTAGCGATTCGAGAAAAGCTTTTATAGGAGGAATCCGCGTGGACAAAAAAGCGAATGATACGTTCGCCTTTGATTTAGAAAACCGCCTCGATGATTTTTTTAGTGACGCCATGCCCCCTGAAGCGCCATCGGCACCTGAAGCAGCGCCCGCCCAAGGCCCCGAGCTGGCTCTGAAAGACCTCAAGTCCACCATTTTGGCCATCGATTGGGAGATTACCGACAGCGTCCTTGATGCGTTTTTGCAGCAGGTGGATGAACTGAGCCATCGGTTTTCAACCGATAAAGTCATCGTCTCCCTGCTCAAGATTTTAGATTCGCTGGGAAAATACGTCCGCAAGAAGAAGTCCAAAGCCCATCCGGACACCATCAAACGCGTTATGGCCGTTTACTCCTGCCTCGAAACCGTCGTGAGTAACGAAAACCTGAGCCAAGCAGAAAAAGAGCAGATGCTTCGCGAGGAAATCCACCAGTTTAAGCGACTCAAGGCCAAGATCATCGAGGCCAAGCCGGTTCCCAGCAAGCCGGTACAACCTGTTAAAAGTGGCGAAGCAGCCAGTCTGGAAGCGGTGCTAAACGCCATCGCGGAACTGAAATCCTCGCTGTCCGCCGAATTGGCCGCCATCCGCAAGGAGATCGCTCAACTGCAAAAAAGATAGTCCCGGTCTTCGTGGGTCCGGGGAAGTAAAGCCACACCCCGCTTCGATGCAAATCGCCCTATTCTCACCCCCGCAGCAACTGCAGCGGGGTTTTTTATTTCCATCCGATTCAAGCCGATCCGATCCGGCGGTGCGTGTTCAAGGCCGAAGCACGGAATCGATGCCGTCGATGCCAGCGGATGAGACATTCCGAGCCAGTTGGTCTTCGACAAGGCCGGCAATGTCGGCATGCGCAATCAAGTGGTAACGCGCCATCATATCGGCGATCTCCTGCATCTCGGATTCGTGGGGAACGAATCGATCGTAAACGATACGTTGGGGGGGGATTGTCAGGGCAGATTCAACCCATTCCACGGGCTGGTTCCAGTAATCGGCCGCGATCCGCGCCGCCTGTTTCGGATGGCCGCCGGCCCACAGGCCCGAACGGGCTGCCGCGGAGACAAACTGTTGCGCCAGCATCGGATGGTCGGCTATCCAACTGTTCTTCACCAGAATCAGATTGCAGATGAAATCGGGCCACAGCGTTTCCACGTAATCGATGACATTCGCAACACCACTTTTGACCGACTGGACGGCAAAGGGCTCGCCGACAAAATAGGCGTCCAATCCACCGGCGGCCAGGGCCGCGGCCATGTCCGGCGGGTTCATCTCAACGATTTGAATGCGTCCGGCCAAGCCTTTTGCCTCAAGGGTTTTCAAGAGGCACAGATTGTGGCCGGAATAGCGCATGGGAACGGCGATCGTATGCCCGACCAGGTCCTCCAGGCGTTTGGCATGTAATGTTTTGCGCGCCACCAGGGTGCTTTCGTGACGGTTGCCGATCATGACGACCTTGACGTCAACGCCTTGTTGACGAAGCACCACCGCCAGGGGGGCGATGATGAAAGCGGCCTGAATCGCATCATTGCGCAACGCCTCGGCCATTTCGGCAAACGAGGTGAACTTGACGGCTTCGAAACGGATGTCCGGATGATTTCGGGTAACATGATCGATCAAGGGCGCCGCCAGATTGGTAACAACCGGCATATAGCCCATGCGAACCATCTGGCGCGCGTCAGGCGCATGGTTCATCCGAACATGCAGATAGGTAATGACCAACAACCAGGATATGAAAATCACGCCGAGTCGCAGGGTCAGGGGCAAATGGCTCCAAAACCGGAAGTGTGGCCTTTTAAATGGCATAATTCACCCCCAACATAAGGAACACGTCATCCCGCAGGCGACTCAACTCAGGGGCTTTCTCAAAACTACGGGGCCGTGGAAAATCCAGCTGTCGGTTCATGGCGATACCGGTGGGACGCCCGCCCAGGATAACGACCCGGTCCCCCATGATCAAGGCATCGTCGATGTTGTGGGTCACGAGAAGCATGGTCTTCTTGATGAAAGCATGCATGTTGACGACTTCTTCGCGCATCTTCATGTGGGTCAGAAAATCCAGACCGCTGAAAGGTTCATCCATGATCATGATGTCTGGATTGACCGCCAGGGCCCGTGCCAACTCGGCACGCCGCTGCATGCCTCCGGAGAGTTGCCGGGGGTAGTGGTTTTCGAAGCCATTCAACTCAACCATGTCGATAAATTCGAGAATCTGTGCCTGTTGCTGCCGACGGTTTTTCAGATGGCGCAACCCGAGCGCGACGTTTTCGGCCACGGTCATCCAGGGGAACAGACCACTGTATTGGAAAACGAAAATATGGTCCGCGGAAGGTCCCTTGACGGGCTGACCATTGATCCGCAACGATCCATCGCATGCGGGCTCGAATCCGGCGATAATCCTCAACAGCGTCGATTTCCCACAACCGGAAGGTCCCAGAAAGCAGACCATTTCACCATCGTTGATCTCAAGATCGATATCCTTGAGAACCGTGACGCGCTCGCCCTTTTGTTGCAGCGGGTTTTCCTTGTCGCGGGACCGCCGTCGCCGGTTGATGTAGGTTTTGCTCAGATTTTCAATTGCGATATGACCCACGGGGACCGCTCCTTAATGACGCATTCTGCTCCAACGGGCACCCTCCAGTTCTCCAAGTCCGCGCATCAGACGATCCAGGGCCAGCCCCACCAAACCGATGACAATCATTCCATCCATGACGAAATCCATGCGCAGGGCATTGCGTGAATCTAAAATCAGAAATCCCAGCCCGGACCGCACGGCGATCATTTCGGCCGCCACCACAACCAGCCACGAAATGGTCACCGTCATGCGTAAAGCCGTCACAATTTCAGGAATAATGGCGGGTAGAACCAGACGCGTGACCCGTTCAAAAGGAGAGAAGTTAAAATTGGCCGCAACATGAAAATAGGTCGGATTGATACCATCCACGCAATGGTCGTGGATACCACCAAGGGGAAAAAGCTTGCGAGAAAAATCAGAAAAATGGCCGGTGGATCGCCGATGCCGAACCACAACATCGCCAAGGGAATCCAGGCCAATGGGGATATGGACGTAAAAACTGAATCAGCGGGTTGACTAGCCGACGCAGGCCTTTCACCATGCCGAGCAAGATTCCCAGGGGGATTCCAAGGCCGGCCGCCAGGTAAAATCCCAGCGTCACCCTGAAAAGGCTGGCCACCGTGTGCCGAATGAGTGTACCGTCAGAGAAAAGTTCTCCCATGCTCGACAGCACCGTGGTGGGTCCTGGGAAGACATGCCGGTTCCATCCGCTGAATCGTGCCAAGCCTTCCCAGCCCATCGCCAATAGAACGAATCCAGCCAGGGGAACCAGATAGGCATAGGGTGCGCGCCCCATCTTCTTCCGGCATGCGAATTCCCGACCGACATGTTCTTCCACGACCCGTTCCAATTCAATAGCTATTATAAATCAAATGGATTCCGACCAATGTCAGTAAAAAGATAAAAACATCCTTGAGCAGTCTTTCGTTCAGTCTTTCCGTTACGCGCGGTCCGATCTGACCGCCGATAAGGACACCCGGCACCGCCCAAATCAGTGCCGACACGTCTGCCGATGCCCCCAGTACCAGATGGATGGCGGAACCCGCCACACAGGTCCCGAAAATGGTGACGATACTGGTGGCAACGGCAGCCCGCATGCGCAAATCCAGTCGGCTGCGCATCAGCGGGACGAGCCATTCACCCATGCTGATGCTGAGCATTCCGCTGGCGACGGCCAAGCCGGAAACGATCGCGCCGTATCGACGCAGACGATGCAGCGAGACCCGATCGGTTCCGGTTTCCGCGTATGGCTGACTGGTCGATACGAACAGGAACGCCGTGGTCAGGGTGAGAATTCCCAGCACCAGTTCAAGGTGCGCCGGTGTCAGCTGTCGTGTCAGCAGCGCGCCCAGCCCCAGGCCGGGAAGTGTCAGCAGCAGGAGGCATCCGGCCAGGCGAAGGTCCACGACCCGCTTACGGATGAATGCCGCGCTGCCGGACCCCATTCCCGCCGTCTGTACCAGCAATGAGGTGATCACGGCGGTTTCGGGCGGCAGGTGAAAAAAAAGGAGGAAAACAGGCATCCATAAAATACCGCCACCAATCCCCACGGCCGAGACCAGGGTGGCGATCAGCATGCCCGTCGGAAAGGCCATGAAGGCGCTGTCACTCATGACGGATCGTCCACCGAATAAAGTTTGAAGCACTCGATGGCCTGACCGAGGGTCTGCATTTCGGACGTCAGGCGAACCAGTTGCGCCCCCACCCCTTCCGTTGTTTCCGATGTGGGGCAGACCCGCTCGATCAACGGTAGCGCACGGGTGGTCACCTGCTCTGCCGAAGCGCACACGGCCCGGGAGAGCATGACGATCTCTTGAAGATTCGTCGCCATGTCATCGATGGCGGTGGACAACTGGGATAGCTCGTTACCCGTGGCAATATGGGCGGTCTGGCTCAGGTCGCCCGCGTTAATGGCCCTGGACACCTCGACCAAATGTTGCAGCGGCTCCGTAATCGTCTTGATGAACATGGTCAGCACGATAACGACCACGGCCAGGACCACCCCCACCATCATAATTCCCTTGTTGCGGATGCGGAGCAGCGCGTCTTGGACGCTGTCCGCAGGCGTCGGATGAATGGGCGCCATATTTTGTCCGATGGCTTGTTTCAGGGCGGCTGAATGGGTATCCACAACGAATTCAGCCGCCACCAACAGCGCGGCGAATCCGATCAGGAGCATGTAAATGATCATGGTGCGCTGGAGGGAGTATCCACGACGAGCGGTCATGACGGAGATAACGCCTCTTGCGCGACACCGGTTAACACTTCCCGCGCGAGTGCCATGTATTGAAGGCCGGCGGTACTCTGGCGGCAGTAATGGATCGCCGGCATGCTCAAAATCTGCGCTTCCTTGAGTTGCCCGTCCGTTTCAATGATCGTCTCGAAGCAGCTTCCACGATAAAGGTTTTGGATTTTCGAAAGAATCATTTGCGACGCGGTCATCTCCCGATCCATCATGGTCAACAGAACACGGGATTCGATTCGCGGATTGGCGTGTCGGCGGACCAAGGCGATCAGCTTCAACACCTGATCCACCCCATGGGTGGAGAGGTAATCGCACTGGCAGGGAATGATCACCCGCCGAGCGGCAGTCAGTGCATTCAGTGTTGAGAACTCGATGGACGGCGGTGTATCGATCAGAATATAGTCAAACCGGGTAGCAAGGGTCGCCAGCCGGTCTTTGAGCAAAAATTCGAAATGCCGCGTGCCAAAATAACGCTTGTTGAGCAGAACCATATTCCGCCCGGAAGGCAGCAGCCAGAGGTTGGTGTAGGCGGTGGCAACGATGAAATCATCAAGCGGCCGATCAACGGCATCGTAAGCGTCGTAGAAGGTCGGCAGCGCCTGCTTTCCCAAACAGATGGAGAGGTTGGCCTGGGCGTCGAGGTCCACCAACAAAACCTTTTTCCCGCAAATCGCCAGGGAGGCCCCCAGGTTGAGGCAAGTGGTGGTTTTGGCGACGCCCCCCTTACGGTTGCCGATGGCAACAACGTTGTCACCGACATCCGACTGACGGGTTCTTTCCAGGTCGAGAAACGTGATCGGCTGGACGCGTACCGGCCGAAACGCCGAGAAGAGATGACCGCAGATGGAACAGCGGGCGACGAACGTCGATTTTCGGGGAACCGCGTCCTCAAGATGAAAACGGGTTTCGCATTTTGGGCACGCAATGATCATGTGTGCTTCCTATGGAATATCAGCGGGAAAGTCGGTCCCGTATCGTGGCCACCATACCCGCGGGATCAACCTCAACATCCGTCAATCCCGAATTGACCATCTGATCGAGAGGGCCTGCGACCATGGTGGTGGTTCGCTCACGAACAAGCGTCCAACCACCGGCCGCACGCACGGCATTCAACCCCTCGGGGTTACGAATCGGTGCACCGGACAACAGGACAACGGCCAACGCTTTGCCAAAAACCGTTGCTGCGACTTAAGCAGTCCATCAGGGGGGGCCTCCCCGTTGGAAAGCGTTGCGACTTCAATTGCGGGTCCGTCGTCGGTCGTTCCAACCCCAAGACGCCGATCAAAACGGCCGATGTAACAGCCTCCGGCGCGAAGCGCCATGGTGGCATCGACGAACTGTGCCGGGATACCGCAACGCTGGCTTAGGTAGTGGCTCATCGGCGCCCCAAGCGATGACGGCATCCGATGAAGGACGATTAACGCACCTTGGACGTCACGGAGGACAGGTGCCAAATCGGCAAGCAACGTTATCAGTTCCGGGTGCCCCCCCGGTCCGGAAATAACCATCACCAAACGCTTGCATGGAACATCGTCCGGCGGATCGTCCAGATGCGGCCTTGCCGTGGACGTCGGCAGGCGGGGAATTCTGAAGTTGCCCACCTTGGCCGTTGCGGCCATTTTCAAACATTCAAGAATCTTCGTCTGCTGTTGCAGGATGTCCTTGTTGTTGATGGGCTTGCTGATGAAATCGACCGCGCCCAATTCAAGAAAATTGAAAATGGTTTTTGACGATCCGTCGCTGGCATTGGACATGATCACAACCGGACAGGGTTTTCGAATCATGATATGTTTGATGGTGCTGATCCCATCCATCACCGGCATATTGATATCCAGGGTTATCAAATCCGGCGATAATTGGTCGACCATCTGGATCGCTTCGCGGCCGTTGCCTGCCATGCCCACGACCTGGAGCGCATGGCTGGCGTCCAGCATCCGAGACAGGATCTTGCGCATGATGGGCGAATCATCGACAATGAGCACCCGAAGTCGCTTATCGACCGCCTCAATAGCATTGTTCTCCTCTTCCGCAGCCTGATCGGTCAGTTCTCTTTCATCAACCCTTCTGGCGGCCTCCATGAGCAGGAACTGGTAATTCCTCTCGATGGTACGCTTCGGTTTTTCTGATATTTCAAGGGATTCAAAGCTTCCGGTTTGCCACCCCAAGATTCGGTAGAAGGCTTCTTCTCCCGCCATCTCCTCACAAACGGCATGCACGATTTCTCCATCCATGATAAAAATCGTCCCTTGCCGGCCGGATTTGGTGACCCGCATGCACAAACTCGACGCCGACAGACAACATATCTGAATCAGATCGTTGAGCTGAATGTTCTTCAGCGTTCCGACAAAACCGTTATCCGTGTCGGTGGATGGGGAATTGGAAAATGGCACGTTGGTATTCATATCGGGCAATCGAATGCCTTTCCTTCTCTACAGGATGGTGGCGGCCAATCGTCTCTCTGCCTCCCGTTCCTTGGCCATCAGCGCCAGTTCATCGATATTGAGGATTAACGAAATACTTCCGTCACCCAAGATGGTCGCACCGGAAAATCCGCTGCTCTCCTGGAGGTAGTCTTCCAAGGGTTTGACGACCACTTCCTGCCGACCCAGCAGGGCGTCGACAATCAGACCGGTCATCCCTGAGGTGGCCTTGACAACCACCACAAAAAAACGCGCCTCATGTTCCGGGGGTAGCGGTGCCGAAATGTTTAAAAGCTCGCTCAACCGGATCAGCGGCAACGGTTCTTCATCCAAGTGCATGACCTGACGCCCGTCAACGCTGAAGATCTCTCCCTTATCGATGCGCAAGGTCTCCTGAACCGCATCCAGGGGAAGCGTAAAATGGCTGCCGCCACAGCGGATCATGAGGGCGGGAATGATGGCCAGCGTCAGGGGGATCTTGATCCGAAAACGCGTGCCAATATCCTGGCGGGTATCAATGGTCAGCACGCCGTTGATTTTCTCGAGGCTGCTCTTGACCACATCCATGCCCACCCCCCGACCGGACGTATGGGTTACGCTATCGGCCGTGGAAAAGCCCGGCAACATGATCAAATCGATCAGCGCCCGCTGATCCATGCGCTCAAGGGCAGCGCGATCGACCAACTGTTTTTCAACCGCTTTCTGGCGAATACGCGACAAATCAATTCCACCGCCATCATCGGTGATCTCGATAACCACATTGCTGCCTTCATGGTAAGCATCCAGCATCAGAATGCCTTTTTCCGGCTTGCCCTTGCGCTTGCGCGCCTCGCGGGATTCGATCCCGTGGTCCACGGCGTTCCGGATGATATGGATCATGGGATCGACCAGCTGTTCGATGACCATCCGGTCCAACTCCGTTTCTTCACCCCGAAACTGCAACTGAACCTTTTTATCGGCATCCTTGAGAAGATCGTGGACCAAGCGCGGATAGCGGTTGAAAAGTCTTGAGATGGGCAGCATGCGCACCTTCATGACCTGTTCCTGAAGCTCGCCGGTGACGCGTCCCAGAAGCGTTGTCGCCTCGTTGAAACGGTTGGTCATGCCCGCCAGCAAGCGCTGCTCGGCCTTTTCCTTGGGAAAGCGCATGGCAAAGTCTCGAACCAGATCCCGCATTTCCTGAAATAGCTGGATAAACGTGGAACGGTTGACCACCAGTTCACCGACCTGGTTCATCAGGTCGTCAATCTTGTCGGCATCGACACGGATGCTCTTCCGAATCGTGCTGCGGGCAGCAAAAGGCGCGCTATCAAGAGGTACATCATCGGTGGCTTGCCCAGCGGGCACCTCCGGCCGAGGTTCTGAAAAATCAAGGGTTAACGGCGCTGCGCCGGAATCGGCAGCCGGCTCTGAAGGCGCCGGGAAATCCGTTTCCGGCGCACTCGGCCATAATTCCGTCTCGCTATCGGCATCGGTCGAAGGGGCCGCGGAAAGTTCCTCGGAAGCCCTGTCAGAGGCTTGCAAGAACGCGGATGGATCCGCGCCGAATTCATCCATGATCGAAAGCGGGGCCGCATTTGGCCCATCCATCTCAGGTGGCGGCCAGTCCGCTTCCGTGTCATCGCTGCCCGATAAGATGTCCAGGCCGTCGGTGTCACGCGCCGTTTCCGGATCGGCCTGCATGAAGGCGAAGGTTTCGTCCAGCGTTTCCGACAGCAGCTGTTTGCGTTGATGGGCATCGATATCGGGCAGGGATGACAGGACTTCGTCAATATCCGGTACAATCGGATCCGGGGCGCTCGACGCCTGGGGGGAGGGACTCCCAGCAGGGCCATCCCATCCACCGACATCG
>NZ_BBCC01000064.1 GCF_001311845.1 Desulfosarcina cetonica JCM 12296 | reverse complement strand
TTTTTAAAACCTCCCATGGATGGACAATTCAGGCTATATGATTTTTCGTTCGAACGCGTTGGACTTTAAAATCTAAAAAAGGTGGAGCCCACGATCGGAATTGAACCGATGAACCTCTTCCTTACCAAGGAAGCGCTCTACCGACTGAGCTACGTGGGCTTAGAAAACACAACAGAAAAGAACGATATTATGGCAGGCGGTGGATGAATGCCGGCGCATGGAAACAATGGAGCGGGAGACGAGGCTCGAACTCGCGACATTCAGCTTGGAAGGCTGAAGCTCTACCAACTGAGCTACTCCCGCATTAAAGGACGCATCACACCGGGATCAACGCATTTCAGCACGATCATCATGCTGACGTTAGCAGCGGCGTCGCAAGCCATGTAGTTAAATATCGATCTTCTGGGTTAACGATCTCCTACAAGCACTTACAATAATTTGGTGGTGGGGGGAGGATTTGAACCTCCGAAGCATCGCCGACAGATTTACAGTCTGTTCCCTTTGGCCACTCGGGAACCCCACCATTTGTAGCGTTATAGCGACTCTTGCGCTGGAGCCAGCGGAGGGACTCGAACCCCCGACCCACTGATTACAAATCAGTAGCTCTACCAACTGAGCTACGCTGGCAACATAATTCTAAAAGAACGCAACCCATCCACCGGAATATGGCATCTTTTTCCGATGCGATTGATTGAAACGTCGTCTTTTACACCCTTGATGATACAATTTCAAGCCCAAATTCACATTCCCTGCATATTTTTTCTTTTCATGGACTGAATCAGGGCCGTCGTTTTCCATCACGCGTCCATGATCGACATGTAATCCGAATGCGGTTGCCCGGGTGCCGTGTCCTTCCCAACTTGACAAAACCGCGCAGCTAAGGTTTAAGACCTATAACGTTTAAGAAGCCTACACACAAGCGGCTTTGGCCATGGCCATGCCGCTTGTCGCCTATCCAAAGCGACTGTTTGACAAAAGGATCCCACATTGCCACGCCAATCCTGTTTGATTCGTCACGGACTTTGCGTCAGCATCCTGTTTTTCATGCTTTATGGATGCGCCCATCAACCTGTTGACGCCGTTTCCAAGACGTCCCAGCCGCCCATCGAAACGACTTCGGGCCGCGATCAGCCGTTGATCGCGCCTTCACCGCGCCATGACGATGAATCCGGTTCATCCGAGCGATCGGCCTGTGAGAATCTTTCAGGGGATCTGCAACCCGATGACGCCGATACGGAGGATACCGGCGCCGAAGAGGAGGACGACGCCCCCCTTCACAGCACCCAGCACGAGCTTGACGATGCCCTGGACTACTGTGACGCCGCCCAGGATTATTGGCAAAAAGGCGAGCTGGAAAGTGCCCTGGAAGCGCTTGACAAGGCCTACGCGCTGATCCTGAGTGTTCGTCCAGACAGCCCGGACAAGATTATCCAGCAAAAAGAGGATTTGCGCTTCCTGATCTCCAAACGAATCCTGGAGATTTATGCCTCGCGCAATATTGTGGTCAACGGCAACCATAATGAAATTCCCCGCTACCTCAACGCGAAGGTCCAAAAAGAGATCGATCTGTTCAACGGGCCGGAAAAAAAATTCTTCATTGAAGCCTATCGGCGTTCCGGAAAGTATCGGCCCTCATCGTCAGTAAATTGGAAGCCGCCGGGCTGCCAAAGGAACTGTCGTGGTTGCCCTGATCGAAAGCGGTTTCAAGGCCCATGCCCTGTCTCCCGCCCGGGCCTTGGGACTTTGGCAATTCATTCCGTCCACGGGATATAAATTCGGTCTCAAGCGCAGCCACTATATTGATGAACGCATCGATTTCGAAAAATCCACCGATGCCGCCATTGCCTACCTCAAGGAACTGCATGGCATCTTTGGCGACTGGGCGACGGTACTGGCCGCCTACAACTGCGGCGAGGGCCGCGTGCTGCATGTCATCCGGACCCAGAACATCAATTATCTCGACGATTTCTGGGACCTTTACGACCGGCTGCCCCATGAAACCGCCCGCTACGTGCCAAGATTCCTGGCAGCCCTGCAGGTCATTGAGCATGCCGAGAAGTACGGCCTTGCCGAAATCACGCCGTATCCACCCATGGCGTACAAGACCGTCACCGTCCATCGCCAGGTCCACCTGAAGGATCTGACAACGCCGTTGTGCGTTTCCCTCGCGACCCTCAAGGAGCTGAATCCCGAATTGCGCTACGGCGTGCTGCCGGATGCCCGCTACCCCTTGCGGGTACCGGTTGGCAAAGCGGAGCTGTTGCTTTCCGCCATCAATCAGGTACCGATTTACGTGGCGCCCCAGCCGCCACCGCCCCGGACGCGAGATTCGCCTATCATCGCGTCAAACGCGGTGAGACGCTCTCCGGCATCGCCCGAAAATATCATACGACTGTCAAGCAATTGCTGGCGGTGAACAAACTGAGACGCGCCGGCCGGATCGTCGTTGGCCAAACCCTCAAGGTGCCCCGGAGCAAAAGTGCCAGAACCGCATACCGGGCAAGCGCGCCTAAAACTGCGGAGTGGAATCGCAAACACGTGGTAAAAAGCGGTGATTCACTCTGGAATATCGCCAACCGCTACGGCACGACCGTTCGCCAAATCCAGGAGAGGAACAAACTCTCCGGAACCAAATTGAGCATCAACCAAACGCTGCGGGTGCCGTCGACGAGCAGCAAAGCCGCCAGATCGGTCCAAAAATCCAAAACCTACCGGGTGAAAAAGGGCGAGAATGCGTCCCTCATCGCCCGCAGACACCGCATGTCCCTCGATCGCTTTCTGAAAATTAATCACCTGACCGCCCGGAGCACCATTGTTCCAGGGCAGATCGTCCTCGTGGATTAAAGCTAAAGCTTACCCTTCTTGATGATTGCCACCAACAGCCAGATGCCAAGAATGGCGGCGGTGAGAAAACCGATAATGCCGATCAGCGAAATGCCATAAACTAGCGGTGGGGTCTTGGAGATCACGATCAGGGCCGAGCCGATGATCAGGGCCGCGATGATAATTGAAAAGGAGATACGGTTGCTGATCTGGTCGTGGGTGGCCAGCATGTTCTCCATGTTCTTCAATTCCAGCATGAAAGTGAATTTCTTCTGCCGGATATTGCGGGTGATCTCCAGCAAGTCTTTGGGAAACTCCTGGAGAAAATCCATATATTGGCCGGCAAGACTCACCGCATCGCTGCTCAGGCGCTTGGGTGAAAAACGGGACAACTTGACCTGCCGGATAAACGGTTCGGAATGCTTGAGCATGTCAAAATCAGGATCGAGCGTGAGACCCACGCCCTCGACGGTGCTGATGGCCTTCATCATCAAAAAAATCTCGGGGGGAATCCGCAGGCGATGCCTTGAAGCAAGATCCAGCATTTGCTGCAACAATTTGCCGATCTTGATCTCCTTGAGCGGCCGGTAGAGATACTCCCCCATGAAATCGGCCACGTCCTTGCCCAGAAGACGCATGTCCGGTTCCTCATCCCACAGGGTCAGCTTCAGCAGCACCCGGGCGGTGCGTGGCTCGTCTCGCCGGACGACGGCATCCACCAGTTCCACGAAGAGTTCACGGGTGTTGCGGTCCACGGTGCCCATCATGCCGAAATCGAGCAAGCAGATGACATTCTCGGGCAGAACGAACAAGTTGCCGGGATGCGGATCGGCATGAAAGAAGCCGTGTTCGAAAATCTGGGTGAGCAGAATCGTGGCCCCACGACGGGTGATCAGTTTGCGGTCCAAACCCTGCGCATCCAGCTCGTCCAGGCGTGAAACCTTGATGCCGTCGATAAATTCGGTGGTCAACACCCGCTGGGTGGTGATTTCCCGATAGACTTTGGGGATATAAACCGTGGGGTCCTGGAGAAAGGACCGCGCCACGCGCTCCATGCTGGTGGCCTCCAGGGTGTAATCCATCTCCTTTTCAATGGATCGGGCGAACTCCTCGACGATCTTGACCGGCCGGTGGTGCGCCAGCTCCTCGATGTGCCGCTCGGCCAGGGTGGCCAGATGGAGCATGATCTCCAGGTCCACCTCGACAATCCTGCGGATACCCGGCCGTTGAATCTTGACGGCGACCTCTTCGTCGTCCAACAGACGGGCGCGGTGCACCTGACCGATGGAGGCCGAGGCCAGGGGAGCGGGATCAAAATAGGTGAAAAGGTCGTCGATGGATTGACCGGTTTCCTGGTACACGATCCGACGAACGTCAGCGATCGAGAACGAGGGGATCTTGTCCTGCAGCCGGGACAGTTCCTGGATGAAGTCGACGGGCACCAGGTCGGGACGAGTGGAGAGGATCTGCCCCATCTTGATGAATGTGGGGCCTAACTCCTCGATGGCCATGCGCACGCGCTCGGCCCGCGTATGGCGTTCTTCACGCTCCGTGCGATGGCGGGTCAGCATCTGGAAACCGAGCTCGATGTATTGATCGATCCTCAATAGTTCCAGGATGTTATCAAATCCGTACTTGAGTAATACGGACAAGATCTGCCGGTAACGGTTCAGGTTCCGATAGGTTCGGCCGATCACGCCGATTTTTCGAATGCTGATCATGCGCCGCGGATCAGGACGTTTCCCCGTCGTCCTGATTGCTGATCAGTTTCTTCAGATCGCGAATTTCTTTTTTGAGCCCCTTGAGTTCGTCCTGGGTCACCACATCCATCTTCTTGAGCAGTTCCTTGACGCTACGTTCCACACGTTCTTCAAGCTTTTTCTGGGTCTCCTCGTAACGGCTCTGAAGCTCGTCGATAAACTTGCGGCCTTCGGTTTCGGTCATCTTGCCCTGCTCGGCCATCTCCTTGGCCATGTCTTCGACTTCGTCCCAGGCTTTGAGGGCCAGGCCGACACCGGCAAGCATGCTTTTTTTGACCAGATCGAACATCGGTATCTCCTTTTTTGACATTGGTGAAGTGCCTATCTATGGGGTTTGCTTTACACCAAATTCTGCGCCTCGTCCACGGCTAATCCCATTCGACAAGGGCCTAGCGCGACTGCCGGCGATCGTCCTTGCGGCAGGATGCCGCGCGATTCTTCATCCCGAGCGGCAAAGCGCCGCGCCTGCGCGTCGGGACAATCCCCTTGACTGTTGCCGCCGGCTGTCCTAATCATGGCAACATTATCTAAAACGCTGTTAAAAAGGCGGTGACCTACCCACCCCCCTTGCTTGCGGAAAGGAGCGCTTTACCATGCCCGTATCCATTGCCATGGCCGGAAAAGGCGGAACCGGAAAGACCACTGTTTCCGGAATGTTGATAAAATATCTGGTCAACCACGGCAAAGCCCCTGTACTGGCTGTCGATGCCGATGCCAACGCCAACCTGAACGAAGTTCTCGGCCTGGAAGTCACCGAGACCCTGGGCAATGCCCGGGAAGAGATGAAAAAAGGCATCGTTCCCAGCGGAATGACCAAGGACGTGTTCATATCCATGAAGCTGGAACAGGCCGTCATGGAGCAGACGGGTTTCGATCTGGTGGTCATGGGGCAACCCGAGGGGGCCGGCTGCTACTGCGCCGCAAACACCCTCCTGACGGGTTTTTTGGAACGGCTGGCCGGCAATTATCCCTACCTCGTCATGGACAACGAAGCCGGCATGGAGCATCTCAGTCGACTGACCACCAAAAATGTGGACGTGCTGCTGATCGTCACCGACACCTCGCGCCGGGGATTGCAGGCCGGCCTGCGAATCCAGAAGCTGGCCAACGACCTGAAACTGGGTATCGGCAAGAGCTATATCATCATCAATCAGGCCAAAAGCGAACCGGATGACGAAGTAAAAACCATGATTGTCGACAGCGGTTTGGAATTGGCGGGGGTGATTCCCGCCGACGAGGAGGTCTACGAATTCGATCTGACCGGCCGCCCGACGGTTGATCTGGATGCCGACAACCCGGCCATGAAGGCCGCCTACGCGATTTTCGATCGGATCATCCCGTAATCGCGTCACCGCCACCCGCATCCACGGCACCCTGAAACCCGTAACGGCAGTCGCAACCCGTTGCAAATCGTCAACCCCCGGAAGCACCGGCCGGAAGCACCGGAAAGGACGCCGATGAAACGAACAGGCTATTTGCACGACAACCGGTACCTGCTCCATGATACGGGACCCTATCACCCGGAAACATCCGACCGCCTCACCGCCATGTATAATGGCATCAAGGCCGCCGGCCTTCTGGACCACCTCATTCTTCTCCCGGCGGTGCGCGCCGATCTCAAATGGATTGATAGCGTCCATTCGACCAGTTATATCCGGCGCTTCGAAGAGGTCTGCCTCTCCGGTAACCGCACCTTTGACTATCCGGACAACCAAATGTGCGTGGATACCTACGAAACCGCTTTCCTGGCCGTCGGCGGGGTCATTGACGTGGCCCGGCGGATCATGGAAGGCGAGCTGGACAACGCCTTTTGCGCCGTCCGGCCGCCCGGGCACCATGCGGAAAGGGCCCAGGCCATGGGATTCTGCTATTTCAACAACGTGGCCATTGCCGCACGCTATCTGCAGCAAACCCACGGCGTCCACCGGGTGGGCATCATCGATTTCGACGTTCACCACGGCAATGGAACCCAGGCGATTTTCGAGGAAGATCCGACGGTCTTTTACTACTCCATTCACCAGCACCCCTCCTTCGCCTTTCCGGGTACCGGCCGGGAGTTCGAGGAAGGGACCGAGCTGGGCTATGGATTCACAAAAAATTCGCCGGTTCTGCCGGGCCAGGGAGACGATGATTACCGGAAGCTGATCGAGAGCGACCTCTTACCGGCATTCGAACGGTTCAAACCGGAATTCATCATTGTCTCCAGCGGATTTGACGGTCACGAAGACGATGACATGTCCGACATCAACCTATCCAGCGCAGGATTCTCATGGATCATGGAAACGATCATGAAATTGGGCGATCAATCCGCCGGCGGACGGGTCATGTCGGTTCTGGAGGGCGGATACTGCCTGGAGCGGCTGGGCGAGTTGGCCGCCGACCATGTCAGGATCTTGCTTGGCGGCTGATGCCAAACGCCAGGCGATGGCATCGTTTTGCTAACCCCCCACTGTTTGGAGGATAACATGTTTGTCAGCCGATCCATGGTTTCAGAAGTCATCACCATCGACAAGGATGCATCGGTTTTTGAGGCCCAGGAAAAAATGGCCGCCAACCGGATTCGCCACCTGCCCGTCATCGAAAGCGACCAGCGTCTGATCGGCATCGTCACCGATCGGGACATCCGCAGCGCCATGCCTTACAGCATGATCAAAAACCAGGCCACCGCCGAAGAGACCGAAAAGCTGGCCCAACTGACCGTGGCCGATATCATGACCCACAACCCCAAGACCATTTCCCCCAACTTCACCCTTCCGGATGCCCTGTTGCTCATCCAGAAAGAAAGAGTCGGGGCTTTTCCGGTTGTCGACGAAGCCGGCAAGCTCAAGGGGATTCTTTCGGTGCGGGATCTTTTGCGCGCGTTCGTCAATGTGCTGGGCATCCACGAACCGGGCACCTTTTGTGCATCGAAGTCGAGCAGAAGGTCGGCCAGATGAAACGCATCGTCGATGCCATCACCGAAGAGAATATCGCCTTCGGCAGCGTTCTGGTGGCCCGCACCTGGGAGGAGGGCAAACGCGCCGTGTTCCCCTACCTGCTGACCAACAATGTCGCTCGGATCAAGAAAAAGCTGACTGCCATGGGATACCGGCTGATCAACCCCATGGAGTGGTATCTCGATACCCTGCCAAAAACCAAATAGGATGAACGCGCAAAACAGGCAATTGAAACCGATGCCCCTGCCCCCTGCCGCCAACCCCTATGCGGATCTGTATATCTATTACCTGTCGGGGCGGTTTCGACCCGGCCGGGACTTCCAGCCGCAGCACTATCTGGGATGTTGGGAAGAAGGGGATTTTTCCTTTCTTTTCTTCACGCGGCCGAATCTGGCGCTGGTGGAGAAAACCGCCGCCAGTCTACCCGACGTCACCCTGATCGACCACTACCAGATGACCTACGCCCAGTGGCAGGGCGGCGATATCGTGCCCTGCCGCATCGGCCGGTTTACCGTCACGCCCCCCTGGTTCGATGCTGCCAGCGCCCGACGACGACACCATCGTTCTCGATCCGGGCGTGGTCTTCGGCACGGGAACCCATCCCACCACCCAGGACTGTCTGGAAGCCCTTGAATTGGCCTTTGCCGCCGGTTCCGTGGAAACCACCCTGGATCTGGGTACCGGCACCGGGTTGCTGGCCCTGGCCGCCGCCCGCCTGGGTTGCCCGAAAGTGCTCGCCGTCGATTTGACCCTGCTTGCCGCAAAAACCGCCGAACGCAATGTAAGGCTCAATCAGCTGGGCGGCCAAGTACTTGTGACCCAAGGAGATGCCGAGAAATTTATAGACTTTACGAGCGATCTTGTGGTATCCAACATCCATTATGATGTCATGAAAAACCTGCTTGACACCACAGGGTTTTTGAAAAAAAAGCGTTTCATCCTTTCCGGTTTGATGCGCAGTGAAGCTGCCCGGGTCGAATCGACGCTGGCCGGTCTGCCGGTGAAGCTGCTCAAACGATGGAACCGAGACGGCATCTGGTCCACTTTTTACGGGGAAACCGGACAGAGGGGAAACGGATAGACCGGCGGAGGCAAAAGAGATTGACCATGGTCATCACGTGCTGGGGCTCCAGGGGATCCATCCCCGTCTCCGGGAAGGAGTATATCAAGTACGGCGGTGACACAACCTGCATGGTGATCCACACCACCAGCGACGACATCATTATCGTGGATGCCGGCACCGGTATCCGGCGCCTGGGCAATCATCTCATCGAGCAGAACCGCTACCACTACAACTTCCTGCTCACCCATGGCCATTGGGATCATCTCATGGGGTTCCCCTTTTTCAAGCCCCTGTTTCTCAGCCGCACCGAAATCCACATGCACCGGGCGCCGTTTCACAAAAAATTCATGCAAAGCATGTTTTCCAAAGTCATGGCACCGCCCAATTTTCCCGTACGCTACTCGGATCTGAAGGCCAAAATCGTCTGGAAAGAGGGGCATCCGGCGGAATTCACCATCGGTTCGGCCACGGTCGTGCCGATTCCCATCAGCCACCCCAACACGGGCAAGGGTTACAAATTCATTGAAGACGGAAAGTCTTTCGTCTTCATCACGGACAATGAGCTGGGCTTCGTTCATCCCGGCGGGCTGCCATTCCAAAACTATGTGGATTTCTGCCGCGGGGCCGACTTGCTGATTCATGACGGCGAGTACATTCCCGAAGAGTACGGCCGGCTGATCGAATGGGGGCACTCGACTTACACCGATGCCCTCGAACTGGCCTTTCAGGCCGGTGTGAAACGCCTGGGCCTGTTCCATCTCAACCAGGAACGCACCGACGACCAGGTGGATGCGATTGTCGCCGCCTGCCGATCGATTATCGCCAAGCGGGGCCAGTCCCTGGAATGTTTTGCCGTGGGCCGGGATATGACCTTCACCCTCTAAAAATCTGCTTGAAAACGATGCTGATGTCCGATTCGTTCGAAAATGCCGTCAATGTCCTGACCCAGGCCAAAAAGGCGGTTGCCCTGACCGGCGCGGGAATTTCCGTTGAAAGCGGCATTCCGCCATTCCGGGGCAAGGGCGGTCTGTGGGAAAAAATCGACCCCATGAAATACGCCCACATCGATGCCTTTCTGGAAGATCCGAAAACCGTGTGGGACGTTGATCAAAAACATGAAAACGGTTCTGGACAAGGCACATCCCAATGCCGCGCACACCGGACTCGCCGATCTCGAGCAGCTGGGAATCCTCCAGACGGTCATCACCCAAAACGTGGATGGGTTGCACCAGCGGGCCGGCAACCGGGATGTGATCGAATTCCACGGCAGTTTCGCAGGATGCACTGCCAGTCCTGCGACTGGGCCATTGAAACCGCCCAGGTGGACCTCTCCGAGATCCCACCCCGTTGCGGTTGTGGCGGTTTTCTGCGCCCAGACTGCATCTTCTTCGGCGAGTTGATCCCCCACGAAGCGCTGTTTCGCTCCCAGCAAGTCTCGGCCGCCTGTGATGTGATGCTGGTGATCGGCACCTCGGCCACGGTGCAACCGGCCGCCAGCATGCCCTTCATCGCCCGGGATAACGGCGCCGTGGTCATCGAGATCAACCCCGAGCCCACATCGCTTACCCAGCGGATCAGCCACCTGCCGCTCATGGGGGCCGCCGGCACGATTCTTCCTCGGCTCGTCGGCACCATCCGGCAGCGGTTGGCCACCCCCTGACATCCATGCCACGCCACCCGTGATCGCTTTCGCACCGCTCAAGGAGAACCGATGACACCTGCCGCCGATACCCGTTGGGTAAAACATATCGCCCTGACCCCACCGTCGCTGGGAGACAACACCGCCGATGCGGACCGTCTGATCCTGGCCCTCAACAAGGCCCTCGGAACAACGACGATGACGATCGGCCTCGATCAGTTGCAGCCGCTTCCCGAACAGCTGCGCCAGTGGAACTACCAGGTACGGGCCGTGACATTCAAAGTCGACCGCACCACCGGCAGCCTCGTCCATCTGACCGCCGGCGATGCGCGTGAAACCCTCTGCGGATTGGCCGTGGATCTCGGCACCACCCGAGTGGTCCTGCGTCTCATCGATCTTGAAACCGGCCAAGCGATGGGCGAACGCGTCTTCGACAATCCCCAAATCAGCGTGGGGCCGGATGTATTGACGCGCATCCACTACGCGGAAACGCCCGATGGCCTGACGCGCCTGAACCGTCTGATCATCGAGGGTCTCAACACCCAATTGGACGGGCTTTGCCAAGCCAGCGGCATCCAGCCCGATGCCATTCATCTGGTCGCCATTGCCGGCAACACCGCCATGACCCACCTGCTGTTGGGCCTCAATCCCCGTTGGATCATCCGGGAGCCATATATTCCGGTGGTCAACCAGCCCGGCGTCCTCAAGGCGGGTGATCTGGGACTGGCCGTTGCCGCCAACGCGCGTGCGCTGGTGTTCCCCAATGTGGGCAGCTATTTCGGCGGCGATCTGATCGCCGGCGTGCTGTATTGCGACATGGACCAGCGGGAAGAGACGGCCATTCTCGTGGACGTGGGAACCAACGCCGAGGTGATCCTGGGCAACCGACACTGGATGATGGCCTGTGCCGGCGCGGCCGGCCCGGCCCTGGAGGGGGGGGTGACCCGCATGGGAACCACGGCCGGGCCAGGGGTCATCGACCGCATCCGCATCGACCCGACCACGCTCGCCTTCGATATTCACACCATCGAAGAAAAGCCGCCCCGGGGGATCTGCGGTTCCGGCGTCATCGACCTGGCCGCCGCTCTTTTCCGTTCAGGCATGATCGATATCCGCGGCAAGCTGCGACCCGAACGTTGCGCCAAGCGGTTCCTGCTCAAGGATGAGTTGGCCCATCTGATCGTCGTTCCCGCCAGCGACTCGGGAACCGGCGCGGACCTATGTATTTCCCAAGCCGATCTGGACAGTCTGATCCGTTCCAAGGCAGCCATGTACACCATTTTGGAAACCATTACCAACAGTGTCGGAATGGCCCAGGCAGAGCTGGAAACGTTTTTCGTGGCCGGCACCTTCGGCGCCTACATCGATCCGCAATCGGCCATTACCATCGGCATGATCCCCGATCTGCCCCTGCCGCGCTATCAAAGTCTGGGCAACAGTTCCCTTGGCGGTGCCGCGCGGGTATTGAGCGAACCGGATTGCTTCGATCGCGTCAAGCACATTCGTGACGGCATCACCTACATGGAACTGAATGTAAACCAGGAATTCATGAACCGCTTTTCGGCGGCCAAATTTCTGCCCCATACCGACACCGCCCGATTCCCATCGGTGGACGTGCCCGGCAACGGCGGGCCTGTGTGATAACCGGCGTCTTCAAATGGGTTTCTCTCTTTCCGATCCCATTTTACTATTTTCTCTTGAATACTACAGCCGTCACTTCTCAAGCCCCAAGCCCCCTTCCCCAATCCTTTGCAAGAGCGCCCCGACGATCGGCGCAAAGCATCTTCAGTCGGCCTTGGAAACCGGTCTTTGTATTTTGTTTTCAACTGCTTGCCGATCATCCAAATAAAGCCTTGAAAGCTTTTGTGCATTATGATAGTCGATGGTTTGATTTTTTTAGCCCACTCTTTTCACAACAATCACAATTAAATTCCAAAAAGGATCGAGTCCACATGACGTCGAAGAAACAGTTGCTGTTTGCTTACGGTCTGGCAATCCACCTGTTGCTTGTCGGAATCATTTGCTATGCGGCATTTCCGGTCAAAGCGCCTCATGAACCCATCCGAATCATGTACCAGACCACTGCTGGGAAGGTCCTTTTTGACCACCAAACCCACACCACCGCATCCGGATATGGCGCAAGTTGCTTTGATTGCCACCATCATCCCATGGATGACGAGAGTGCGCTGATCGCTTGCTCGGAATGCCATCAGGCGCCTGCCGAAGACGGTTCAAAACCCGAGCGCTGCCTGGACTGCCATGATGAAAGCGACATCGAAGACACGCAGATGATATCCCGGCCGGATGCCTTCCACCAGGGATGCACCGAATGCCATGAGCAGTTTGAGAAAGGTCCGCAGCCCGGGTCGGAAAACTGCTCCAAATGTCATGTTCTGTAGTCGGGCAGATCGCATCCGTTAAACCGTTGTAGCACCTTTAACACTTACCGCGGACCTAACAAAAGGTTGAGCCCATGCGAAAACGATCATTTTTCGGTCTATCCAAGCCTTGTTTCAAGTACGAACTGGCCACCGACACGTCTGCCCGTCCCGTGGCCATCCCGACCCCCGGGCAGGTGACCCTTTATATCAAGACACCTTACAAGCAGGCCAGCAACCTGCTGAAGGTGGGGACACCTGTAAAAACCGGCCAACGGCTGGTTCTACGGGAAGATGACGACGTTTGCGCCATCTCCTCGGCCACCGGGACGATTTGTGCCATCGGTCCGTTTCTGGCCGATTTCGGCAAGGCCTGGACGGCTGTCACCATCAAAACGGAAGGCAAGGACGATGTTGACCCGGAATTTTCCGCTTTCGCCGCCGAGCCCTCGCTGGAAACATTAGAGCGTTTTCTTTCGGCAGGCCCCGGTGAACCGGACTTCTCGCCGCTGATGGACGCAGGCCGTCCGGTGAACACCATCGTTATCTATGGCGGGAACGCCGATCTTCTCATCAATACCAGTCTGTACGTATTGAAAAACAACATCGAAATCATCAACGCCGGCATCGAAGTCTTGAGAAAAGCCACCGGCGTTCAGGAGATCGTCATCGCCGTACCGAAAGAAAGCGTGCAGAACTACTCCGGCCATCTGGACGCCCGTATTCAGCCTTTTTCTTCCCAGTACCCGTATGCCCAGCCGCTGATGATTCTTCATGACCTCACGGGCAGGCTTCCGGACGAAAGCGGTCCTTCGTCCATGGGGATCCACTTCCTCCGTGCCGAGGCCGTTGCCGCCATCGGCCAGGCGTTCAACAGTGGTCTGCTGCCCATTGAGAAAACCGTCACCGTCATCGATAAGCAAGGCGCCAAGCACCTTGCCCGGGCGCGCATCGGCACACCGGTGGGCGATCTGTTGAAAAAATTCGACATCCCAATCAACGATCAGGACAAGATCGTCTTCGGCGGCCCCATGACGGGCAACGCCATTTACAGCGAAGATCTTCCGGTGGGGCCTGACACCGATGCCGTCATGGTGCAGGACAAAAGTGAAATTCCCCTGTACAGCGATTATCCCTGCATCAACTGTGGCGATTGCGTACGCGTCTGCCCGGCGAATGTTCCGGTGAACCTGCTGGTTCGTTTTCTCGAGGCCGGGCAGTATTCCGAAGGCGCGGATCTCTATGATCTGTATTCATGCATCGAATGTGGCCTTTGCAGCTACGTGTGCGTATCCCGCATTCCGATTTTTCAGTATATCAAACTGGCAAAATACGAACTAGGCCGGATCCTATCTGCGGAGGAGATGAATGAACAGTAAGAAGACGCTAATTGTATCCCACGCGCCGTTCTGGCACGACGGCAGCGGGATTCCCGAGCGAAGCTACAACACCATCATCGCCGCCCTTCCCGCCGCCTTCGCGGGAATCGCCTTTTACGGTGCACCCGCGCTGGGTGTCATCTGCATGGCCATGTCGACGGCAATTTTCTGGGAGCTCCTGCTCAACCGGGCCATGCGCCGCCCAATTACCGTCGGAGATGGAAATGCCGCGCTGGTCGGCCTGCTTCTGGCCATGTTGCTACCGGCTTCGACGCCTTGGTGGGTTGTTTTGATCGGCACCTTCCTGGCCATCGTCATCGGCATGCAGATTTTCGGTGGAATCGGCGCCAATCCGTTTAATCCGGTTGTGCTTGCCATCGCCATCCTCAGTCTCTCATACAACCATTACCTCGACTTCGACAGCGGGTTGGTCAACTTCGCCCTTCCCTTCTCCTCTTCCATGGCGCCGCTTGCCACACTGAAAGCATTCGGTCCCGAGGCTGTCGCGAATCTTAACCTGATGGACCTTTTCATGGGCAAGCAAGTCGGGGCATTGGGCAGCACCAGCGGCCTGGCACTTACGATTGGCGGCATCTACCTGATGCTCCGCGGATTCATCCGATGGGAAATCAGCCTCTCGTTTATCGCCGGCATCTATCTGACCGCGATGCTTTTCAACATGGCCGATCCAATTCGATTTGCGCCACCCATGCTCCATCTGCTTACCGGTTATACGTTAATCGCGGCATTCTTTTTAGCCACCGAAAGTTCCTCATCGCCGGTCAATTTCCTTCCCATGCTGTTGTATGGCGCTTTGGGCGGTATCATGACCGTCCTGATTCGCAATATTGGCGCCTACGTCGACGGCGTGATCTTCGCGATATTGCTAATCAATCTGACAAACCCTCTGATCGACAAGATCAGACCCAAGGCGATTGGAAAGGTAGCATAGTATGGGCGAAATGATAAAAATGGTGGTCGTCCTAACCGTGTTGAGTGTCGTTTCAGGCGGCGGTTTATCCTGGTTAAAGGACTTCACCGGACCAAAAATCGAAAATCAAGAGATGAATCTGGTCAAAGGGCCGGCCATCCGTGCCATTTTGAAGGACTCGGAAAAGGATCCCGTTGAAAATCGCTTCAAAATTCAAGACGGTGAAACCGAGCGCAATATCTTTGTCGGTGTTTTTAACGGAAAGCCTGACACAGTAATTCTCGAATCCGTCGCCAACGGGTTTGCCGATAAAGTCGGCATGGTCGTCGCGATTAACATGACCGATTCGACCTTGCGCGGTGTGGCCGTCACCACTCACAAGGAAACGCCTGGCCTGGGTGCCCGGGCCAAGAGTGATCCCAGTTTCTCAGCTCAGTTTGCCGGGAAGCCATTGACCGTTCCGGTTCAGGTTTCACAGGATGGTGGAAACATCACCGCGCTTAGCGGCGCCACGATTACTTCCCGTGCCGTATGCGCCGGCGTCACCAAAGCCATCGAAAAGTACAACGAATTGAAGCCGCAATTGGAAGAAAAAATCAAAAGCATGGGCAATTAAAGGAGTCTATCGAAAATGGCCAAATCAATCGTTGCTGAATTCACCAAAGGCCTGTGGAAGGAGATCCCCCCGTTCCGACTGGTTCTCGGTCTCTGTCCGACCTTGGGTGTGACCACTTCCATGAAAAATGGCATCGGCATGGGGCTGGCCACAACCTTTGTTCTGCTCTGCTCTAACATTCTGGTATCCCTTCTGCGCAAGGTGATTCCCAGCAAAGTCCGTATTGCCTGTTTCATCATTATCATCGCCACGTTCGTTATTGTGGTTGAACAGATGATGGCGGCCTACGCATACACGCTCTTTATGGATCTGGGCGTGTTTATTCCCCTGATCGTTGTTAACTGTATTGTTCTCGGACGGGCGGAAGCCTTCGCCTCGAAAAACGGCATCGCCACCTCCGCCGCCGATGGACTCGGCATCGGTGTGGGATTTACACTCTCCCTGGCCTCCCTCGGCGCGGTCAGAGAGCTGCTGGGGACCGGATCGCTGAAAGGCGACATTTTCGGCTTTCTGCCCTACCACTTTTCCAATATTTTTGGATCTTCGTTCGAACCTTTCGGATTTGCCGTACAGGCACCCGGTGCTTTCATCGCTCTCGGCCTGATGCTCTGTGCCATGAACCTTATCCCCAGCAAATAGTTTGAGGAATCATCATGGAATATATTGAACTGATCGTTGCCACCATCTTCGTCAACAACATTCTGCTGGCGCAGTTTCTGGGTAACTGTCCTTTCCTAGGCACATCAAAAAAGATGGAAACTGCCGCCGGCATGGCCATGGCGGTTATTTTTGTCCTCGTTATGGCCGGTGTTATCACCTGGGTGATCTACGCTTGGTTGTTGGTTCCCTACAAACTTGAGTTCTTGCGAACCATTGCTTTCATCCTGGTGATTGCCTCGCTGGTGCAATTCGTCGAAATGTTTCTCAAGAAAAGCATGCCGGCCCTGTACGCCGGGCTGGGGATCTTCCTGCCCCTGATCACCACCAACTGTGCGGTATTCGGCGTCTGCGTGCTCAACATCGACAAAGAGTTCGGCTTTATGCAGTCTTTGGTTGCCTCCTTTGGCTATGCGGCCGGTTTTGGTCTTGCGTTAATTCTCTTTGCCGGCGTTCGTGAACGCATTTTACTCGCTCGCGTCCCCAAGCCTCTTCAGGACACGTCCATCGCGTTGGTAACGGCCGGGGTTCTTTCCCTCAGCTTCTACGCATTTCGCGGAATGGTTTAGGCTGTTGCACATGCCCTGACGGGACACGCATCGCTTTTCACTATGCCCAAAACCGTTTGGGGACCTGAGTCCTTCCAAACGGTTTTTTTATCATTTTTTCTGCTTAAGGGGATGGGTTTGCATGGGTAGGCGCCACCCCCTGATCGAAGGGAGGTTCCTGTGGTCATCGCAATTCTTGTCATGCTTGGCATTGGGGCAGCCTGCGGCATCATTCTCAGCGTTGCCTCCAAGGTGTTCTATGTTTACGAGGATCCACGTATCAGCCAGGTCGAATACTTCCTGGCCGGTGCCAACTGCGGCGGCTGCGGATTCGCCGGGTGTGGCGCGGCAGCCGTCGCCATCGTCGAGGGCAAGGCCAGCCCGGGAATCTGCGTTGCCGCCGATTCCGAATCCGCCATCAATATTGCGGGGGTCATGGGCGTCGACCCCGGCACGGCCGAACCGATTAAATCACTTAACACCTGCAGTGGCGGCGATCGCGCCGTCGACAAGTTCATTTACAACGGCGCCATGAGCTGCGCCGCCATGGCGACCCTTTACGGGGGCAAACGGGTCTGCTCCATCGGCTGCATGGGCATGGGCGACTGCATCAAGGCCTGTAAATTCGACGCGATCCACATGGGGCCCCATGGGTTCCCGGTAATTGACGAATTCAAGTGCGTGGGATGCGGGGCCTGTGCGTCGGTCTGTCCCAAGAACCTGCTCTCGGTCAAGAGTATGTCGCAGCGCCTTTTGGTCTTCAACGAAGAGGATCAAGCCCTGGCCCCTTGCCAGCAAACCTGCCCGGCCGAAATCGACATTCCCAAATACATCCATTTGATCAAGGAGGGCGATTACGAGGGCGCCGTCAACACCATTCGCGAGCGCAACCCACTGCTGCTCTCCTGCGGTCGGGTCTGCCCGCATCCGTGTGAGAATTACTGCCGCCGCGCCATCGAGGACGATGAAGCCGTATCCATCAACCAGCTCAAGCGTTTCGTGGCGGACTACGAAATGAACAGCGGCCGCCGTTATCCCATTTCCTGCGCCCCGGATACGGACAAACGGGTCGCCATTATCGGCGGCGGTCCCGCCGGCGTCAGTTGCGCTTACTTTCTGCGACGCTTGGCCATCATCCCACGATTTATGAAAACATGTCCAAACTGGGTGGCATCACCCGCTATGGCATTCCCGAATACCGACTGCCCGACAAGGTTCTCGACTGGGAAATCGAGGGTATTCTCAACCTGGGGATTGATGTGCACTACAACACCCGCCTGGGGCGTGATTTCACCATTCAGAGCCTGCGAGAAGAAGGCTATGACGCCATTTTCATGGGCATCGGTGCCTGGAAGGACTACAAATTGGGCATTCCTGGGGAGGATCTCAAGGGCGTCTGGCAGGGGATCAATTTCCTGTCTTCAGTCGCGGATTCGCCGGAAAAGCGCATTCCCATCGGCAAACGCGCGGCCGTTGTGGGCGGTGGGAACTCCGCCATTGACTGTGTAAGAACGCTTTTGCGACTGGGCTGTGAGAAGGTCTACCTCGTCTATCGCCGTACACGCAAGGAGATGCCGGCCAACGAGGTTGAAATCGTTGCCGCCGAGCACGAGGCATTACCTTTCAGTTCCTTGCCGCCCCGACCCGTGTAATTGACGATGGCAAGGGCAACGTCAGCGGCTTGGAGTATCTTCAGATGGAGTTGGGCGAGCCCGATGCCAGCGGTCGCCGGCGTCCTGTGCCCATCGAAGGCTCGGAAACGATCCTGGATGTCGATATGGTCATTTCGGCCATCAGCCAGCAGGCGGATATCGGGTTCATTGAAAAGGAACCGGAGAAGGAGGCCATCACCATCACCCGCTGGAATACCTTCGACAATGACCCCGAGACCTTGCAGTGCAGCGTGCCTTATCTTTTCACCGGTGGCGATGTGGCCACGGGGCCCTCGTTGGTGGTGACGGCCATCGGCGGTGGCCGGCGCGCCGCGCGATCCATTCATCAGTACATCACGGGTGAAGAAGTTAAAGGCGCCCCCAAATCCCTGCGCAATCGACACATTCAGGAATCCTTGTTCACATCGGTTCCCGGTGTCACCAAAACACAACGCACGCCCATGCCCGAACTTCCGGTCAAGGAGCGCATTCATTCCATGATCGAAGTCGACCAGGTGATTACCGAAGACGATGCCAAACATGAGTCCGGCCGTTGCCTCAACTGCTGCCGGGTGTGTTATAATCCCGACACCGATACCCTCACCATCGCACCGGATATGGACTCAGCGCAAAACAAAAAAAACGCGGCCTGACACCCACCGCATTTTATTGGGTTAAATAAAACCAACAGCGCCACCCATCGGTGGCGCTGTTATTTTTTCTGCGTATTTGCGATTTCTTTGAGTCTCTTCATGAGCATGCGCATGTCATCCGGCAGGGGCGCTTCAAGGGTCAGCAGGTGTTCATCGGCCGGATGATGGATCTGAAGCCGCCAGGCATGCAGCATCTGACGCCGTGCCGTTGCAACCGCGGCCGCCGACGCGGGTGAGCCCTGGGATAAAATCCGTTTTGAACCTCTATTGCCATAGACGCCGTCACCGATTACCGGATGGCCCATGGCCTGGCAATGCACGCGAATCTGATGGGTGCGCCCGGTTTGGATTTCCAGTTCGAGCAGGCAGGAACCGATATACCGATCCTTGACCCGCCACTGGGTAATCGCCTTTCGCGGCGTCCGACTGTTGACCGACATGCGCTTTCGTTCGAGCGGGTGCCTTCCGATCGGCAGTTCAATGATGCCGCTATCGCGCGTCGGAGTTCCGTAGACCAAGGCCAGGTAGCACTTGTGCACACGGCGAGCCTTGAACTGATCGGCCAGATGGCACATGGCCCGGCCGGTCTTGGCGACCACCAACGCGCCGGAAGTATCCATGTCCAGGCGATGCACGATGCCCGGACGAAGGCTACCGGAAATCCCGGGCAAATCCGTGCAGTGGTGCATCAGGGCATTGACCAGGGTGCCCGTGTAATGTCCGGGTGCGGGATGGACGACCATGCCCGGCGGTTTATTGATAACCAACACGTCGTCATCCTCATAGAGGATCTCAAGCGGCAACGCTTCCGGAAGGAAGGCAGGGACTTCAGGCGCCGGGAGGGACCCGGCAACGACTTCACCGGATTTCAGCGTGTAACCGGGCTTGCGTGGGAATCCCTCCACGAGAACGCACCCCTTGCGAATGATCGCAGCGGCATAGGATCGCGAGCAGTTTTCGATACGGGAGGCGACGAAGCTGTCGAGACGTTCACCCGCTTCTTCGGAGGCAACCTGAAAGGAAAAGGGTGATGAAGGATCAACCATGCGTGGAGAAACTGAAGGTCGTTGTTCTATCGTATTCAAGATCATGTTTTTGGGCCGCGTTATCGGTCGTCGCGGTAGGGTTTATACAGCTTCCTCCCTCTGGCCTTTCCAAAAACATGATCTTAAATACGATATCTATCCCTCATCGGGTTTGAAAAGGGCATCAATCTCTTTGATAACGGCTTTTTCATTCTTGTTCTTGGCGGTGGACAGCTCTTTGACCAAGAGGTTCTGGGCCGTGTCGTAGAGTTTGCGCTCGCCAAAGGAGAGATCCTTGGTCATCTTCAACAAAGAGAGATCGCGGTAGACTTCGGCCACCTCAAACAGTGAACCGGTCTTGATTTTCTCCATGTATTCGCGATAGCGTCGGTTCCATGTCTGGTTGTCCATGGGCTGGTCCTGACGCGTTCGCATGACCTCAAAGATCTTGGGAATATCTTTTTTCTGAATCACATCCCGCAGGCCGACGGATTCAACGTTCCACGTGGGAATCATGATCACCATCGCATTTTCAATGATCTTCATGATGTAGAAATCATGTTCCTCGCCATTGACCACCTTGGTTTCGATGGCCTCGATACGCCCTACCCCGTGGGCCGGGTATACGGCAAGGTCGCCCACCTTGAATCGCTTCTGAACCGCTGTGCTTTTTGCTTTTTCACTATCGGATTTATCGGCCATGTGTATACCAATGAGCTGGAGTTTTTCTCCCGAAGCAAGTGTTGGAAAGCACAGGAGATGATTCAGGCGTGTTCCCTCTCGCCTGTAAGAGCAGGTCAAACAATAACCCTATGGAATAGCAAAATATACCATTCCAGGGGGTAATAATCAATAAAAAAAAGGATTGGCGCCGCAGGGGCGCCAATCCTAGACTTACAACCGTTTGCGGCTCATCGCCGCCTGATGCAATGCATTACATCAGGAACGGTACCATCAGCAAGGCCACAACGTTGAGGATCTTGATCATCGGGTTGACGGCCGGGCCAGCGGTATCTTTGTAGGGGTCGCCGACGGTGTCACCGGTAACGGCGGCTTTGTGGGCTTCGGAGCCCTTGCCACCCAGATGACCGTCTTCGATGTATTTCTTGGCGTTATCCCAAGCCGCACCGCCGGTGGTCATGGACAGGGCCACGAACACGCCGGTCACGATGGAGCCGATCAAGAGGCCACCCAGAGCGATTTTGCCCAGCAGGAAACCGACCAACAAAGGTGCGACAACCGGCAGCAGCGCGGGCAGGAGCATCTCTTTGAGGGCGAACTTGGTGACGATGTCAACACAGGCACCGTAATCAGGCTTGGCGGTACCTTCCATGATGCCCGGGATTTCCCGGAACTGACGGCGAACTTCCTCAACCACGGCACCACCGGCTTTGCCGACGGCCTTCATGGCGATGGAGGCGAACAGATAGGGCAGCAGGCCACCGATGAACAGACCGACGATGACTCTCACGTCGGAAAGGTCGAAGGCCATGGCGGTTTTACCGTCGCCATGCATCTGGAATTCCATCACGTAGGAAGCGAACAGCACCAGAGCAGCCAGACCGGCGGAACCGATGGCGTAGCCTTGGTGACGGCCTTGGTGGTGTTACCAACGGCATCCAACGGGTCGGTGACGGCGCGGACGCTCTCGTCCATTTCAGCCATCTCGGCAATACCACCGGCGTTGTCGGTGATCGGGCCGTAAGCGTCAATGGCGATAACCATACCGGTCATGGAGAGCATGGACATGGCGGCCATGGCAATACCGTACAGGCCGGCAAAGTGGAAAGCCAAGAGGATGGCGACGCAGATGGCCAGAACCGGAGCGGCAGTCGCCTGCATGGAGACGGCCAGGCCGGCGATGATGTTGGTGCCGTGGCCGGTGGTGGAGGCTTCGGCAATGCCCTTCACCGGGCTGTAGATACCGGTGTAGAACTCGGTGATGATAACGATGACAACGGTAAGAACCAGGCCGATCAGCGAGCAGTAGTAAATTTGCATGGCGGTGATGTCACCCAGACCGCCCATGAACTTGTTGCAGGCATAGTAGAAGGCGATGGCGGCCAGGATGGCGGAACCGAACATGCCTTTGTACAGGGCGCCCATGATGTAACCGCCACTGCCCAAACGGACGAAGAAGACGGCGATCATGGAAGCGATAATGGAGATGGCGCCGAGAATCAGCGGGAACTCAGTGGCCATGGTGACTTTGGGGAACAGCAGGTGGCCGATCAGCATGGCGGCCACGGCGGTGACGGCATAGGTCTCGAACAGGTCGGCAGCCATACCGGCACAGTCACCGACGTTGTCACCGACGTTGTCGGCGATGGTGGCGGGGTTTCTGGGATCGTCTTCGGGGATACCGGCTTCGACCTTACCCACCAGGTCGGCACCCACGTCGGCGCCTTTGGTGAAGATGCCGCCGCCGAGACGGGCGAAGATGGAAATCAAGCTGCCACCAAAGCCCAGGGCGACCAGAGCAATAACGTCATGGGTGAAGGTATAGTAGCCAGCCACGGAGGTCAGGGCCAGACCGGCAACGATCATACCGGTAACGGAGCCACCCTTGAAGGCCATGGAGAGGCCAGCGGACATGCCTTTTTTGGCGGCTTCGGCGGTGCGCACGTTGGCCAGAACGGAAACGCGCATGCCGATGTAGCGGCCAGAAACGAGGCAACGGCGCCAATCATGAAACCAAAGGCGGTCTTGGCGCCCATGGTGGCGAAAATAACACCAAAGATGATAATACCGGCAATACCCATGCTCTTGAGCTGACGGTTCAGGTACGCAATGGCGCCTTCCTGAATGGCACCGGCGATGGCTTGCATTTTCTCGTTTCCGGCAGGAGCGGCCTTCACGATACCGGCAAGAATGATCGAAAAAAGAACACCGATAACACCGACCAAGGTACACGCAAGCGTAGGTTACTCAATACAGCTTCCATTCTTTCCTCCATTCCAAGTTGGGTTAAATCATGGTTTCCGATTAAACCGATTCATGGCTTCCTTTACACCCTCGCAAAGGATTACTTCAGCAGCCTCGACAGCCCGTGATAGAAAAGGTTTCAGCGACAATTGCTGTTCGGCATCAAAATCGCCGAGAACGTAGTCTACCACCCCAATGCCGGCGCAGGGCCGCCCGACGCCCATTCGCACCCTTATAAACGTGTTGGTCCCCAGGGCGTCCGTCAGGGACCTCAATCCATTGTGTCCTCCATCCCCCCCTTTCTCTTTGATTTTCACTCTTTCGTAAGCAAGGTCAATGTCATCGTGGATGACGACCATATCCTCGCATTGAAACCCATACGTGTGGAAAATATCACCCACCGGGTCACCGGAACGGTTCATGAAGGATAGCGGTTTGGCCACCATGACCGGTATGCCGGCGATGGTCCCCTCGGCCAGTTCCGCTTCCATCCAGCTGTTGCACGCGGTCAATCGGTAATATTGCTTCAGCTGGTCAATGACCATAAATCCAATGTTGTGGCGGGTCGAGGCGTACGTCGGTCCCGGGTTGCCGAGACCGACGATCAGATGCTGTCGTGTTGCTGGCATGATGTTAGATGGCCGCCGAAGTCTGTACTCCGGTCGTCCCATCTGTCCCCATGTTGCCGCCTGCCGATCGGAAGCGCCAATGGCGATATGCCTCGAAGGCGAAATACCTGCGGCTACCGATTCTCTCTAGGCTGGCGACAAAATGGGTTGGAACATTATTCTTCCGCTTCCGCGGATTCTTCTTCTTCATCTTCACCCTCGGCACTTTCTGCCTTACCGCCCAAAACGGTCAAAATGGTGAAGTTGACGTCGGCGGGGACTTCAATCCCCTCGGCCAATTGAAGATCTTGAACATGGAACGATTCACCCATATTCAGGTCCGTCACATCGATACTGATGCTGTCCGGAATCTGATCGGGCAGGCAGAGAACTTCCAATTCCCGTCGGATGATCTGTAGCATCCCCCCCAGTTCCACGCCTTTGGCTTTTCCGGTAGCGACGACCGGGACCATGACCTTGATTTTGTGCCCCATGGAAACTTCGTAGAGATCCAGGTGCAAAAGATGCTTTGAGGTCGGATGGCGCTGCATTTCCTTGATCATGGTTTTGCGGGCACCGTCCATCCCGGAGACTTCCAGGTTCAACAGTTTTTGCGTGACCGAGCCGCCTTTAAAGATGGGTTCGAGATCGAGTTTATCGATGGTCAGTTTGACCGGTTCGGTCTTGGGACCGTAAAGAATGGCGGGAATTTTCCCGTCTCTGCGCAACACCCGGGAAGGTCCGTTACCCGTGGTTTCCCGTAGGGTTGCCTTAAGGTTCATGGTTTCCAACGATCTGTTCCTCCTTGAGAAAATCTTATTTACACGAAAAGGGATGTCACCGAATCCCCGGTGTAACTGCGAATAATGGCCTCTCCCACCAGGTTGGCAATGGAAAGGACCTTGATCTTTTTACATTCTTTCAATTTTTCATCTAATGGAATGGTATCCGTGCAAACAATGCTGGTAATCGGAGACGCATTGATCCGGTCGATGGCAGGACCCGACAACACCGGATGGGCACAGCAGGCGTGAACCTCCCGGGCACCTTTTTGCATGATGGCATTGACCGCCTCGGTGATGGTGCCGGCGGTATCGATCATGTCGTCCTGGATAATCACCGTTTTGTCGGTCACGTCACCGATCACGGCCATGGCCCGGGCTTGGTTGGGAGACGAGCGCCGCTTGTCGACGATGGCGAGCCCGGCATTGAGCCGTTTGGCGAAGGCACGGGCGCGTTCCACCCCACCGGCATCGGGAGAGACGACCACCAGACCTTCATTGTCAAAGTTGTTCTTGATATATTCCAAAAGGACCGGTGCGGCATACAGGTTGTCGACAGGAATATTGAAAAAGCCCTGAATCTGGCCGGCATGCAGGTCCATGGTGATCACGCGGGTCACACCGGCGGCGGTCAGAAGATCGGCCACGAGCTTGGCACTGATCGGCACGCGGGGGGCCACCTTCCTGTCCTGGCGAGCGTACCCGTAGTACGGAATCACGGCGGTGATGCGGCGCGCAGAGGCCCGCTTGAGAGCATCCACCATCAGCAGCAGTTCGACCAGGTTGTCGTTGACCGGACTGCAGGTGGACTGGACGACAAACACATCCTTCTGGCGAACGTTTTCCTCGATCTCGATCTGGATTTCGCCATCGCTGAAGCGCTTGACAACCGCACCGCACAACGGCAACCCCAGATACTGACCGATTCGGACAACCAAGTCCGGATTCGAATTGCCCGAAAAAATACAGAAATTATGATTCTTGGTGGTGGTGGTCACTGTCGGAACAAGACTCCTGTTCACTGGTAGTGGCTGGGGCGGAGGATTCGAACCTCCGAATGCAGGAACCAAAATCCTGTGTCTTACCGCTTGACGACGCCCCAGTAAAAAAACGCCGGTGCCCCCAATATCGCTTTTGGCAGCAACCGGCCCTAAATCAACAAATCCGCAACATATAGCGTCCAGCGTTGACTTTGCTGATTACCGCACAAGGCCGTGCATGCTGATTTGGCTCGTTCGGAATTCGAGAAAAGGCCGAATACCGTTGAACCACTACCGGACATCATGGCCGCCGCGGCACCTTGTTTCCGGAGCAAACGCTTTATGGTGCCAATCACCGGGAACGCCTTTTCGGTTACGGGCTCCAGGTCATTGACCAAGTCCTCGTCGAGCCTGAATATTCGGCCATTAAAGTCGAATTTACTAAGTTTTTTTTCGCCTTTTGTCAATCTTAAATTCAGATTTTTATAGACCCAGGCCGTGGATACGACCACCCCCGGATAGACCAGCAGCGCCGTCCATGGGGTCAGGTGGCGATAAGCGGTCAAGCGTTCCCCGATGCCGGTCGCCACGGCAGGCCCCCCATGAACAAAAAAGGGAACGTCCGCGCCAATCCGGGTGCCCAGGCGCATCAATTCCGCCTTGGCCAACGGCGATCCAAAGTGCCGATTCAAGGTGGTCAGAACCGCTGCCGCATCGCTGCTGCCGCCGCCCAGCCCGGCACCCACGGGGATTTGCTTGTCGATCCGAATGTGAAGGCCGTCGCCCCCCGGCGGGTTGCCGTCAAAGGCCGTTTCAAAAAAAAAGGCCGGCCGCCAGAGCCGCCAGATTGGATGAATCCTCGGGGACATCGGGATGCTCGCAACCGATACGAATCCCCCCCGCGCCGCCGAAAGCAAAGGTCAGCGTATCGTACAGGGCCACCGGGCACATGAGCGAGCCAAGTTCATGATAGCCGTCCCGCCGTTTGCCGACAACACGCAGGAAAAGATTGATCTTCGCCGGCGCGCGCACGGCGACAACATCGCGGGCAAATGGCGGTTGCGTGGGTTTATCCTTTCTCTTTCACGTACAGGATACGCAAATCGTAAAGGATATTTTTTATCATCGTCTCCTCATTGGCATCCAGATTCCCGCGGGTTTTCTCTTCCAGCATGGAAATGACATCGATGGTCTGTTTTGCCAGGGGCAGATTCTGGGTTTTCTTCCCCGTAAGGGATCGTCCATCATCCCCAGCTGGACCAGGGCCGAAGAGTTGAGCGAAAAGATGAACGTGGCGAAGTTGAGCGCCGGCAACGGAGGCGAAGCTGACGTGCCGGACATCCCTTTGGCCGCCGCTTCATTCGGGGCAGCGCTTGCCTTGTGGTCCTGATTGTCATCGCTCATGGCAGGTACTCCTTTTAGCAGCGCTCATAGGCAACGCCCCAAAAGCGCCGGCAGACGTTTAGAGCCAGATTGAAAAGGCCGCCTTTTAGAACTCCAATGGCGTCACGGTCTTGACCAATGAAAGCTGGCGCAGTTCCGCCACCACCGCATCGGGAATGGGTGTATCGGTGGTGAGAAAAATGATATTACGATCGCCATCCTCTTCCTGTCCGACCTGCATCCGACCGATGTTGATGCCGTGTTGCCCCAAGGCCGTCCCGATCTCGCCAATGGAACCGGGCTTGTCGATATTCTGGATCAGCGCCATATGACCATGGGGAATCATTTCCAGACGGAACTTGTCGATTTTGACGATGCGCGGGTCCTTTTTACCGAATATGGTTCCCGAGACCACGCTCTTCATCTCCGTGGTGATGGCCCGCACGGTTATCTGGTTCACATAATAATCCGATTCCGCACTGCTGGTTTCCGTCACCTTGATCCCCCGCTGCTGGGCCATGACCTGGGCGTTAACGTAATTCACGTCGTCCTTGACCACGGGTGTCAGCATGCCCTTGAGCACGGCGGTGGGTATCGGAGAGAGATCAAGGTCCCTGAAATCCCCATGGAACTCGACGACCACCTCCTTGATCGGCCCCTCGACCAGCTGCGCCTGAAGGCATCCCATACGCTCGGCCAGAATCAGGTAGGGACGGATCTTTTCCAGCGCCTCCCCGGTCACGGAAGGCATGTTGACCGCATTGACCACGGTTCCGGCGGTGAGGAAATCAATGATCTGCCGGGCAACCGCCACGGCGACATTGGTTTGCGCCTCCCGGGTGGAGGCACCCAGATGGGGTGTACAGATCACCCGCGGGTGAGTCACCAGCGGGCTCTCTCCCGGGGGTTCGGTCTCGAACACGTCCAGGGCGGCACCGGCGACCTTACCGGAAACAAGGGCCTCGTAGAGGTCGTTTTCAGCCACAATACCGCCGCGGGCACAGTTGATGATCATCACCCCGTCCTTCATTTTCGCAAAGGCCGCCGCGTTGACCATGCCGATGGTGTTTTTCAGCTTGGGGACATGCACGGAGATGTAATCGGCCCGTGCGTAAAGCGTATCCAGATCCACACATTCGAATCCGGCCTTTTGGATTTGTTCGGGCGTGACAAAGGGATCATGGATCATCACGTTCATTTTCAGCCCGCGCGCGCGATCGGCCACGATGGCACCGATTTTACCGAACCCGATCACCCCCAGCACCTTGTTGAAAATCTCGCGTCCCTGGAGCTTTTTCTTCTCCCAGCGTCCCTCGCGCAGGGAAGCGGTCCCCATGGGAATATTACGCGTCAGGGCCAGCATCATGGCGATGGCGTGCTCGGCCGTGGTCACGACGTTGCCGGTGGGGGTGTTCATCACCACGACCCCCCGCTGGGTCGCGGCCGGGATATCCACGTTGTCCAAACCGATGCCGGCCCTGCCGACCACCTTGAGGCGGGTGGCCGCCTGGAGCAGGTCCTCGGTCACCTTGGTGGCGCTGCGGATCACGAGGGCATCGTAATCGGTAATGGTTTCCTTGAGCGCCTCGGGGGCCAAACCGGTCTTCACGTCTACATCGATGCCAGGGGCATCCTGAAACATGCGGATGCCATCCTCGCCCAGATTGTCACTGACCAGCACCTTCATCGTGTGCGTCCTTGATTTTGTGTTGATATTGTCACGGTCCCCTGTGTCGATCGCTTCTTGCAACCAGGCCGCATCAACCGGCCAAAGGCCGCCAGAAAACGATCCGCTGTTTTGTTGAAAAGTGCCTTGGAACGACGGGGCAAGACGTGGCGGGCCACCCGGCGCCCGCGATCGACGGCGTATTTTAAAAAAAAGCGCGACAACATTCAACCCATATTTGAAGCGCGACACCGATATGGGGCTTATTACGAATCCGTCCGATTGCGGGTTTCCGGACACCAAAGGCGCAGGGCGTTGCGTTCGTTTTCCAGGATGGGCCGCCAGGTGATGGCATAATGGACTTGGGCGGCCTCATAACGGGGCGTAAATGCCGCCACGTAAAGCTGGTGCGGCGCATCGGGAAAGGATTCGACCCATAGCAGGTCGTCGACCTTCAGGGCGAAGTCGTTGATGATCCGCTTGCCAAGACTTTCCGCGCAGCTGGACTTGAAGATACCGCCGGCCTGGCGGACCGCCAGGACACCCCATGGGCGGATATGGAGATGGGCGGGATCCGCCGAGGAGAAATCGATGATTTTCACATTCCAGCTGCATGCGAAAGCCGAACGCGACGCCCCCGGGTCGTCCTTGCGCGACAGGGTATAGGTTCCGTTAAAACGAAGCATGGCCGTCATCCCCATGATGTCGTGTTTAAGATCACATGTTTTAACGCCGCGTGTCCATTCAACAAAAACAAGCGCCTGTTGACAAGCGTACGTACCTTGATTCCAACGGCAAAACCGGGTAGGTAGGCGGACTGTTCCGCAGGTTGATATGCGACGCAGAGAGACGGCCCCATCGGGTTCAGATGCGGCCCATCCACCCATCCCAGAGACAAATGAAACGGCAAAAAACAATGCGCAATAAACGAATTCTGATCCTTGGCGCCGGTCTGGTCTCCAGACCGATTGTCCACTATTTGACCGAACTTGACAATACCGACGTCACCGTGGCCTCCCGCACGGTATCCAAGGCCGAGGCCCTGGTGGCCGGACGACCCCGCGGCCGGGCCGTGGCCTTGGACGTGCTGCAAGACACCGCCGGACTGGAACAGCGGATCCGGGATTGTGATATCGCCGTTTCCCTGTTGCCGGCCACCGAGCATGTCCGCGTGGCCGAGCTGTGCCTCAAGCACCGCAAGATGATGGCCACGACCTCCTACATCTCTCCGGCCATGCAGGCCCTGGATGCAAAGGTGCGGGATGCCGGACTGACCTTCATCAACGAATGCGGCGTCGATCCGGGGCTGGATCACATGTCGGCCATGCGCGTGATCCACGAAGCTGCCGCCAAGGGCGGAACGGTGGAATCGTTTCGTTCCTATTGCGGCGGACTGCCGGCCCCCGAAGCCAACACCAATCCCATCGGATACAAGTTCTCCTGGGCGCCCGGGGGGTTCTCACGGCCGCGACCAATCCCGCGCGCTACCGTCAGGACGGCAGCATCGTTGAGATTCCCGGCGACGAAATCTTCGCCAATCCCGAACAGGTGGTCATCGAGGGCGCGGGGACTTTCGAGGGTTACCCCAACCGCGATTCCCTGCCCTACGGCAGCCTGTACGGCCTGGACGGCGCCCGGACCATGTTTCGGGGAACGCTGCGCAACACGGGCCATTGTGAGACCTGGTATCAATGGGTCAAACTGGGCCTTTTTTCCCAAACCCTGCGGCCGGAAATCGCGGGCATGACCTACCGCCAATTCATGTGCGCCATCGCCGGCGACGACGACCCCAAACGCGGCCTGGCACACAAAACCGGGCTGCCCGAGACGGCGGCCTTCATCGACCGCCTGGAGTGGCTGGGCATGTTCGCCGATGCGCCCATCGGCCTTCAGGGGGCGGGCAACATCGACGTCATGGCGGCCCGCATGCTTGAGAAATGTGAATTCGCGCCCGGCGAACGCGACATGCTGGTCATGCAGCATGAATTTGTCATCGACCATGCCGGGAAAAAAGAAAACCGCATTTCCACCCTGGTGGAGTTCGGCATCCCCGGTGGAGACAGCGCCATGGCCCGCACGGTTTCCCTGCCGGTGGCCATCGCCGTGCGCATGCTGCTGGACGGTACCATCACGCAGCGCGGGGTGATCGCCCCCATCTTGCCCGAAATCTACAATCCCATTCTGGACGAATTGGCCGGGCTGGGGATTACCTTCAAGGAGCGGGTGCTGGCCTGATCCGTCCCTGGACCACCAGCGGCGCCGCGTTGACCAGGTAATCGGCCAGTTCGGTGATTTCCGTGCGCACCTTCGGATCGAGGCGCTTCAGCCAACGTCGGGGAATGCCGTCGATGCCGTAGAACGCCCCGGCGATCATGCCGGCGATGGCCCCGGTGGTGTCGGCGTCACCGCCCTGGTTGACCACCCCGATCAGGCAATCCGCGAAGGTCCCGGTGGAAAAAAAGTGGTGGAAAACGGTTTGCAGGGTGTCCACCACATAGGCGGAGCTGTTCCCCAGGTAGGGCCGGTAGCGAAATTCGGGATAATCGCGCACCAGCTCGCCGGCAAGGGTCTGCAGTGCAGCCACGGCCCCGCCACACAGGGCTTGATGAACCATGCGGCCGACGGTGACGCAGGCCGCATCGGACATGGGATGGTTATGGGTCAGGTGCGCCTGCTCGGCGGCCCAGCGGGCCAGGCAGGCCTCGTCGCC
>NZ_BBCC01000063.1 GCF_001311845.1 Desulfosarcina cetonica JCM 12296 | reverse complement strand
TGCGTCGCGGGTGGTGGCGTCGATCCGGTGGCAACGGTCGATCGCGGGTTCTTCTTCATCCGGCAGCGGTATCATTCCAGGGACATGACCCCTTCCCAACGCTGGTATTCGGTTTCCGTGGGCCGTCCGCGGGATTGCAGAAGCGCGATGATATCGGGCTGGTTGAAACGCAGGTAGGGGTTGACGGCCAGTTCATCGGCCAGGGTGGAGACCACGTGATGCTTGTCGTAGCGGGCTGCGTAAGCATCGATGGCGCGGTTGTCCGGCGTCAGATGGCGCGCAAAGGCCAGCGAGGCGGCCACATAGTCGTGCCCGGCGTAAATGCGGGTCGACTCGGGGCGGTCCATTAAAAGGCGGATGGAGCGGTAGAAGGCCTCAAGATCTCCCGAGAAGCAGTTGCCCACCGTCCCGTTGAACAGGGTGTCGCCGGTGACCATGACGTCGCCGGCGCAAAAGGTGACCGAATCCATGGTGTGACCCGGGGTGTGGCGGACCGTGATGGTCTCGCCGGCCAGATCGATCACCTCGCCATCGTCGAATTGCCGATGATCGCGGTACGGGGCGCCGGATGCGGCCACCAAACGGTCCGTCCCGCTGGTATGGTCGCCGTGGCCGTGGGTGTTGGTGACGCCGATGAGGACCAGGTCGCGGTCACGGACATAATCCAGAATCGCCTCCACGGCACCGCCGTCGATGGCCAGGGCACGGCCGCCGTGGTGGAGCAGATAGGCCAGATTGTCGCTGCCGTAAAAAAACTGTTGGATTTTCACTGTGCTGGCTTCCGTCTTTGACGCATTTCGGGGATGTGAGAATTGTTCTTTGATATCGATATATTAAACTTCATTTCCAGGCAATAGAAAAAATGGTGTGGGATGAATTGGGGCTTTTCCGCCACTCGTCATCCGAAAAACGGCAGTAAATTAGGGTCTGTCCACCACTTTGCTCCACCCAGAATAATGTTTTTAATTTTTTACTTAACTTTCAAAAATTATTAGCAAAATTATGTTACATAAATATACTTTCCCCTTGACAGCGGATGAAATTTGTATTTTTATCCCAGTTAAGTGGTGAAAAATGGTGAAAAGTGGTGATTGATGTTTCGGGGAAGCTCCTCTCATACGATCGATGCCAAAGGGCGGATCATTATTCCGGCGCGTTTTCGCGACGTGATCAACGCCAGCGGCGACGAGCGCATCATGATCACGCGCATGGACAATTGCCTTTTTGCCTATACGTTCAACGAATGGAATAAGGTTGAACAGAGAATACTTCAACTGCCTCAAAAAAGCGAGCGCATGCGACGGTTTCAGCGTTTTTTTATCGGCTCCGCCCAGGACTGCCGCTGCGACGGCCAGGGCCGGGTGCTGATTCCGCCGATGCTCAAAGGGTATGCCGGTCTGGAAAAAGAGGTCGTCCTGGTCGGTGTTATGTCCCGTTTTGAGATCTGGTCCAAGGAAAAATTGGACCGCGAGGAGGAACAGTTGGCCACGGATATGGGCGATGAGCAGATTCGGGAGGAGATCTCCCACCTGGGCCTTTAGCCGATGTCCGACTATCATATTACCGCCATGCTCGCCGAAGCGGTGGACATGCTGGCCTGCCGGCCGGGGAGCACGATCGTCGACGGGACGTTGGGTGGATGCGGGCACGCTCGCGAGATTTGCCGCCGTATCGTTCCCGGAGGCACGCTGGTGGGGATCGATCAGGACCGGGATGCCATTGAACGGGCCCATCGGATCCTGCCGGTCGACAATCTGACAATCCACATCGTTCACGCCAATTTCGTGGACCTGCCGCTGCTGCTTTCTCAACTGAACATCACTGCCGTGGACGGTATCCTGGTCGATATTGGCCTCTCCCAGCATCAGCTCGAGGCCAGTGGCCGGGGTTTTAGCTTTAATCGGGATGAACCCTTGGATATGCGCATGGATGTCCGCAGCGCCGTTACCGCCGCCGATCTGGTGGCGACTTTGAGCGAACGCGAGCTGGCCGGCCTGTTCAGCCGTTACGGCGAAGAACGCTGGGCCGGTCGCATTGCCCGGCAGGTGGTCGCCCGGCGTAGGCATCAGCCGGTGACCACCAGTGGCCAGTTGGCCCGTTTGGTCGTTGAGGCGGTGCCCGCCGGCGCGGCACGGAAACAGCGGATTCATCCGGCCACACGGGTGTTCATGGCCTTGCGCATTGCCGTCAACCGTGAATTGGAAGTGCTGGACCGGTTTCTGGAGGCGGCGGTGGCGCTGCTCCGTCCAGGGGGGCGGTTGTGCGTGCTCGCCTTTCATTCCCTGGAGGACCGCATGGTCAAACAGCGCTTTCGCACCATGGCCAATCCGTGTACCTGCCCGCCGGCGCTGCCCCGCTGTGTCTGTGGGCGCCGGCCGACGGTGAATCTGCTGACCCGCAAGGTGCTTCGGCCGACCGAGGACGAAGTGCGCCGGAACCCCATGGCGCGTAGTACGCGTCTGCGGGCCGTGGAGAAACGCGGATGACCGTCGCCAAGCGCATTGCGCCGCGGAGCGCGGCCGGGAATCGGACACCTTGGGCAGCGCGCGTAACCGCAAGCTGCGGCCCAAGGGAAAAAGCCGGGCCGGCTTGTGGATCGGGCTGATGGCGCTTTTGTTCCTGGAATCCCTGGTCTATGCCTGGTGTCGCGTCCAGTGCGTCAACACCGGTTTTGCCATCGATCACGAGACGAGCCGGCACCAGGCGCTTTTACGGGAACGGAGCACCTTGAAGATCGAACTCGCCCGGCTTAAATCGCCCGGGCGCATTGAAACCATCGCGAGAACCCGCCTGGGATTGATCAGCCCCCAGGCCCAACAGACCATGAGACGACCATGACAACCCCCGTCAATACGCGCATCCGCCTGCGGGTCGGCATCGTTGGCGCCCTTTTTATCCTGGCCCTTGCGACCATTACCATTCAGGCGGTCCGCTTGCATGTGTTCAAGGGAGCCTGGCTTTCCGCCCGGGCCGCCAAGGAATACGAGCGCGACATGGTGGTTCAGGGCAAACGCGGCGCCATTACCGATCGCAAGGGCAGTCCGCTGGCGGTGAGTATCGACAGCATCTCGATCGGGGCCCACCCGCGACGCATCGAAAATCGTCAAGAAGCCGCCCGGCAGCTGGCCAAGGCGTTATCCCAGCCCCAGAAGCGCATTTACGAGCGGCTCAATCCCAAGCGTAACTTCGTCTGGCTCAAGCGCCAGGCGATTCCCAAGCAGGTCGAGACCGTTCGGGCGCTGAAATGCACCGGTGTCGAATTCATCACCGAACACAGCCGGTTTTACCCCAACAAGACCCTGGCCGCCCAGTTGGTGGGGTTTTCCGGTATCGACAGCCACGGCCTCGAAGGCCTGGAATTCTACTTCGATGGGGATCTTAAGGGCCGCGAAGCGGAGATGACCCTGTTCAGGGATGCCTTGGGGCGCCATTTCGACGGCACCAGGGCCTCGGAGCGGCTGCACGAGGGCAACAACGTGGTGTTGACCATCGACGGGACGATTCAGCATATCGCCCAAAAGGCCCTCGAGGCATCGGTGACCGAATACCAGGCCAAATCGGGAATGGCCATCGTCATGGCCCCGTCGACCGGGGAGATCCTGGCCATGGCCAACTATCCCTTTTTCAACCCCAATCGCTATGGCGACTACGGCCGCTCCAACTGGCGCAACCGGACCGTCACCGATTCCTTCGAACCTGGATCGACCATGAAAATGTTCAGTGCGGCGGCGGCCATCGATAGTGGCGCGTGCGCCCCCGAGACGATTTTCTACTGCGAAAATGGCAAATACCGCATCGGACGGAACACGATCCATGACACCAAGCCCCACGGGTGGCTGTCACTTCGGCAAATCGTTAAATATTCGAGTAATATCGGATCGGTGAAGGTATCGGAACGGTTGGGGTCCGAGCATCTCTACAACTATTTGTACGCCTTCGGTTTCGGTCAGCGGACGGGCATCGCCTGTCCCGGCGAAACGGCCGGCAGTTTGAGTCCGTTCAAATCCTGGACCGCCATCGACACCGGGGCGATCTCCTTTGGTCAGGGCATTTCGGTGTCGGCCATTCAATTGATCAGCGCCGCGTCGGCGATCGGTAACGGCGGCATGCTGATGAAACCGATGCTGATCCAGCGGATCACCGATCGCAATGGCCAGGTGATCAAAACGTATACGCCCGAGGCGGTCCGCCAGGTGATTTCCTCTCATTCGGCTGCGAGATGCGGCGGATCTTGCGTGAAGTGATCAGCGAAGGCGGAACCGGCACCCGGGCGGCACTCAAGGGATACTCCGTGTGCGGCAAGACCGGTACGGCCCAGAAGATCGACGAAACCGGCACCTACGCCAAGGGAACATACCTCTCCTCATTCTTGGGGCTTGTCCCCGCGGACCAGCCTGAGTTGGCCATCTTGGTGGTTGTGGATGAACCCAAAACCCATGATTACGGGGGAATCGTGGCCGCTCCGGCGTTTCGTCAGATCGCCTTGGAAACCTTGAGTTACCTCAACATTCCGCCGGGACGCGACGCCGATGAGCTGCAGGTCTCCCGGGGAGACCGGGCCAAGGGATGAAATTTTCCGAACTGACCGATGGATTGATGGGCGAACGCATCGATGACCGGCCGTCCGGAACGGATCCGGAGGTGACCGCCCTGTGCTACGATTCACGCAAGGTGGTTCCGGGTGCCGTGTTCGTGGCCATTGAGGGGTTTTCCGTTGACGGGCACCGGTTTGTAGGCGATGCGGTGGCGCGCGGGGCCGTGGCGGTGGTCTGCAGCCGGACGGTGGCGGTCGATGCGGTGACCCTGCGGGTCGACGACGCACGGGAGGCCCTGGCCCGGTTGGCTTGCCGATTTTACGCTTACCCGGCCCATCAGTTGACCCTCGTCGGTGTGACCGGCACCAGCGGCAAGACCACGGTCACCTATCTGGTGGAGCGGATCCTGGAGACGGCCGGCGTGGCCGTGGGCGTGATCGGGACGATCAACTACCGTTATGCCGGCAAGGTCTTCGCCAATCCGGTGACCACGCCGGAATCGGCCGACCTGCAGGCGATTTTCCGGCAGATGGTCGATCACGGCATCACCCATGCGGTCATGGAGGTCTCCTCCCATGCCCTGGATCTTTCCCGGGTGGCGGGATGCGTTTTCGATGTGGCCGTGTTCACCAACCTGAGTCACGACCACCTCGACTACCACGAGACCATGCAGAACTACTGGCAGAGCAAGCAGAAGCTCTTCGAGTGCCACCTCAAGCCGTCCGATGACCGGCATGCGGTCCGTGTCGTGGTCAACGGTGACGACGCCCACGGCCGGGAGTTGGCCGATCGTTTTGGATCGACGGCCTATCGCACGGCGGCCAGGGGTACGGGCGATATCCGGCCGGAGAAGATATCCATGGACCTTGCCGGGATCCGCGGCCGCGTCGCCACACCGGCGGGAACGCTCGATATCGATTCTCCTGGTGGGGGATTTCAATCTGGAGAACATCCTCAGCGCCACGGGGGTGGCCCTGGCCCTGGGTCTTGCTCCGGTGGTGATTGCCGATGGCATCCGCGCCGGCACCTGTGTGCCCGGCCGCCTGGAGCGCATCCGCGAAGGCGGCGAGCGGTTTATCTTTGTGGATTACTCCCACAAACCCGACGCCCTGGAGAACGCCATCACCACCTTGCGACGACTGACGCCCGGACGGTTGATCACCGTTTTCGGATGCGGCGGCGATCGCGATCGCACCAAACGACCGGTGATGGGCGAGATCGCCGCGCGGCACAGTGACTTGAGCGTGATCACGTCCGACAATCCGCGTTCGGAAGACCCCTTGGGCATCATTGAAGCCATCGAGGCGGGTGTCCGACGGGTTTGCCGCCGGCGGTGGAATGCCGGTGATCTGGGCGCATCCTGGACAGGCCCGGCCTACCTGGTCGAGCCCGACCGCCGCGCCGCTATCGTCCTGGCCATCGATGCCGCGCAGCCCCATGACACGGTGTTGATCGCCGGCAAGGGACATGAAACCTACCAGATCCTGGCCGGTGAAACGATTCATTTCGACGACCGCGAGGTGGCCCGTGAAGTGCTGGCCGCCCAGGTCCGCAAAGGAGCATGAACCGGTGAGCCCCTATCGATGGACCATCGAAAAGGTCATGACCGCCACCGACGGCCGGTTGGTGTGTGGTTCTGCGCAGCTGGACCTGGCCGGGATTGCCATCGATTCGCGGACTGTTTTGCCGGATCAGCTGTTCGTGGCCATTGCGGGGGAATCCCACGACGGCCACCGTTTCATCGCTCAGGTGCTCGATAGCGGCGTGAAGGGCGTCGTGGTGGCCGATGCACAAGTGAGCAACCTGCCCTTGGAGCGCATGCGCACCGAAGGGGTCGCCTGCGTGCGCGTCCCTGACACCACGCGCGCCCTGGGGGACCTGGCCCGATTCAACCGCCGGCGCGGAGGGGTCAAGGTGGTGGCCGTGACCGGATCCAACGGCAAGACCTCCACGCGTATGCTCATGGAATTGGTGATCGGTCAGACGTTCGTGGTCCTGGCCACCAGCGGCAACATGAACAACCACATCGGCCTGCCCTTGACGCTCTTTCGGTTGGGCCCGGCCCATCATGCCGCCGTGTTGGAGTTGGGGATGAACCATGCCGGTGAAATCGACACCCTCGGCCGAATTTGCGAACCCGACGTGGGGGTGATCACCAATGTGGGACCGGCCCATCTGGAAGGCCTCGGCAGCATCGACAATGTCGCCCGGGCCAAGGGCGAGCTGTTGGGCACGATCCGCGCCGGCGGAACGGCGGTGCTGAACGGCGACGACCCCCGAGTGGCGGCCCTGGGTCAGCCGCTTGATTGTCCGGTGGTCTATTTCGGAACCGGCCCCGATGCCCAGGTGCGCGCTGAATCGATCCGGCTGACGGCCATGGGGATGACCTTCGTGCTCGTCACCCCGTCGGGTTCGGTTCCGGTTCGCCTGGCCACCCCGTCCCGGGTGATGGTCGGCAACGCCCTGGCGGCCGCCGCGGCCGGTGAGATCCTGGGGGTCTCCCTGGATCGCATCCAAAGAGGACTCGAACGCTTCGAACCCCAGGTCGGCCGCATGGGTATCCGCCGTCTGGGCCATGATATTCGTCTGATCGACGATACCTACAACGCCAATCCGGCCTCCATGCTGGCGGCCATCGAGACCCTGGCCGCCCTGCGCGGCGAAAGCCGCACCATCGCGGTCCTCGGCGACATGCTGGAGCTGGGTGAGGCATCGTCGGCCTTGCACCACAAGGTCGGCGAGCGGGTCGGGCAGCTGGACATTGACCGGTTGTTCGTCACCGGAACCTTCGCCGATTCGGTCGCCGCCGGTGCCCTTGGCCGCCGAATGCCGGCCTCGGGGATCTTTTCCGGCAGCCAGGCCGAAATTACCGCCGAGCTTTGCCGGCAACTGGCGCCCGGAGATCTGGTGCTGGTCAAGGGATCCCGGGGCATGGCCATGGAACGGGTCGTGGAGGCGGTGTGCCGCTGGGCCCAGGACGAGCGTTAAGCGTATCGGGCAGATGACAAAAAACAAGAAAGCAGCCAACCGTAACCGATGATTTACCACCTGCTATATCCGCTGCATACGACCTTTGCCGTCTTCAATGTGTTCCGTTATGTCACCTTCCGGAGCATTTATGCCAGTTTGACGGCTTTCATGATCTGTTTTCTGCTGGGGCCCTGGATGATCCGGCGGCTCTCCATGATGCAGGTGGGGCAATATGTCCGCGACGACGGACCCAAAGAACATCTCAAGAAAGCCGGCACACCGACCATGGGCGGCATTCTGATCATTTCCGCCGTGGTCGGTTCGACCCTTTTGTGGACGGACCTGACCAACCGTTTCGTCTGGATCGCGCTCTTATCCATGGTGGGCTTCGGGCTGATCGGCTTTGCGGACGACTATCTCATGCAGGTCAAGAAACGCAGCCTGGGACTGACCGCCCGCCAGAAACTGCTTGCTCAGTTCCTGCTGGCCCTCGGGGTGGCTCTTTTGGCCTATTGGGTACCCGATTTTTCCACCAAGGTGAGCGTGCCTTTTTTCAAACGCTTCACACCGGATCCGGGATGGGCTTACATCCCCTTCGCCGCCTTGGTCATCGTGGGTGCCTCCAATGCGGTCAACCTTACCGACGGGCTGGACGGCCTGGCCATCGGCCCGGTGACCATCGCCGCCGGCACCTACATGATTTTTGCCTATGTGGCCGGGCACGCGCGCATCGCCGAATATCTGCAGATTACCCCGGTGGCCGGCTGCAGCGAGATTGCCGTTTACTGCGCCGCCCTGGCCGGTGCGGGCGTCGGGTTCCTGTGGTTCAACGCCTATCCGGCCCAGATCTTCATGGGTGATGTGGGCTCCCTGTCCATGGGGGCGTCCCTGGGTACCGTGGCGGTGATCACCAAGCAGGAGATCCTCCTGGTGCTGGTGGGCGGGCTGTTTGTCATTGAAGCCCTCTCGGTGATCGCCCAGGTGGGCTATTTCAAAATGACCAAAGGACGGCGGATTTTCCGCATGGCCCCCCTGCATCACCATTTCGAGCTTAAAGGGTGGCCCGAACCCAAGGTGATCGTGCGGTTCTGGATCATCGCCGCCGCCCTGGCGCTGATCTCCATGAGTACGTTGAAGCTGCGCTGACGGCAAGGCGGGGAGAACGGGATGCAAGTCAACAACAAACGCGTCGTGGTGGTGGGATTGGGGCGCTCGGGCGTGGCCACCGCTCGCTTTTTGGCCAAACGCGGGGCCCGCGTGACGGTCATCGACCGTGCGCCGGCCGAAAAGCTTCGGGGCGCCGTGGACGCCTGGACGGCCATGCCATCCGTTTCAGACTCGGTGGCCATGACGCAGTCGATCTGGCGCAGGCCGACCTGGTGGTTCTCAGTCCCGGCGTGCCGCACACCCAGCCGATGCTGGAGCCGGCCTGGGCCGCCGGCATCCCGGTGATTGGCGAAATGGAACTGGCATCGGTGTTTGTCAAAGCGCCGATCATCGCCGTGACCGGCACCAACGGCAAGACCACGACCACCGAACTTTTGGGACAAATGCTGAAAAACAGCGGCAAACGGGTTTTCGTCGGCGGCAACATCGGCACACCGCTGATAGCCTATGCCGACGGCGCCCACGGCGTTGCCGATGTCATCGTCGCCGAAACGAGCAGTTTTCAGCTGGACACGACGGTCAGCTTTCGACCGGCAACGTCGGTGCTGCTGAACATCACCGACGACCACCTGGACCGATACGCCGGTTTCTCGGCCTATGCTGAATCCAAGTGGCGGATTTTCAAGAACCAGGAGCCCGAAGACGCGGCGGTGCTCAATGCCATGGATGCGACCGTGGTCAAGATGATGGAAACCCACGCCCTGCGTTCCCGCCGGCGGCTTTTTTCCCATGTACCGGTGGTCCAGGGCGCCCGGATCCAGAAGGATCGCATCGCCGTGGTCGAAAACCGGCGGACGACGGTGGTGTTCGATTTGGCCAAATGCCATTTGGTCGGACCGCACAACCGTGAGAATATCGCCGCCGCCTGCCTGGCCGCCTTGGAACACGGGGCCACTCTCGCCGGTATCCAGCAGACCATCGACACGTTTCGGGGGCTGCCGCACCGGGTCGAAACCGTGGGCTTTGTCCGCGGTATCCGGTTTGTCAACGACTCCAAGGCCACCAATGTGGATGCGGTCAAACGTGCGCTGGAGTGTTTTGACGGGCCGGTGGTTCTGATCCTGGGAGGACAGAACAAGAAGGGTGACTTCAATCGGCTCAAGACCATCGTGCGCCAACGGGTCAAGACGCTAGTGGCCCTGGGTGAGGCCCGGGACGAGATCGTCACCGCCCTGGCCGGTGATCCGCAACAGGGGGTCATCGAGGCGGGCTCCATGGAGGAGGCCGTGGCCAAGGCCCTGTCCGCGGCAGTGGCCGGCGATGTGGTGCTGCTCTCGCCGGCCTGCGCCAGTTTCGACATGTTTGACAACTACGCCCACCGGGGCGAGTGCTTTCGAAGCATCGTGGAAAGGTTGGCATGAATACCACCACCGCCAAACGCAACCGGTTCAACCGCTGGTGTATGACCTCGGCCTTTTATTCCCCGTCCTGGTGCTGGTGGGCCTGGGGATCGTCATGGTCTACAGCGCCAGTTCGCCCTGGCGTTCAAGAGCTACGGCAACGGTTACTACTTTCTCAAGAAACAGGCCCTGTTCGCATTGATCGGCGTCGTCGTGCTGGTGTGCTTCAGCTATATCCCGTTCCGCCTCTACCGGGTGCTGACCTATCCGGCGCTGATTGTCTCCATGTTGATGCTCGTGGCCGTGGCGTTCTCCTCGCTGGGGGTGACCGCCGGCGGGGCGTCCCGCTGGCTGCAGATCGGCCCCTTGCGTTTTCAGCCCTCGGAGCTGGCCCGACTGAGCCTGGTGGTGTACCTGGCCTACTCCATGGCGAAGAAGGATGAACTGCTGCGGGATTTTTACGTCGGGTTTCTGCCCCACGTGATGGTACTGGGTCTGTTTGTCATGCTGCTGGTGGTGCAGCCCGATTTCGGATCGATGGTGATCTTCGCCGCCCTGACCTGGATCATGCTTTTCGTGGGCGGTTGCCGGATGTCCCATTTGCTCATGGTGGTGCCGGTGCTGGCGCCCATGGCCTGGTTTTTCATGACCAGTGCCGACTACCGCGTGCGGCGGTTGATGAGTTTTCTGCACCCCTGGGAGTATCGTACCGACGAGGGTTACCAGGTCGTGCACTCCTTCATGGCCTTCGGTACCGGCGGCGTTACCGGCGTGGGGCTCGGCAAGGGCTATCAGAAGTTGTTCTACCTGCCCGAGCCGCACACCGACTTCATCTTCTCGGTGGTCGGTGAGGAATTGGGACTGATCGGTGTCCTGGTGGTGATCGGCCTCTACACCATCATGCTCATGCGCGGCATCCACATCGCCCGCAACACCCAGGATCGGTTTGGCGCCTTTCTGGCCACGGGCATCACGGCCACCATCGGTTTACAGGTGTGCGTCAACATGGGCGTGACCATGGGGCTGTTGCCCACCAAGGGGCTGACCCTGCCGTTCTTGAGCTATGGCGGTACCAGTTTGCTGATCAATATGGCCGCGGTGGGCATATTGATGAACATCGGAGCGCGCGATGGCCGTCGCTGAATCCTCCATGGCCTGGCGGCCGCTACACGTGGTGGTGGCCGGTGGCGGTACCGGTGGCCACCTTTATCCGGGAATCGCCGTGGCCACTGAGTTTGCCGGCCGCAATGCCGAAAGCCGCGTTCTTTTTGTGGGCGCGGGACGCCCCTTGGAGAAAGAGGCCCTGGCGCGGGCTGGATTTCCCCAACGGACCATCGCCATCGAGGGCATCAAGGGGCGGGGGCTGTGGGCCAAACTGGGTGCGGCCCTGAAGATTCCGGGGGCCGTGTGGGCCTCGGCCGGGATTCTTGCCGACGCACGGGCCGATCTGGTGGTGGCGGTGGGTGGCTATTCCGCCGGTCCCGTGGCGTTGGCGGCCTGGCTCAAGGGGATTCCGCTGGTGTTGTGCGAGCAGAACACCCTGCCCGGCATCACCAACCGTTTGCTGTTTCCCCTGGCCCGGCGGGTCTACGTCAGTTTTGACGATACCCGCGGCCGCATCGCGCCGGACAAAAAGCGGGTCAGCGGCAATCCGGTGCGGCAGCCGATCCTGGAAGCGGCGGACCAACCGCCGGGACGAAGGACGGCTTCCATGTTCTGGTGGTCGGTGGCAGCCAGGGGGCCCACGCCATCAATCTGGCGGTGATGGATGCCCTGTCTCATTTTAAGCATCCAGCGCGGCTGCACATTGTGCACCAGACCGGTGAAAGCGATCAGCCGCAGGTGGCCGAGGCCTATGCCCGATCCGGCATCAGGCCGAGGTGAAGGCCTTTTTTCACGATATGGCTGCCCGTTACACCCAGGCCGATCTGGTGGTCTGCCGGGCCGGTGCCACCACCGTGGCCGAACTGGCGGTGATGGGCAAAGCCGCCCTGTTCGTGCCTTTTCCCTTTGCCACGGACAACCACCAGGAGTACAACGCCCGCCTTTTGGTCGATCAGGGGGCCGCCCTGATGGTGCTCCAGAAGGATTTGAACGGTGCCGATCTGGCCGCGCGCATCGAAGACTTGGCCGCCGACCGGAAGCGTCTGGCGGCCATGCAGCAGCAGGCCCGGGCGCTGGGCCGGCCCGATGCGGCCAGGGCTATCGTGGATGATTGTTATCAACTGCTTGGGAATGACCCATGTATCTGAAGAAATATCATATCCATTTTGTCGGCATTGGCGGTATCGGCATGAGCGGCATAGCTGAACTGCTGCTCAACCTGGGGTATCGGGTCTCCGGCTCCGACCTCAAGCCCACGGAGATTACGGCCCATCTGGCCAAGCTTGGGGGGACGATCCATGTGGGCCATGCCGCCGAGCAGATCGCCGGTGCGACGTGGTGGTGGTCTCCTCAGCCATCGATGCGGCCAACCCAGAGGTGGCGGCGGCCCGTCAGTCCGCCATTCCGGTGATTCCGCGGGCCGAGATGCTGGCCGAGCTGATGCGGCTCAAGTACAGCGTGGCGGTGGCCGGCGCCCACGGGAAAACCTCCACGACCTCGCTGGTGGCGAGTGTATTGGCCGGTGGCGGACTCGATCCCACGGTGGTCATCGGCGGCAAACTGAGAAGTATTGGCCGCAACGCCGTCTTGGGCAAGGGGGATTTCATCGTGGCCGAGGCCGACGAGAGCGACGGTTCGTTTCTCAAGTTCTCCCCGGCCATTGCCGTGGTCACCAATATCGACCGCGAGCATATGGATTTCTACAAGGATATGGAGGCCATCAAGGAAGTATTTCTTGAATTTCTCGATCGGATCCCGTTTTACGGCCTTGCCGTTCTCTGCCTGGATAACGAGCCCTTGCAGGCCCTGTTGCCGCGGGTCAAGAAGCGCATGATCACCTACGGGCGAAGCACCCAGGCGGACCTGCAGGCCCGCGACATCCAGCTGGCCGGGATGAAGAGCCGTTTCAAGGTCTTCCATCGTGGTGAAAACCTCGGTGACTTCAGCCTGGGGATCCCGGGCATGCACAACGTCTACAATGCCCTGGCGGCCATCGCCGTGGGCCTGGAACTGGACATCCCCATTACGGCCATCAAAGCGGCTTTGGCCGCGGCCCAGGGCGTGCAACGCCGTCTGGAGGTCAAGGGCGAGGTCGGTGGCATCCGCGTGGTGGACGACTACGGGCATCATCCGACGGAGATCCAGGTGACCCTGCAGGCCGTCAGGGACAACTGGCCGGACCGACGCAAGGTGGTGGTGTTTCAACCCCACCGCTATTCACGCACCCAGGCGCTCATGGAAGAGTTCAGCCGTTCGTTCAACAACAGCGACCTGTTGGTGGTGCTGCCCATTTACGCGGCCAGCGAAAAACCCATTGCGGGCGTGAGCAGCGAAGTCCTGGCCGATTGCATCCGCGCCCACGGTCACCGCAACGTGACCTGCCTGGAAAGCATTGAGGCCTGCACCGATCATCTGTCGGCGATTCTCGCGGACGGTGACCTGCTGTTGACCCTGGGCGCGGGCGATGTCTACCGGGTGGGCGAAATGGTGTTGGCGGAACGTCAACGCCGGTGAACCGCCGGGATGGAATCGATGAAAGAAAAAAACCACAATATGTTGATGGAAAACTATTTCTTTATACTATAATTTGCGCTATAAAGAGAAGCTATTGATGGCCGGCGTTTAAAAACCCACCTGCCGGAGCGCATAACACAGCGAAAAAAGATTGAAACCAACGCGTAAAAACAGATTCCGCAAAGATCGGACAGTCGACCGGGACGCCCTCCGGCGACGGTCGAGGCGTTTCATCCGGGGGGTGCTGTCGATCCTGGCCCTGCTAACGACCAGCGCGGCCTTCATCTTCGCCTATGACTACTTTACCCAGAGCCGGCAATTCGAGGCCCGGCACATCGCGGTCGACGGTCAGAAACGGCTGTCAGCGGAGCGGGTCCTGGAGATCGCCGGCATCACGCCCGGTTGCAATATCCTGGACCTGAACCTGAGTGTGGCGCGCAAGCGCCTGATCGCCGATCCCTGGATCGCCGATGCAACCGTCCGCCGGGACATCCCTTCCGGCCTGCAGGTCAGTATTCAGGAGGAAGACCCCCTGGCCCTGTTGGAGATGAAAGACACGTCGGGTTTTCTGGTCAATCGGCAAGGGCGGGTGTTCAAGCGCGCGGATGCGTTGGATACCGGTGCCTGGCCGCGGGTACAGGGGCTCGACCGCGCAGATCTGCCCGTTGGCGAGCTTCCGGACAGCCGGGCATTTCTCGGCGTCAAGAAACTCTTGCTGCTGACCCGGGAGAAAGGCAGTGCGCTGCCCTTTGCCCATATCCGACAGATTCGCATGGATTCCCAGATTGGCGCCACGGTCTATATGGGTGAAACCCAACGGGCGATCAAACTGGGATTCGGCCATTATCGTGAAAAGCTCGCCGCGCTGGGAGAACTGATGACCGGCATGCAGGCCGACAGCCGTCTGGCCGACTGCCAGACCATTGATCTGTTCAACATCAATCGTATCGTGATCACGCTGGCGCCGGGCGACCTTGCCGACCCGGCCCTTGAGGAGGTGAACGTTGCAGGGACCTAAAGAAGGAAACATTGTCGTCGGTCTCGATATTGGCACCACCAAGATCTGTGCCGTGGTGGGCGAGGTGGTCGGCCGGGAGATTCATATCATCGGCATTGGCACCCACCCGTCCATCGGCCTGCGCAAGGGCGTCGTGGTCAATATCGAATCCACCGTCGAATCCATCAAGAAGGCGGTGGAAGAGGCCGAGTTGATGGCCGGGTGCGAGATCTCCTCGGTTTACGCCGGAATCGCCGGCGGCCATATCACCGGTTTCAACAGTCGCGGCATCGTTGCCATCAAGGGCCCGGAAATCACCCCCCAGGACGTGGAGCGGGTCATCGACGCGGCTCGGGCCGTGGCCATTCCCATGGATCGGGAAGTGATTCACGTCCTGCCCCAGGAATATATCGTCGACGACCAGATCGGCATCCAGAATCCCGTGGGCATGGCCGGTGTTCGCCTGGAAGCCAAGATTCACATCGTCACCGGGGCGGTGACCTCGGCCCATAACATCGTCAAATGCGCCAACCGGGCCGGACTGGACGTCTGCGATATCGTTTTGGAAAGCCTGGCCTCGGGAGAGGCTGTGCTGACCGAGGAAGAGAAGCAATTGGGTGCCGGCCTGATCGATCTGGGCGGCGGCACCAGCGACCTGGCGATCTTTTCAGGGAAGAATATCCGCCATACCTTCGTGCTGGCCCTGGGCGGCGACAACCTGACCAACGATATCGCCATTGGTCTGCGCGCGCCGATTGCCGAGGCCGAGCAGATCAAGCGCAAGTACGGTACCTGCATCCATGATGGGATCAACCCCGATGAGACCATCGAGGTGCCGGGCATGGGCGGGCGGCAGGCGCGTAAACTGCCGCGTCAGATTCTCAGCGAGATTCTGGAGCCGCGCATGGAAGAGATTTTTACCTTGTTGCAGCGGGAAATTTTCCGCTCCAGCATGGAAAACATGATTGCTTCGGGCATGGTGCTTTCCGGCGGAACCGCCCTTCTGGAGGGCGCCACCGATATCGCCGAGGCGATTTTCGGCGTTCCGACCCGATTGGGGCGTCCCCGGGGGATCAGCGGCCTCACCGACGTGGTGAACAACCCCATGTACGCCACCGGTGTGGGATTGGTGATTTACGGCGCAAGGAAGGAGCCGGAGAAGAAATTCCGTATCCGCGACCGCAACATTTTCAATAGCCTCATCGCACGGATGAAAAAATGGTTCAAGGAGGTCATCTGATCTTGGGCAGATCCGGTGACCGGTAATCGACAGCAGGTAACTGCGTTAACACTTTCTACCGACGGCGACCAGGCAAACGCCGTACGGGTAACGTTGAAAAGGGGGAGACGATGACCAATATGTTTTCTTATGTGGAGAATGACCGTTCGGCAAAAATCAAAGTCATTGGGGTCGGTGGTGCCGGCGGGAATGCGATCAACAACATGATCAACGGCAACCTCCAGGGCGTCAAGTTCATCTGCGCCAATACCGACGCCCAGGCTCTGGACATTTCCCAGGCCGAGTTGCGCATTCAGCTGGGCACCCAGATCACCGAAGGCCTCGGGGCCGGCGCCAATCCCCAGGTGGGGCGGGAAGCGGCCATGGAAAATGCCGATATGATCAAGGAGGCCCTGTCCGATTCGCACATGGTCTTTATCACCGCCGGTTTCGGTGGTGGCACGGGAACCGGTGCCGCGCCGGTGATCGCTCAGATCTGCAAGGAGATGGGAATTCTCACCGTGGCCGTGGTGACCCGGCCCTTCTCCTTCGAGGGACGCAAACGGGCACAGCAGGCGGAAGAGGGCATTTTTGAGTTGCGCAAGGCCGCCGACACGGTGATTACCATCCCCAATGACCGGCTGCGCGGATTGGCCTCGAAGAACGCCAAGATGGTGGACATGTTCAAAAAAGCCGATGAGATCCTGCTCCATTCGGTCAAGGGCATCACCGACCTGATCATGATGCCCGGGCTGGTCAACCTGGACTTCGCCGACGTGAAGACCACCATGAGCCGGGCCGGCATGGCCATCATGGGCATCGGCATCTCCAGCGGCGATAACCGGGCACTGGAAGCGGCGGAACGGGCCATCTCCCACCCGCTTTTGGAAGATATCAATATTTCCGGTGCCAAGGGGGTGCTGATGAACATCACCTCCAACAGCAATCTGACCATGGAAGAGATGACCGAAGCCTCCGAGCGCATTTACAACGAAGTCGGTGACGACGCGGAAATCATCTGGGGCGCGGTCATCGACGACAACGTGGGCGACGCCATGAGCGTCACCGTGATCGCCACCGGCATCGGTGAACCCGAAGAACAGAGAAAAAAGGAACGGGAAGTCGTTACCCGCAGCCGCGTGCTGGATCCGACCTACGGCGGAAAAGTCAGGGACATCACCCCGGCCGATATGGCCCGTTCGTCCGAACTGGAGGAACCCACGTTCATCCGTCGGCGCCAGGTGGTCCAGACCCAGCCGCCGTCCAACGAAATCTACCGTGAGTACAAGGGCATCGTCATCGACAATGACGACCTGGACGTTCCCACGTTCCTGCGTCGCAAGGCGGACTGATGCCAATGAATGCCATTGACGGCACGGGCGCGTCGATGGCGGCAGGATAACGTACAGATGGTCGCGACCTCAGACACCCGGGAACGCGGTGTCATCCGGAAGTCCGCCACCGGTCGGCTCCGGGTCGCCCTGGTCTATCCCCACAGCTATCATGTGGGGATGTCCAACCTGGGCTTCCAGACCGTTTACCGGCTGGTCAATTCGATCGATCATCTCGTGTGTGAACGGGCTTTTTTACCGGTACAGGATGGCGGTAAAAGTCCACGGGTGCGAACCGTCGAGTCCCAGACGCCCATCGAAGACTTCGACGTGATTGCCTTTTCCATCTCATATGAGAATGATGCACCCGCGGTGCTCACCATCCTGGAAACAGCAGGACTCCCCCTGTCGGCCGCCCAGCGTGGCGCGACTCTCCCCCTTGTGCTGGCGGGGGGAGTCTTCTGTTTTCTCAACCCGGAACCCTTGGCGCCGTTTATCGACGCGTTTCTGCTGGGAGAGGCGGAAGCGCTGATTCCGCGTTTTTTTGAGGTGTTCGACCCGGCGGCGCCCAAGACGGCGCTGCTTTTGAATCTGGCCCGCGAAGTACCGGGCCTGTATGTTCCCGCTTTTTTCAACCCGCTTATCATGCCGACGGTACCCTGGCGGCGGCCGAGCCCGTTGCCGATGTGCCTGCCACGGTCAAGCGGGTCATGGTGGCCGACCTTTCAAACCTGCCCACGGCCACGACCATCCTGACCCCTGACACCACCTTTGAAGATACCTATTTAATCGAGGTCTCGCGGGGATGTCCGCATGGCTGCCGTTTCTGCAGCGCCGGCTATGTCTATCGGCCGCCGCGCTTTCGCCCCTTGGCGCTGCTCGATCGACAGGTGGACGAGGGAGCCGCCTTGACCGATCGCATCGGCCTGGTGGGCGCGGCCGTCTCCGATCTGCCCTGTGTGCGTGAGCTGTGCGGCCGGGAGCGCGGCAAGGCGATCCATTTCGCCTTCAGCAGCCTGCGTGCCGATGCCCTGGACGAGCCGCTGATTGAGGCCTTGCGCCAGGGTCGGGTCAAAACCGCCACCATCGCTCCGGATGCCGGTTCCGAGCGCATGCGTCGGGTGATCAACAAGGGCGTCACCGAAGCGCATGTCCTGGCGGCGACCGAAACGCTGGTGGCCGCCGGTATTCCCAACCTGAAGGTCTATTTCATGGTCGGCCTGCCCACCGAGACGGACGCGGATGTGGCCGCCATCGTGGAGCTGGTCAAGCGGGTCAAGCATGTTTTCCTGAAGACCAGCCGAGGGAAGGGAAGGATGGGGGAGATCACGGTGAGCCTGAGTTCCTTTGTGCCGAAACCCTTCACCCCCTTTCAGTGGGCGGCCATGGACACGGTGAAACAGCTGAAGGGCAAAATCAAGACCGTCCAAAACGGCCTGCGCAAGACGGCCAACGTACGCGTTTATGCCGATCTGCCACGTTGGGCCTATGTGCAGGGATTGATTGCCCGGGGCGATCGCCGCGTGGCCGACATCCTCCTTCTCGCCCATCACTACCAGGGCAACTGGCCGCAAACCTTCAAGGCTTCGCCGGTCAACCCCCATTTTACGTCCACCGCGAACGCGGACCGGAGGAACGGTTCCCCTGGGAATTCATCGACCAGGGCATTGATCGTGCCTACCTGTGGAAAGAGCATCAGCGGGCGCTGGTGGCCCGTCCGTCGGCACCCTGTCCGGCGGATCCGGCGCATTGCAGTCTTTGCGGGGTCTGTAAGGGAAAGGCCGGGGCGATGTAAGCGCCTTATCCTGCTGCTGTCACGCCGTTCACATCCCGCCGTAAGATCGTTTCAGGAATCCTTGGGAGAAATGTCCGAATAGTGGACCCGGAAACATTCGGGACAGATGCTGTGGCTGACATCGGCTTGTGAATGGTTGTGAATATACTGGTCGACCTCGTGCCAGGTTCCATTTTTATCCCTGACGCGCTTGCAGAAACTGCACAGGGGCAGGATTCCCTTGAGGGTGTCGATTTCAGCCAACGCCTGTCGAAGTTGGCCGATCAGCTTTTCGCGCTGACGTTCGCTTTCCCGCCGCATGGCGACCTCTTCGGTCAACTGGCGGTTGGCCTGTTCAAGTTCGTAGAAGGTCAGCTTGTAGGGTTCACGGATGCCGGTGAGGATCAACGCCAGATAGACCAGGTAGAAAGAGAAAATCTTGAAATAGTGGCCCACCAGGTTGGATAATCCGTAATTGTTGACATAAAAGGTGAAAGCCAGTTCAGAGATGATGGTGCAAATGATCGACCACAGGATCAGTTTGAAAACCCGCTTGTCGAATTTTGCCCGGGTTGAGATTAAGACGACGATCGCCATCAACAAAATGCCGCAAATAATGTACTCACTGATTTTCTTGAAAGCGGTCAGACCCACGCCTTCAACGAAGCAGACCGGAAAGATCTTCCAGTAAAAAATTGCCGCCACGACCCATCCGGTGACAATGGTATATCCTGCAACGGTGGCTGACGGATGGTTAAGGCGACCCTTGTGCAGAAACCAGAAGGCCGCCAACAGGGTAATGCTTTCCATGTAGCGGGCCGCGATCCACAGTTGATTGGCGTAGTAAGCATAATCCGTAAAAATGGACATGCCTTCGTAGGCAAGGGTGTGTAAAAGATCGATGCCGCCGATAAACAGGTAGGCGATTCCGACAAACAGCAAATAGGCGTTCTGGATATAGCTGCGCGAGTTCCAGGCGATCACGAATACACTGAATGCGACGACGATGCTGAAGATTTCGGCCAGGCTATGGAAGAGCAGATAGTTGACGGTGGCGATGAGGTACAGGCCGCCTAGAGAAAAGATGCTGACGCTGATGGGTCGCAGCCGGGAACGGATATCGGTTTTTGGCATTTTCCAAGCTTGCATGCCATGCTTCCTCATTGCCGGTCTGAAAGGATCATCCCGATCGCAGCCGATGCAGCAAAGTCAAGTCAGCACGTAAAAGGCAATATTGGCGTCGCAGGGATGCTCGCCCGCGAACTGGCAGCCGACGATGGCATCATGGATCGAGCGGACGACGGCCGTCTTCTGAATCAACGATTCGGCCCTGTTGTTCAGATTGAATTTAATCTCGAAGCGGTCGTCCACACCGAGTTCAAGGGAACCGAGCAGCTTGAAGCCGATGCCGTGGCGGGAAAGGTTGACAATATGGATTTTGTTCCAATCATCGAAGGTCAGGCCCTTCCAGTCGGTTTTCTTGCGGACGATGATGCCGTCCAGATTGACGGACCGACGCAATTCACGGCGCAATTCGATTTTTACATGCATGACGGTGTCGCAGGCACAGGTCACCTTCAGGGCGCTGCCCAGGTGGCGGATCTCCGATATATCCAATTGCTGGTGGCGGTGACAGGTCGGGCAGGCGAGGTGGATGAACCGGCCGTCCGTGAGCCGCAGGAGGGTGGCCGGGTCGGCGTGGCTGCCGGTGTCTGTTTCAAATCGCCATTCGATGCCGGGTGCCATGGCCATGTCGTCATCGTCGACGATTTCGATGGGGCCGTCATACACCAGGGCGGAATCGGTATCCGTGGCTGGGGAAGAATCGAAAAGCGGGAACAGGCGGGAGCGCACCGTGCCAGGCGCGTTTTCAATTTGACGGCGAAGCAGGGCATTGACGATGGCCGAGCCTACCAGCAAGAGCAGACGTTGATGTTCCCTGGACCAGGCCACCGGTTGGCGGACCGCGTCGGCGCCGAGGATTCCCAGCAGCGAGCGCCCGTAGAAAAGCGGTGCCACAAGCGTCGACTGGGTTCCCGATGCGCAAAACCCGTTGTATGGCGCCTGTTCGATCGGCGACAGGGCGTTAAGTTGGTTGACGCTGATGGCCTGACGTTTTTGAGTTGCCGGATGATGGGTAAAATCGCCTCGATGGGCGCATTGTGAAGGGCAGGGGGCTTCGTTCCCTGTTCCCGCCACTCGTGCGTCACCGAGAAACGGGTTTTGCGCGAATGAAAGAAAGAGGCGTGAACCCGGTCCGCCCCGGTGGCCAGGCCTAATTTTTCCAGGCTTAGGATGATGATATCATCGATGTCGTTGGTGGACCAGACCACCAGATCGTCCATTATCGAATAGACCAGATTGAGCAGGTCGGTTCTGGCCTGCAACTGCTCCAGGGCCTGGCGGTAATCGGTGATATCCTCCACCACCAACAGCATGTTGGGAAATCGTTGGCCCGGTCTCCGCAGGGGATGGACCTGTATCCGGACCGAGCGAATCCGTTCGGTCGGGGTCTTGAGTTGGATCTCGAAGGGCGCCCGGTCACCATTTTTTCCGATGCGGCTGCGCTGGATGTAGAAGACGGCCTGATCCTGAGGGGGGATGAACAACCCAAAGGGCTTCTTGATCAGGAACGCCGCGTCGGCGTCGAGGATAGCGGCGCCCGCGGGATTGATGCTGTCGATCAAACCGTTGGCGTCCAGGGTGACCAGGCCGGTGGTAACCCGGCCCAGAAGGTGGGTGGCCTCCGCCAGGCGCCGTTGCGACTGTTCCCGTTGGGTGAGCAGGATCTGGTTGCGCAACTCCAGCTCGGCGTTGCGGCGGGTCAAATCCGCAACGGTGTCTGCTGGGGCATGGTGGTGGGCTTTGGGGGTGGGCATGCGGGTTTCCCTGGAGGTCTATGAATCGGTCCGCCTATTGGTAGACTTTTTTCAGTTCATCGGACGCCTCGACGGCCAGGTCGGAATCTTCACTCAACTCGATGGCCCCCTTGAGGGCCGTAACCGCATTCTTGTAGTCTCCCAATGCCCGGTAGGTCTTGCCCAGCTCCAGCAGCAAAATCGGATCTTTTGGATTGGTCTTGGCGGCTTGTTCGAGCGTGAGGCGGGCATCATTCAACTGCCCCAAGGCCAGGTAGGTTCGGCCCAGATTCAATTGGGCGAAGAAAAAGTCCGGTTTCAGGTTAAGGGCTTTTCGGAGAAAAAGCCGCGCCTTGCCATAATTGCCTTTATTGTAGTAGGCCAACCCCAGGTTTGCCAAGGGATAGTGGGGCGTGGCGTAGAGCATGTCACCGGTCACCTCTTCCAGCACGACGATGGCATTGTCCCACTGCTTCTCGACGATATAGGCGCCACCCAGGTTGTTCTTGGCCAACGAATAGTCGGGCTTGAGCGCGATGGCCTTTTTGAAATGACCAATGGCCAGGTCGAACTTCTCTTTGTTCATGAACACCAACCCCAGATCGTTATGCAGGATCGGATCGTTCGGATTGAGCTTTTCGGCCTTGAGCAGTTCGCCCAGGGCCGCCGTGAAATTTCCCTGGCTGAGATAGGCCTCGCCGACGTTCCTTAATGCCTGGGCTTTTTTCTTGTCCTGAAGGTGGGTGCCTTGGGTGGCACATGCACTGAAGAACAGAATCGCAACCAGACAGAGGCTTCGTGTTGATCGGTAACTTGACATGCACATACTCCTAGGAATGTAAGATTGACGGATTCGTAACAAGCCCGATATCGGCGTTACACGAATCCTTCGTCACTGCGGCGTACGCAAAAAGTACGCCTCCCTCCTTAAGGATTCGCAAGCCTTGATCTCGGGCTTGTTACGAATCGTCGAAATAGCGACTGATCGAAAACAATACTTTCGATCAACCGTTTTCAGTGCCCCGAATCAGAATCGGTCGGACGCCCTGGCCGCGGATAAACGCGCCGATCAGGGGCGGCAGGTCGGATTCGATAAAGAGCAGCGTTTCGCCCCGTCGGCTGGGGACCAGGAGCCCGTGTACCGTCAGGGCCGTATTGTAATCCGGAGGACGGTTGGCCGCGTAAAACACCGGATCACGGGTATAGCTGATCCCGGCGCTGTCGAGCAATTGCCCGATGAGGGCCAATGCTCCGGCACCCGCCGGAATCTGAACGATCGAAAGCCCGGTGTCACGGATCGCTTGAATGGCATCGCCGTACAGTTCACCAAAATCGATCAGCATTTCGCGCCCATTGCCAAAGGAGACCAGATTGGAAAAGGCCTGAACCTGGATGCCGGCGTAAGGGAAGCTGATACGGGTATCGGGTGAGTATTGAAACCCCATCCGTCGGGCAAAGGCCGCGATCAGGACTTTCTGGTTCCTGCCATCGATCTGTTCAACCACTGCCGGCGGATCTTCCAGCGGTGCCGGTAGGGAAGGATCCGGAACGCCGTTGAGCAAAAGATCCTTGATCAGGATATCATTTTGCGCCAGGTAGCGCCGGATGCCGGCATGGGTCTCTTGCGCAGGCGAAGTAATGGGGGTGATACAGGTATGGCGCGTGACGTGACCATCTTCGGACGGCTCGCTACGGATCCATTTGGCGCTTACACTGATGGTGACGCCGTTGTCATCAAAGGCCAGCCGATTGGTGTCATCCCCCTTATCAAGGGCGGCCAGGATCGATTGAACGATTTCCCGGGCGGATGCGCCTTCGGGGATCTTGACCGCCTTGACATCTTTCCAATAGGTCCGGATCACCGGCAGATCCACGTCCATGACCCGCTCCTGGGTGGTCAGAATCACCTGGGTCTGGTTGAGCAGGTCGATCACCGGAAACCGCGAGAGATCCAGCTCGAAGGCCTCCCCCTTTTGCATGGGCAAATAAAGCGTTCCCTTGTCCATCAGCCGACCGCCGATCATGGATGCGGCTTCGGCATACGGCCCGCCCTGTTCCGGCGTCGTTTCGGCGGAAGGCGCGGCTGTCGGTATCGGCACACTTTTCGTCACTGGCTTCGACGGGGCGTCGCCGGCGACCGGTTGGGCGATGTTGTCGACGATATTGCCGGCCTTGTCGAAGAGCCCCTCATACCAGCTTTGTTCGCGGATGGAAGGGTCGGGCATGTAGATCCGCTGACCGGCATAGATGCGATTGAGATCCTTGATTTGCGGGTTGGCGGCCTTGAAGAGCTTGAGACCCTCATTGAAAGTGGGGCTGCCGAAACGTCCGCCAAAGTGGGTGGCCACCAGGCGGGAGATGCTGTCGCCCTTTTGGACCGTATACGCATCAAGGTGCTTTTTGATCAGCTCCTTGGGATTGGACAGCATGACGAACGGGATGGTGACCATTCCGGAGGATTGGCCCGGCAAGGCGCCCGGCGACAGTTTTTTCAGCGGGATGTCCACCACCTGGCCGGGACGCAAGAGATCGATGTCCTGTACATGGGGGTTGAGCCGCCTGAAGATATCCAGAAACTCCCTGAAATCCTGATGGGCGAGCTCCCCTTTCTGACGAAAGATCTTGAGCACCCAGTCGCCCTCTTTGACCTCGTAGGGATCACACAGGATATCCCATCCCCGGTCGAAGCGCACCACGTAGTCCTTATAGAGCACGGCTCCCAGCGTATTGGCGGCCGGGAGCAGAAGAATCAGCAGCGCCAGGAGGAGCATGCGCCCGTGGGTGGGGATGGCGTTGCCCGCTTCGCGCCGTTTCATCGGCATGGCCATTTCTTTGCGGGGTTGCGACGAGACCTTAGCGCCAAACGGTCCTCCTTTTCCAGGGATAATTTCAGCCGGGGCGGCTATAGCATTCAAGATCATGTTTTTGGGCTGCGTTATCGGTCGTCGCGGTATGGTTTATACAGCTTCCTCCCTCTGGCCTTGCCAAAAACATTATCTTAAATACTATAATTTTCGCTTTTTCAAGCCAAGCTCTCCGGCGATCTCTTCGGCGACGGCTTCGACAAAGGCGGCAAGGGCGTCCTTGTCCAGTGGCTTGCCCGGTTCCGGCACCGCATCCAGATGGGCCGGGCGAACATAATGCGGCTGGTTGACCAGACGCGGGTCGGGCCGCACCTCAAACCCTTCCGGGAAGCTGTTCTGGAAGTACATGTCTTGAAATCCGGAGAATTTGAGGGCATGCGCGGTCGAGTCGATAACGGCGATTTCCGTTGCCGCTACCCATCCTTTGTCCAAGGCCGCCTTGAGCCCGGCCAAAGATTCGCCGCCATGGGTGCAGGCGATGTGACCGTTGCGATTGGCCGTCAATTGCCAATCCATGATGGCCTGTTCGGTGACCTCGACAAAAAAGACCCGGGGGTCACCGGCCATTTGGTTGTAACGGTCCACCAGATGGATGACCCGCGGCATGGAGACCGGGTTGCCGATCATGGCCGCCTGGGCCACGCTGGGTTTGACCGTCATGGGCACGAAACGGCGTCCCTCACCCGCCGGCTGGCTGTAGTAACGGTAAACCGGATTGGCATGCACGGATTGCACGCCGACGATTTTCGGCAGGGCATCGATGACGCCGAGATCGTAAAATTTGAGAAAACCGTTCATCACGGCGGTGATGTTACCGGCGTTGCCGATGGGGACAACCACCACCTTGTCGGCCATGGCATAGTCGAAATCCTGTGCGATTTCATACGAATAGGATTCCTGCCCCAGGATGCGCCAGGCATTCTTGGAATTGAGCAGGGCGACGTTGTAACTGTCCGAAAGGGCCTCGACGACCTTCATGCAGTCGTCGAACACACCGGGGATCTCGAAGACATCCGCGCCGCTGCCCAGCGGCTGGGAAAGCTGCTGGGGGGTTACTTTCTTGTGCGGCAGGAGCACGGCCGACTTGATATGGGGCTTGAGATACGCGGCGTACAAGGCCGCCGCCGCACTCGTGTCGCCGGTGGAGGCGCAAATGGACAGGACGTCATCGATCATCCCACCCCGAATCAGGAAGTTGATGTAGGAGAGGGCGCTGGCCATGCCGCGGTCCTTGAAGGAGGCGCTGGGATTCTGACCGTCGTTTTTATAGAAGAAACGGATGCCGGCCAGCTCCTGAAGGATGCCGTTGGCCTCGACCACGGGCGTGTGGCCTTCCCCCAGGTAAACCACCGCTTCCAGGGGAATCACCGGGCCGATCAATTCGTGGTAACGGTAGATGCCTTTAAGGGCCGGGCGCTTGAGCATGCGCCGGTAGTCGAAGATCTCCCGCCAGGTTTCACCCCCGACGGCTTTGAGACGGTCGAACGCTTTGTCGTGGAGCAGTAATACCGCGCCGCAGTCCGGGCAGGTGTAGAGCAGTGATGCGATGCCGTGCTCGGCCTGGCAGCCCAGGCAGCGGTAGATCAGCTCTCCGCCGGGTTGCGGGATCAGGTGGGGCTGGATGTGTTTCGGGAATTGATCGAGTTTCACGGGATCAGCTTTTCCATTCCGCCCAGGTAGGGTCTGAGCGCATTGGGGATGACGACCGAGCCGTCTTCCTGTTGACAGTTCTCCAAAAGCGCGGCCAGGGTGCGTCCGACGGCCAGTCCACTGCCGTTCAGGGTGTGAACCAGCCGGGTGCCCTTCTTGCCCTTTTCCTTGAAACGGATGCCTGCCCGGCGAGCCTGAAAGTCTTCGAAGTTACTGCACGAGGAGATCTCACGATAGACCCCTTGGGAGGGCATCCAGACTTCGATATCGTAGGTCTTGGCCGACGAAAAGCCGATGTCGCCGGTGCACAGGGTGATCACCCGGTAGGGCAGATCCAGGCGGCGCAGGACGGTTTCGGCGTTGTCGAGGAGTTTTTCGAGCTCGTCGTAAGAGGTTTCCGGCCGGGTAAATTTAACCAATTCCACCTTGTTGAACTGGTGCTGGCGGATCAGACCGCGGGTATCCTTGCCGTAGGAACCGGCTTCGGAACGGAAGCAGGGCGTGTAGGCCGTGAAGTAAACGGGCAGCTGGGATTCATCGAGAACTTCTTCCTGGTAGATATTGGTCACCGGGACCTCGGCCGTGGGAATCAGGAAGTAATCCAATCCTTCCAGTTTGAACAGGTCCTCGGCGAATTTAGGCAACTGGCCGGTACCGGTCATGGTCTTGCGGTTGACGATAAAGGGCGGCAGGACTTCGGTGTAGCCGTGTTCGCCGGTATGCAGATCCAGCATGAAGTTGATCAGGGCCCGTTCCAATCGCGCACCCCGGCCGAGGTAGAGCGGAAAGCGCGCACCGGCGATTTTGGCCGCCCGGGCGAAATCGAGGATGCCCAGGTTTTCGCCAAGGGTCCAGTGGGGCAGGGGCGCAAAGGCGAAGTCGGGCGGGGCGCCGACTTTTTTACGCTCGGGGTTGTCGTTTTCATCCTTGCCGACGGGTACGCTGGCATGGGGAATGTTGGGAATCGCCATGATCATCTCGTCGATGGCCGCTTCACATTCGCCCAGTTCCTTCTCAAGCCCCTTGATCGTCGCCGAAACCTCGCGCATCCGGGTGATGATCGCATCGGCGTTTTCTCCGTTGCGCTTCATCTGGGCCACCTGGTCGGATACCGTATTGCGCTGGTGCCGCAGTGCTTCCAGTTCGGCCAGAATGGATTTGCGCCGGCTATCCTGACCGGTAAATGCCTCCCAGTCGACGGTTGTGCCGCGGTTGTGCATGGCGGTCTGGACGAATTCTAAATTTTCTCTGAGAAGCTTGATTTCCAGCATATCTGTCCTTATATTCCAAAATCGTGTTTAAACAGGGCCATACATCGGATTGCAGGCGGTAGTAGCTGTTGGTTTCGGGGTGGTGAACGGCTGTACCGATGAAAGGCGAACACCGACGGTTAAGTCAGCCGAATTATTATCCCAAGTGGTCCGATTAGTCAATCATGATTGCCGGTTGAACCGCATCAGAGAACCTTCTGCGCGCTTTCCGAAACCTGACGTGAGGACCAGGCGGGATCTTGATCGAAAGCGTGTGCGCCAAACACCCGGTATACGACGGTTTGGGCGGTTGAGGATGCTGGGTGAATCGTGTCGGCCGGTGGAAACGAATTTGAGATGGAGATGGTAATGGACGAAGTCCGGGAAAAGAAACAGGAAATCAGAAACGACATCGCAGCCTATTTCAAATCGCTGGGCAGCGATGCACTTGCCGAAAACACCCGCATCATTGAGAATCGCTTGTTCGAGTTCGCCAATTTTCTCGAATCCAAGATTGTCATGCTGTATGTAAACGCCGAGCATGAAGTGAATACCGACAACATCATCAAGCGGGCCTACGAATATGGCAAGATCGTCGTGCTGCCGGCATTTGACGCGCCCAAAGGGACTATGAAGCTGATGAAGGTGGACAATCCGGATAAAGATTTGGTTGCCGGTTCCAGGGGCTTTGCCGAGCCGAACCCGGCCAAATGCAAAGCGGTTCCGCTTGATTGCATCGATATCGCCATCGTTCCCGGAATTGCCATGGATGAGAAAGGCGGGCGCCTCGGCCCCGGTGACGGATATTACGACCGGATTATTCCCGATTTGCCCATGACCACCCGCAAGGTGGGGCTGGTTTTCGAAAAGCAGTTGGTGCCCCAGGTTCCCATGGAATCCCATGACAAGCATGTGGATATCATCATCACCGAAAAACGGGTGATTTATAAGATCTGAATGCGACGAAGCGCTGTCGAATGGTTGCAAACGCCTCCCTTGGGGAGGCGTTTTTGTTTGAAGCGGCCGATTTTAAGTTCAACGGCGGCCATGAAAGACCCGACCATGGTCTTTCATGAATGCTAACCGCTTGACCTGACTTGGATTTGTTGGTAGACACAGACAGGGAGAAAACCTAGATGAAATACCAGCGCATGAGAAATGAGATGGTCACCAATCAGATCATCGCCCGTGGCATCAGTGATCCGCGTGTGCTGGACGCCATGCGAAGCGTCCCTCGTCATCTGTTTGTCAGCGAGGCCATGATGGACCAGCCTATGGCGACTATCCCCTGCCCATCGGTGAACAACAGACCATCTCCCAACCTTTCATCGTCGCCGAGATGACCCAAACCCTGGAGCTGCGCCCGAGGACCGGTTCTGGAGATTGGCACCGGTTCCGGCTATCAGGCGGCCATTCTCGCTCAGATCGCCTTCCGGGTCTATACCGTGGAGCGCATCTACACCCTGTACACGCGCGCGCGCAAACTGTTCGATGAACTGCGCTACCACAATATCGTCACCCGCTATTCGGACGGGACCACCGGTTGGCGGGAGCACAGTCCCTTCGACGCCATCATCGTCACCGCCGGTGCGCCCAAAATTCCCACGGTGCTGGTCAACCAGTTGGCCGAAGGCGGACGAATGGTCATTCCGGTGGGCGATCGCCACAGCCAGGACTTGGTCAGGCTGGTTCGTGATAAACAGGGTATCCACCAGACCCATCTTGGCGGTTGCCGTTTTGTCAAACTCATCGGTGAACACGGCTGGAGAGAAACCTGAATGCTGCGACGTCTTTACGATTGGGTGTTGCACTGGGCCGCCACCCCTTACGGAACCTGGGCGGTCTTCGCGTTGGCCTTTGCCGAATCCTCCTTTTTTCCCATTCCGCCCGATGTCTTGTTGATCGCCATGTGTGTGGCCCGGCCGAAGCGCGCTTTTCGCTATGCCCTGGTCTGTTCCATCGGATCGGTCCTGGGCGGCTGTCTGGGGTACCTGATCGGTTGGCAGTTCATGGCGGCCGTGGGCAACCGCATCGTCGAATTCTACGGTCTGGGCGACAAGGTGGCCTATATCGAAGCCTTGTACAACACCTATGACGCCTGGGCGGTGGGCATTGCCGGTTTCACCCCGATTCCCTATAAGGTCTTCACCATTGCCGCCGGCATGTTCAAGATCAATTTCACCGTCTTCATCCTGGCCTCCATGATTTCCCGGTCGGCCCGTTTCTTCCTGGTGGGCGGTTTGATCTATGCCTTCGGACCGCGGATCCAAGGGTTTATCGATCGCTATTTCGATTTTTTGGCGGTGGCCTTCACGGTTCTCTTGGTGGCCAGTTTCGTGGTGCTCAAATACGCCTTTTAAACGTCCAATTGACATGATGATTGACGTCCGCCCACCGACGGTGTATAGCAAGGCATCTTTAAATAAGACCGACCGGTTTTATTTTTTTTTAACGTCAACACGTTCGACCGGAGGTTTGTATGACCATTCTCAAGCATCTTTTCGCACCGATCCAGATCGGCCGGATGACGGCCAACAACCGCCTGCTCATGTCGGCCATGAGCATCAACTTCGGCGTGGATGAAAACAACCATGTCACCGATCAGCTAACCGCCTATCTGGCGGCCCGGGCCCGCGGCGGGGCCGGCATGATCCTGGTCGGGGGGGCGGGCGTGCATCCCACGGGACTGGAACTGCCCGGTCTGCCCGCCCTGTGGGAGGATGGCTGCATCCCGGCCATGGAAAAAATGGTGCAGGCGATTCGTCCCTATGACACCCGATTCGGCGTGCAATTGATGCACGGCGGGCGCCAGTCCTACCATGACCGCAAGGTGGCGCCCTCGGCGATTCCCGCCCTGGCGGTGGTCAAAGGCGTTCCCAAGGAACTGACACTGGCGGAGATCGCCGAGTTGGTGGCCGCGTTTGGTGACGCCGCTAGGCGTTGCCGGGAGGCGGGTTTCGATTTCGTCGAAGTGCACGCCGCCCATGGCTACCTGATCAATCAGTTCCTGGCGCTCAATTCGAATCACCGCCAGGACGCCTACGGCGGCACGTTTGAGAACCGCATCCGCTTTTTCCTGGAGATCTTGGCCGATATCAAGGCCAAGGCCGGTGAGGATTTTCCCGTGGGACTGCGCATCAACGGCGACGATTATGCCGACGGCGGCTGGACCCTGGAAGACGCCCTGCGCCTGGCGCCGATTCTGGAGACCCAGGGCGCCGATTACCTGCATGTTTCGGCCGGCATCTACGGCTCGCGGCAGTTGACCATTCCCTCCATGTATGTGCCCCACGGCTGCTTTATCCACCTGGCCGAGGCGGTGCGACAGGTCGTCAAGATTCCTGTGGTGGGCGTGGGACGAATCAAGAGTCCCGAATTGGCCGACCGGTTCATCCGCGAAGGGCGTGCCGATGTCATCGCCATGGGGCGTGCCCTGATCGCCGATCCCATGCTGCCCGAAAAGGCCCGGGCCGGCGATCTGAAAACCATTCGGCCGTGCATCGGCTGTTGCCTGGGGTGTATCCATGCGGTTTTGGCTCTGGAGCCGGGCGGCTGCGTGGTCAACCCCGATGTCGGCCGCGAATACCTGATGGACG
>NZ_BBCC01000062.1 GCF_001311845.1 Desulfosarcina cetonica JCM 12296 | reverse complement strand
GGATTTTTCCTTAGAAGTAAATTAAATCCAACGAGTTATTTTTTTTCCGTTTTCTTTTCGAGGCCCCTACTATTCCTAATAATCCTGAACCGAAAAGAAACATGGTGGAGGGTTCCGGTACCGGTGCGGCTGTTATGTGATAACTTGCTATTCGCACATCTTCTTCATTAAAGTATAAAAGATCAAAATCTAACAAATAATATTCGTTAACATATACTCCCCAACCATCTGTAACTGACGAATAATCTGCTGAATAATAAGCCGATCCAGATAAAATCCAATAATTGCCAAATCTGTCACCTTCAGGGCCCACAACTATCGCCTCAGCAGATGCATAAAAATTGGCATAGTCCAGAGCTACAAGTTCCAATTCATTATAACCATCTTCAGCATAGATAGGATCATATCCGTCCAAGTAAATGGTCATGTTTACACCACCAAATCTATATAAATCGTACAAAGGATAATCCCACTCTTCAAACCACTCTATATAACCACTTGGCCCGTCTATTATATTAAATTTTATTGCTTCAGAGGTCCCCACCATAGCAAGTACTAATAATAGTGAATAGAGAATCACTATTACTTTTTTCATATCGCCATCTCTCTTGTGTAGGTTGATGTGATTATGCCCGGTTTAAATAAAACATATTTATCCATCTTTGATGAAGCCGTAAAAAAGTCCCGAAAAAGCCGTTTTTGCAATTTGCCAATCAATAAAAACAATAGGTTGCGAAGTTAAAAATCACGTATTTTGACTTTTTACGGGACCATCATCTTTGGAACAGCAATATTTATATCATCGAATGATAGATTTAGTTTTTTAGAGGTCTGTGGCACTTGCCCGATGAGACCCGTGGTTTTCCGTCCCTGTCTCGCGACAGGTTTGGCTTTTTCTTGATGTCGATCAGTGGAACCCCGCAATAGGTGATGCAAAAATCATGCAGGTTATTTGCTTTATCTCAATACAAGATTTTAACAATAAAAATTATATGGTTAAGTTTTTATCAAATGATAAGATGTGTCGATGAAATTGGTAAAATTCTTCACAATGTGAAATGAAATCCATAGAAAGAAGGTGTCATGAGGGGGTAATATGAACCGGGCATATGTCAAGGTTCCGACATCGTAGTCCAAAGTTTCAAACCCGTTTCAGTGTGTCTCATTGGGTCCTGCATAGTGAGATAGAGGCAATTCGCCTCTGATTTTTTATACCCTCCCCCCTTGGGCATCCATTTCCGAAGGCTCCGGTCTTTTTTGACCGGGGCCTTCTTGCGTTTGAAAGGAGGTCATCTATGCCAAAGGCCGTGGAAATTCGTCAGTTCGTGGCCAAGTCGATCAGCCATACCACCTGGAACATTCCCCGAATCCGTGCTGGTGATGGTAATCGCTGGCGGAACATCAAAAACGCTCATTTGGTCGAGAACCGATCTCATCTCAACGGGCACGACTATTATGAAGACGCCATTTTCCGAGCCAAGCGGATCATGGAACAGCGTGGCTGGATCACTGGGATTTCGGACCACAAGGAGCCGTGCCACGAGCACCTGTATTACCACCATTATCGGTTGAGGTGTTGGAAGTAGCATAACCATCCAAGTGTTTTCCGTACGTACGGACAAAGTCACCTTACTCATAAATCGAGCCAGCAGAGAGGGCAGTTGTCGGTTTTTACCCGCCGGCACTGCCCCTTTTGCGTTTGGCGGAAAGGAACACACCATGACCAAAGAGCAGGAACGACTTTATCAAGAGCCAGACGAGTTGAGACGGCTACTGGAGAAGGTTTTGACAGGCCGTAAGTTCAAGTTGGATTGCGGTCACCATTTTACCGGTGGGACCTTTCTGGGCAACGACATCACGATCCGCAACGGAAAGCATTTCAAAATCACGTGTAGCCAGTGCGGGTATTAGCAGGCCCGCTGTATCAATCATTGACGATGACCATTTGTCCGGGCGGGCAGATGGTTTTTCTGTCTCTGGACCCAATGAAAGGAGAAATCCCAATGAGACCAAAAGTGAAGGAAACGTTGGACAAGATCATCGCACGCTTTGAATCTGGCGACATCCCGGAAGCTGTTGCTTACGCAATGTATCCCATCCCTGAAATCCCGTGCTCTGGATGGAGCCTGCTGAACCGGACACTTGTTTTCCTGTCCGGCACTATGGACGCAAGGGGAATCCGCCAGTGGAACAGAGTGAACCGCCGTGTGAAAAAAGGGACCAAGGCCTTATACATTCTGGTTCCGTACTTAAAATACATCGAGGATGACCTTGGTGAAAATGAGACCAAACTGTTGGGTTTCGGTGTCTCCCCAGTGTTCCGGGTTGAGGACACGGACGGCGAGCCTCTGGAATACGAAAACCTCGAAGTCCCTGACTTGCCGTTGATGGACCGTGCCCGTGATTGGGGCATTTCTGTGAAGGCCATTCCCGGAAATTTTAGATACTACGGCTACTATTCATCCGGCCGGCAGGAAATCGCTTTGGCAACGAACCAGGAGTGCGTCTTCTTTCATGAACTGGCACACGCAAGCCATCACATCGTGAAAGGCAATCTCCGGCCCGGCCAAGATCCCCTTCAAGAGATTGTGGCTGAACTCTCCGCATCGGCTCTGGCAATGATAGTGGGGAAATCCATCGAGGATACAACCGGCAATAACTTTCGTTACATCGAACGGTATGCCACCCAGTTGGTGATGAGCGTCCATTCTGCCTGCCTGAAAGTACTGGCCGACACGGAAAAGGTGCTGAACCTGATTCTCTACAACAATCTGGAAGAGTTGGTTCTCCCTGATAAAATGGTCGCGTGAGATAAACGTTAGGCCGTTTGTGAGAAGTTTTGGCCAAACGAATACCATCCATCAAACAAACCGGGAAGGCGTCTTGTTGGGCTTCTACGGCCCTCTGGACGCCTTTTCCTGTCATAGGAGTAGAACAATGACCTATCGTATCGTGTGTGCTTGGTGCGGAAAGGACCTTGGTAAGAAAGAAGCTCCTTCATCGTCAGACCAAACATCAGGGGAGCCTATTACTCACTCGATGTGTACCGCATGTTTTGAAAAGATACTCGACAGCCTTTCGTCAGATCCCGATGAAATCTATAAACCCAACGATCAGCAGGAAGGAGACCGCCATGGATGACTTTTTTGATGACTTTGACGGCCCTGGACCGGATGACTGGCCGATCATCTTTGGAATCAGTGAAGAAATCGCCAGGGAGAAACGGGAGCAAGGCCGTATCCAAAGGGAACTGGACGATGCGGACGATGATTACTGGATAATAATCAACGACAAGGAGGATTGAACAATGGGAACTTGTGCTGATTTCAAATGCAAGTGCGGTTATGAAGCGTATGCCAAATGGGGCTTCGGTATGAATCCGATTTACAAGGAACAAAACATTTCTTTGGCTCCCGCCCTTTGTCGGGATTGCCGGGAGTTAGTCAACATCAATGAAAACGCAGTTCTGCTTCACTGCCCAAGTTGTAAAGGCATCAATGTAGTTCTTTACAGCGACCCAAGCCTTGGGCAAGTGCGTAGAAAATCCATTATAAAGACAAGACCGGTTCACAGAGACCCGGTCCTTGATGAACAGCCAGAGCCCGTTGAGGATGCCCAACCAGACAATCCAGATGAGGAGGACGATGACCTGTTGAACATTGACGATTTGCTCGACGACGACATTGAAAAGGAGGACTACATCTGTGGAGTTGACATGACCTATTATCTCTGTCCCAAATGTAATCGGTTCACGCTGGAAAAGGGATTCTGCGGGATGTGGGATTGAATGACCATAGTGGAAATAATCAACCCGCCTAATCCACTAAACCATGCTTTCAGTTTGCCGATAACTGTTTCAAAGGTGATAATGTCCCTGTTAGTGAACGGAGAATCGAATGCCAGAAAAAGAACGCTGGATTTCCTGGGAGTTCCTTTTGAAACGATGGTCAATAGAACCAGGTGCCGTGTATCATTGTATAGAGCAAGGGCTCCCTTGCTACGATAGAGATAGGACAATAATCCATTGGGAAGACCGTTGTGAAGAAACCCCGGAACAGTTCAAAATGGACGATGTTGAACTGTTCGAAGACGAGCATTCGTATTTATTTGAGTATGGGAACGTCAGCCTTGACGCCAAAGAAAAGCGTGAACTAGGCCAGTTGAGAAGCGAAAAGGAAAAGTGGAACGCGTCATTGAAGGTGGCCGTTGAGATTGGCATTTTTTGCGGTGAACAGGATAGGCCGATGACCGGTCCCGAGTTCGACACAAAGATGCTCCAACTCGATAAGGACATACAGGATGCTACTATGCGAAGGATACGGAAGGCAATCCCCAGCAAGTATAAAAACAAAGGAGGTAGACCAAAAAAGAACACGTGATTACCGTTAGATAGATAATCCCACGGGCATTCCTTCCCACGTCTCCTCTTCCCTTACCACATTCTAAAACCCCATCAAGACATTCCTTATCAATGTTCTCGTCTGGTTCATTGGAAAAAACCGCCCTATGGTGGGCCAAGATTTCAGTTTATTTTTATCAAATACAAGGAGACGAGAGAAGATGTTTCAACCGATTCAAACCAAACTGGCAGGCGTCACTTATGATGAACGACAGGAGGCTATTCGAAAATGGGGATGCCAAGACATTGGCTATTTCCGACTGGAACGTGAACCGAACAACCCGCACGACCCCAATGCTGTCAGCGTCTGGTTTCTCAATGACCGGCTTGGTTATTTACAGAGACCCGTCGCAGAGAGATTGGCTCCGTTGATGGATGCCGGCAGAACTTTTGATGCCGTGTTTGTCAGTCGCAATGAATGGGCACCATACGAAAACATCGGTTTGACCATTCGTATCGTCGAGGCCCAGTAGACAATGACGCTGTTGCCTCGAGAAAAGAACGATTTGCCCCGTGACGGAAAAGATTGGTTGGCGGATGCGGTGAAGATGAAACCGATGGAATCGTCCAGCCGTAGGTTGGATGTCCTTGTGGATGCGGTGTTCGAGGAAATCGCATCGCTGATGAAGGTTTCCAGCCGGCCCCGGCAGATGGAGGCCCTGCAGACTATCCTTCTGAACCTTATACACGCCCACCATCTCGACAAGCCGGTGCGGTATTCCCGCGACAAAAACCGCTATACGCGGGATAGGCGGTATCGTCTGGATCACTACACGTACGACCGTCTCATCCCCATTATCGACGCTTTGGAACGGCTTGGCTACATAGAGCAGAGTTCCCATTACAACGACCCAGAGAGCGACAAATACGGCCTTCAAACCCGTATGTGGGGCACGGATCGCCTATGGGCACGGGTTCGTGAATACGGCCTGACACACCCCTTCGGCACGGCCCCAAGACTGCCGGAGGAGAAAGAGGTCATCGTCTTACGCAATGAAGACAAACAGGACGTTGGATACCGGGAAACACGCCAGACCCGGCAGATGCGGGATGACCTGGAACGTTATAATTATTCCCTTCGCAAGCATCGTATATCGGTGAAACTGACTGGCGACGACATAGTTGATAATCGCTGGCTGGTTGAAAATCTGTGTGAAAGCATTAGCAAGGGCAAGGTCTGGATTCGCTACGCCCGGCTGAATAGCAAACATCACAAGTATCGCTATGTCCTACCAATACAGCACTTTACTAAACATCTCATACCGTCAGGTAGGAATCCGTATAAAGTAATCCAAGATGCCAGGGACAGGATACCGGCAGGGAGTGACTCTATTCCCATTACTCATACGAAACGATGGAAAGCCTTGCTGGACGTGCTTTTGCGACGTTTTTGGTCCGAAGCCCATTTCTTTGAAAAAGACCTCCACAAACGTAGCATCGAGATTGGCCGGATTCCCTGGGATGAGCGTCAAAAGGTGCTGGCGTTGGAGTTCCGGCTCCGGGACCTTGGCGTCGATGAGTTGGAAATCGTCTTGGACCACGAGCACCTGCGACGCATATTCAATCGTGAGTCCTGGAAGTTGGGCGGGCGGGCCTATGGGGCCTACCACCAGTTTAGGCTTCGCAAACCGATGCGGAAAAACATCCTGATTGATGGTCAGCCGACCATCGAGTTGGACTACGCCGGCTTTCACCCTCGAATGCTCTACCACCTCGAAGGCATCGATTATCAAGATGACCCTTACGTCGTATGCGAAGGCCCAGAAATGCGGGACATCTATAAGGCGGTGAGCCTGATCGCCATAAACACCACAGAGAAAAAGGCCAGTGGTGCTATTCGAAAAGAGTTGGATGAGCGGGGATTAGTGCCACCTAAACGGGATAAGCCGTATGCGAGCCTTGTCCGGGGCTTCAAGCAGGCCCATCCGGCAATCGCACACCATCTGTTTTCGGACGTTGGTGTCTCGCTACAAAACATCGATTCGCGGATAATGAATGCCATTCTGGTCCGGCTGATGGACAACGACATTCTCGGCCTGCCGGTACACGACAGCGTGATTATTCAGCAACAGCACGAAACATTCGCAAGGGAGGTGATGACCCAGGAATACAAGAATGAAATGGGCTACAAGCCCAAGTTTTGATGACGCACACGTCATCGTGTCCCCTCGCCGGGACAGGCATTTATGCCACGCTTTGAGCGGAATCTCGTAAAACTACCAGGCCCCCGCCACCTCGGGCCTGGACAGGTGCCGGACATCGAGCCGGCTCCACAAGGTCGCTTTCAATAGACGACTGGGCACCGTCCTGATCGGCACAGAGCCGAAACAAAGCAGGGCCTGCCATAGCAAACACGGAGGTGTTTATGAACCGTGAAACATTTGGAACAGCAGTTAGGACAGGCGTTGAGTGCCGAAGAGGTGGCCCAGTATGTTAGCGGCGGCCTGACAATGCACAATTTATGGCGGTCTGAAAATGCATGATCCCGAGAAGGGAAATTGGGTTGCCGGAACTCTTTTTCGAGGGTATCCGGCAACCTGTTTATGTGGCCATCACGTTTCGATTTGCTCTTTCATACGGTAGCTTTTTCCCTGGATGAGGATGGTTTCGGCATGGTGAAGCAAGCGATCCAGAATGGCTGAAGTGAGCGTACTGTCGTTGTTGAAGATTTCTGGCCAGTCCTTGAAGGCGCGATTTGAGGTAATGACCATTGCACCTTGTTCATAGCGTTGGCTGATGACTTGGAACAGAAGGTCTGCCCCGGTTTTGTCAATCGGTAAAAAGCCCAGTTCGTCGAGAATCAATAGGGCTGGGCGGGTGTATTTTTTCAGTTCCTGTTTCATCCGTCCAGCCGCCTGGGCCGCGGAGAGGGTGTTGATCACATCGATGGCCGTGGCAAACAGGACCGTATAGCCTTTGAGGCAGGCCTCGTAGCCCAGGGCGGAGGCCAAATGGGTTTTGCCGAGTCCGACGCCGCCCAGGAAGATGACATTGGCCGACGTCTTGACAAATTGCAACCGGAACAGTTGCTGGACCTGAAGGCGGTTGATTTTCTTGGGCCAGGTCCAGTTGAAGGCATCCAGGGTTTTGATCACCGGAAAATGCGCCTGGCTAATCCGACGCTGGGTGGAGCGGTCCTTGCGCAGGGCGGCTTCGCCATCGACCAGTTTTTCCAGATAGTCTTCGTGCGACCAACTGTTTTGGGCGGCCTGTTGGGCCAGTGGATGATGCTGCTCACGCATGAACGGCAGCTTGAGGTATTTGAGGTTGCGGTCAAGCGGAAGTGCCGGTGGTTGCGGGTCAGTCATGATGTCTCCTTTTGGTAGATGCTCAGATCGGGCGATTCGACCGTCAGGTCCAACAGATCCTCACGGCGGGTCAGATGCAAGGCGCCGGGTTGGGGCAATTGACGGCTGCGCTGCTCGAGCAGGTTGGCGATGTACTCACAGGAGAATGCCTGGAAAGTGAAAGCGTCTTCCATTGCCCGGGCGACGGCCTCCGGGCTATAGATTTCGCTTAAGGCAACGATTTTCTGTACATGATGATAGGGGTTCATGCGACGCTGTTCGAGCTTTTGATAGTACTGGACGGATTTGGACGACAAGGAGAGAAAGCGCATCACGATTTGCTGTTCACGGGCCTTTTTTGCGCCAGAGCAAAAGCTGTTTGGGATGATCGGGATCTTCGATGTCCTGGTGGCGGTCATAGCTGCGAGCGTGGCGGGCAATCAGCTTATTGTCATTATAAAGGCAAATCCGATCGGGGTAGGTTTTCAAGGTCAGTTGCCGGCCGGCATACTCTGCCGGCACCGAATAGCGGTTGGCATCGAGTGCCACGCGGAACTGGCTCGAGGCCCGGACCTGGGAAACGGTGGCAATATCGAAGCGGTGATGGGGCAACGGATTGAGATAGGCCTGCTCCTTTTCGAAACGCACAATCGGCTGCTCGCGGGTCTCGCCATGGATGCGTACGTTGGCCACGGTGTCGAGCCAGTGCCGGGCCGCCGGGTGGATCGCGGCAAAATCCGGGATGTCCAATCCGGCCAGAAAATTCTTTTTCACATAGCCGACCCCGTTTTCCACGCGCCCTTTTTCATTGCCCTTGCCCACATTGCAGGCCGCGATGGTGAAGCCGTAATGATCGGCAAAGTCCAGGTATTTGGGATTGAACACCGGCGCCTTTCCCACAATGCGCTTGAGCACGGCGCTCTTGAGATTGTCGACCATGATTCGTTGGGGAACCCTGCCGAAGAAGTCAAAGGCACTTTGATGGCATCCCAAAAAATGTTCCATGGTTTGGGAAACGGTGAACTGCACATACATCAACCGGCTGTAACAAAGAACCATGACGAAAAAGCTGAGCCGTCTGCGGGTGGTACCGACATTGACGGAACCATGGCTCCCCCAATCGACCTGGGCACACTCACCGGGAGCGAATGATAGGGTGAGAAAAGCGTTTGGCTTGGGCGGCCGTACCTTGCGGACATAGTCCTTGACGATGGAATATCGGCCGGTAAAGCCCTGTTCCCGGATACGTTGAAAAATTTGTGTGGCCGTATAGGGATGGGCTTCGAGCAGACGGACAATATTCCGTTTGAAGGGGTCGAGCTTGCTGGCGCGGGGTGCACTTTGGCGTGGTTTGAAGGACGTGTCGAGCCACTTTCGAATGGTTCTGACGTCCATGGACAGTTCCCGGGCGATTTGCGGGACCGTCAACCCGTCGTTTGCGCTCAGATGGTTGATTTTGCAGTAAAGGGAGTAATCGATCATGACCGGCCCTCCGCGATACGCTTGAAAATCTGTTCAACCGACTGAAGGCCACCATGGGTTCTGACCGGCTCGGGGTCGATGGCCAAAACCTGATACAACGGCTTTCGATAGGCAATCAGGCCGATATCAACCAGTTCGGTGCGAACCCGGATAACCTCCGGTTCGTCCATTCCCAGGCGCCGGGAAAGGGTTCGGGTCGAGTAATAGCTCATGCCGTTTGCATCGGCGACCGTGACCAGGAACAGATATAAGGCCGCCGCCTTATGGGTGCAACGATCGATATAGTGGTTGCTGACCAGGCGGTGATCGAGCCAACTGAACTGTTTGGGGATTTTACGGATACGATCGGGGTAAATGGGATGTTTGGCGACCATGGCAGCCTCCTTTGCATTGAGGGTTAAGGATATCGTCGCCAAATTGTTGCATGTGACGGGCGGCCATGACGATGTCATCTTGTAACGCATGCCCGGTTAATTGGGCGATAATGCCAATTAAAATAGAAGGTTGAAGCGTCAAGAGATCTTGTAACGCATTGTTTGCAAAATCGACATTATTATTTGTTTTATCAATTGGTTGTTCATTTGAGGGATCTTGTAACGCATGGAGGCGGGAATCGGGTTTTGTGCGCCAGTACCCCGGATGGTGCTTTCGCCACCGCTGAACACGTTCCACATTATCCCTTCCGCGGAAGTAATCGCGGTTCTCGGGTTTCTGGTTCCACCGCTTCTGGCTATCAGCCTTGCTGGCCTTGCGGCATTCCGGTTTGCCACAGTAGCGTTGACGATTTTTATTACGCGGGTCGGGAACGAATAATAGATGGCAATGACAACATTTTTTCCGTTTAATCCCTGGCATTGGTCGTGTTCCTCCCACACACCAATGTAACAAAAGTGGATATTGATTTGAGGGTCCAGATTTAGGCAAGAAAATGGGTGAAGAAAAAAAGAAGAAGATAGGTTCCATAACATATTGTGGAAGAAAATGAAGGCGAGGATAACCTGACACTTTCAGATCGTCAGGAAGAATACAAAATCAGGTTGCCGCTGGCACAGTATCTCGGCCTTGATGTCAAGACAGTGAGGAAGTATCATCAACGTTTAGGTGGAATACGCTTGGGCCGCCGTTTCGTGTTCTTTGAAAAGGAGCTTATCAATGCCGTATCAGAAAGGAAAGAAATGGATCGCCCAAGTGCGAAAGACAGCAGAGGATGGCCGGGAATACAGGAAAAACAAGGTGTTCTTGACCAAGAAGGAAGCCAAGGACTGGGAAGCCAAGATGGTACGAAAACCAGTCGAAGAGTGGGACTTGACGACCGTCACGGTCTGTTTGAATGATTGGGCACAGGACTATCTCGACGTAGCCAGAGTGCGGTTTTCGACCAAGACCTACAAGGAAAAGGTTTCTATGTTCAAACGCTTCTTCAAGGTCATTGACCCTGATTTACCGGTAGCCAAACTGAAACCCGGCGACGTATTGAAATACGTGCTCAAACAGAAGGAGGAGAGAAGCGGACACGCGGCCAACAAGGACCGCAAAAACCTTGTGGCTGCCTGGAACTGGGGAATGAAATACCTCAACCCACCCTTACCGGGTCCCAACCCCTGCCTGGTGGAACCGATGGCGGAAGTTCGGCACCCACGCTATGTGCCACCGGAAGAGGATTTTTGGAAGATCTATGCCGTGGCCGAAGGTCAGGACAAGGTGATGCTATTGACCTTCCTACACCTGGCCGCCCGCCGTGGCGAGGTTTTCCGCCTTACCTGGCAGGATGTTGATTTCGGCAATGACCGGATACGTCTATGGACCCGCAAACGCAAGGACGGCTCATTGGAATGGGATTGGCTGCCGATGACCAAGGAGTTGCGGAAATCCTTGCGGTGGTGGTGGGAACACAGGCCCATCAAGGACCACACCCACGTTTTTCTTTGTCTGAACGAACACCCAGGCCAAAGAGAAAACTACGGACACCCCTTTGTCAGCAACCAGAAGTTTATGCGGCGGATTTGTAAGGAAGCGAAGGTCAGCCACTTTGGCTTTCACGCCATCAGGCATTTGACGGCATCCATCCTTTACCATCAAGGGGAACACGTAGCCCAAATCCAGGCCATTTTGCGACACCAGAGCTCGAAGACCACAGAGCACTATTTGCGAAGGATTGGGCTCGAACGTGTTCGCGAGGCACTCGAAAGCCTGTCGCCGAAAACAACGGAAGCGGAAGTCATCGCCTTTGAAAAAGCGTTCGGAAATGGGCAATCGGGTGGTGAGAAGTGAAAAAGCCGTCTAAAAAGCCGTCAAACGGGGTGCTGGAAAAAGAAAAGAGCCCAACCGGTTTTCTAACTGGTTGGACTCTCTATGAAAAATGGCGGGAGCGACGAGACTCGAACTCGCGACCTCCGGCGTGACAGGCCGGCGTTCTAACCAACTGAACTACGCCCCCGAAAGTGGTATCATTTCGAGTGTTGGTAGGCGGAACAGGGCTTGAACCTGTGACCCCCGGCTTGTAAGGCCGGTGCTCTCCCAACTGAGCTATCCGCCCGATTTAAAAAGAACCTTTTCACTTCGTCAGTGAAAATGGAAATGCATAGCTACCAATTCATCCAGACAAAGTCAAGTTCAAAAATCAGGCAACCTTAAAAATTAATTAATCGCCGGCTGAGTCGGTTCAGAGCTACTGTTTTCCACCGGCATGGGCATGTTACTATTGGAAAACAAACGCTCGCCATCCCCAAGCACCAGCGCATGTGCAAGCACCTCGTCCATATGTTCCACGGTGACCACCTTCATCTGACGGGTAACCACCTTGGGAATATCTCTGAGATCTTTTTCATTTTCCACCGGGATGAGAACTTTACGAATCCCGCCACGATGGGCGGCCAGCAACTTTTCTTTGAGGCCGCCGATAGGAAGCACACGTCCCCGCAACGTAATCTCACCGGTCATGGCCACATCCCGACGCACCGGACGTCGCGTCAGAGCCGATACCAAAGACGTACACATGGCGATGCCAGCCGAAGGGCCGTCTTTGGGAATAGCGCCTTCGGGAATATGGATGTGCAGATCCAATTCTTTATGAAAATTGTTGTCAATACCAAGGTTTGCCGCACGCGACCGCACAAAGCTGACCGCAGCCTGGGCAGACTCTTTCATCACATCGCCCAATTTACCGGTGACGCTGACGTTCCCTTTGCCGGGCATGGTAAGGGTTTCCACGCAAAGCAGCTCCCCCCCCACCTGCGTCCAGGCCAAACCGGTGACAAGACCGATTTGGTCTTTTTCTTCAATCTGGCTGATCTTGAATGGCGGCGGTCCCAACAAAGTGGTTACGGTGTTGGCCGAAATGACATGTTTTTTCCCGTCCTTGGCATTCACCACCTTGCGAGCCGTCTTTCGGCAGATGGAGGATATCTCCCGTTCCAGGTTGCGCACGCCGGCTTCACGGGTATAACGCTGAATAATCGTATAAATGGCAGACTTGGAGAAAGTAATATCATCCGCGCTGAGACCATTGGCCTCAATCTGCTTGGGAATCAGAAATTCGTTGGCGATGTTAAACTTCTCAAGTTCCGTGTAACCCGGCAGACGAATGATTTCCATCCGGTCTTGCAGCGGCAGGGGAATATCCGGCAGCGTGTTGGCGGTGGTGACAAACAAAATTTCAGACAGATCGTAGTCCAAATCCAAGTAATGATCATTGAAACTGTAATTCTGCTCCGGGTCCAGCACTTCAAGGAGTGCCGATGAGGGATCACCCCGGAAGTCCATGCTCATCTTATCAACTTCATCCAAACAGAAAACCGGATTATTCGAACCGATCTTTTTAAGCGACTGGATAATCTTTCCAGGCATTGCCCCAATATAGGTCCGCCGGTGACCTCGAATTTCGGCTTCATCCCGAACGCCGCCCAAGGAGAGACGGACAAACTTGCGTCCTGTGGCGCGGGCGATCGATTTTGCAAGCGATGTTTTGCCTACACCCGGCGGGCCCACAAGACAGAGGATAGGGCCTCTCAGCTTTTTTACCAGCGTTTGAACGGCCAGATATTCGAGAATGCGTTCTTTGGGCTTTTCGAGACCGTAGTGATCTTCATTGAGAATATTTTCGGCCTCAATCAAATCATGGCTGATCTTGCTGCGGCCGAACCACGGCAGAGAAATAATCCAGTCGATATAATTACGCACAACCGTGGCTTCGGCGGACATCGGCGTCATGAGTTTTAGCTTCTTAAACTCCTGCCGAACTTTTGACGAAGCCTCTTTGGACATGCGTTTGCGTTTTATCTTTTTCTCGAGCTCCTTAAGCTCGTCACCCATCTCGTCATCCGCGCCCATTTCTTTTCGAATGGCCCGCATCTGCTCATTGAGATAATAGTTCTTTTGGGTCTTCTCCATCTGTTCTTTGACGCGACCCTTAATCCGCTGATCCATCTGGTAGACTTCAATCTCAAGCTTGATCAGTTTGACCAAAAGTGAGAGTCGTTTGGCCAATTCGGTGGTTTCAAGCAGGCTTTGTTTGTCTTCCAACTTAAAAGAGAAATGCGATGCAACGGAGTCCGCCAGTTTGGATGGATCGGAGATGGCCGAAATTTTCGCCAGCAGTTCCTTGGAGATACTCTTATTGATGCCGGCATATTCGCCGAAACTGTCAATAACGGCGCGTGTCAGCGCTTCCATCTCGATCGCATCCCCCGGCATATCGGGCAGCAAGGAGAGCTCGACTTCAAAAAACTCATTATTGGGAACATATTGCGCAATACGAGCCCGTTGTTTTCCCTCGATAAGCGCCTTGACCGTACCATCAGGCAGCCGAAGCAGCTGGAGGACACTTCCGATCACGCCCACCCCAGAGATATCTTTTTCCGTGGGATTGTCCACGCCGGCATTGGTCTGGGTGGCCAGAAAAATCCGCTTATCTTTGTTCATGGCACTGGAAAGCGCGCTGACAGACTTGTTGCGGCCAACGAAAAGCGGTGCGACCATATGTGGAAATACGACAATATCGCGTAGCGGCAGCAAGGGAAGCACTTCCCGATCCGCCTCCCCATCCTGGTTCTTAAAAAATTTAGGAATAGTTACCATATCGTTATTCAGGCCCTCACTTACCTTTGAATATCCGTGAATCCGGCTTCTGTAGTGATTAACGCGGATCAGGCCTGCTTTTTAGACGGCTCGTAAAGCAAGATCGGTTCTTCTTTTTTAAGCACGACTTCCTCGCCGATCACACACTCTTTGACATCTTGCTTGGAAGGGATTTCGTACATGATATTCAGCATGCACGATTCCAAAATCGCCCTTAGTCCGCGGGCTCCAGATTTGCGTTTCAAGGCTTCGTCCGCGACAGCATGAAGCGCACTGTCGGTAAAGCGCAGGTTGACGCCTTCGACTTCGAAAAGTTTTTTATACTGTTTAATCAGTGCATTTTTCGGTTCAGTGAGAATTCTCACTAAGCTTTTGGAGCTGAGCTCATCCAACGTGGCAATGACCGGGAGGCGCCCAAGGAACTCAGGAATCAAGCCAAATTTAATCAGGTCTTCTGGCTGGACCTGCAACAATGTTTCGCCGAGGCTGCGCTCTTTTTCCTTACTGACCTTGGCTCCAAACCCCATGAGTTTGCTGCCGGTACGCCGGTTGATGATCTGCTCCAAACCGTTGAAGGTTCCACCGCAGATAAAAAGGATATTGGAGGTGTCCACCTTCACAAAATCCTGTTGGGGATGCTTGCGCCCACCTTTGGGCGGCACACTGGCCGTTGTCCCCTCGATGATTTTCAACAAAGCCTGTTGAACCCCCTCACCAGACACATCCCGGGTAATGGATGGATTGTCCGATTTGCTGGCAATCTTGTCGATCTCATCGATATAGACAATCCCGCGCTTTGCTTTTTCCACATCGTAATCGGCATTCTGCAAAAGCGAAAGAATGATATTCTCCACATCCTCGCCCACGTAGCCAGCCTCGGTTAGACTGGTGGCATCGGCAATCGTGAAAGGAACATTTAAAAAACGCGCCATGGTTTGGGCCAACAGGGTTTTACCGCATCCGGTGGGCCCAATTAAAAGGATATTGCTTTTTTGAATCTCCACATCACCGGAACTGATATTCGAATCCAAGCGTTTGTAATGGTTGTAGACGGCTACGGAGAGGATCTTCTTGGCCACATCTTGCTCGATCACATAGTCGTCCAAGTGGGTCTTGATCTCTTGTGGGATCATCAAGTTTTCGAACTCGCCAGCTTCCTTTTCATTCTCTTCTTCTATAATTTCACTACACAGCTGAATGCATTCATCACAAATATAAACAGCCGGCCCGGCGATCAGCTTTTTAACCTCCTTCTGATTCTTCCCGCAAAAAGAACAAAAGAGATTATCATTGGGCTCATCTTTTTTGGCCATATCATGCCTCCGTGTCGGTTATCTTGTCCAGGTCATCGCGATTTGTGATGACATGGTCAACGATCCCATAGTTTTTTGCTTCCATCCCTGACATGAAGTAGTCTCGGTCCGTGTCTTTCTGGACGTCGTCGATATTCCGCCCGGTGTGGCGCACCAGAATATCGTTAAGCGCGTCTTTCATGCGTAATATCTCTTTGGCCTGGATGGCAATATCCGAAGCCTGGCCCTGGAATCCCCCCATGGGCTGATGGATCATAATGCGCGCATGGGGAAGGGCGTAGCGCTTTTTTGCTGCGCCTGCAGCCAGGAGCAAGGCGCCCATACTGGCCGCTTGACCGATACATACGGTGGTCACATCGGGTTTGATATACTGCATGGTATCGTAAACCGCCAAACCCGCCGTGACAACGCCACCGGGCGAATTGATGTAAAGGTTGATATCCTTCTCCGGATCTTCGGATTCGAGGAAAAGCATCTGGGCGATCAGCAGATTGGCAACATCATCGTTAATAGCGGTCCCCAAAAAAATGATTCGATCTTTCAGGAGCCGCGAATAGATGTCGTAAGCCCTTTCCCCCCTGCTGGTTTGGTCGATGACCATCGGTATTAATGCCACTCTCTAATCTCCTTTACACCGTTTTCATGCCATAAAATTAAAGGCTTTGGAAAATATGGGACGAAACGAATGCCACTGCAAACCCTGTATCTTTCCGCATACCCGCCACAGGGCACCACCGTGAGCATGCCCCCAACTTCCTAAGCTGAATCACCCGTAGCAGTCGTTTCTGGTGTCACAGATTCGATTTCATTCCTATCCATAATAAGCTTAATCGCCTGTTTTTCAAGTAATGCATGCTTAAAAAGCTCGAGCTGATCCCCGCTCTTTTCGTAGAAGCCTTTGACCATCTCCACCGGTTGATTGTAGACCTCAGCCATCTCGGCAAAGCCGCTTTGCAGCGCATCCTCGGAAAGTTCCATTTTTTCCTGTTCGATGATTTTTCCCAGAATCAATTGCCGGCGAACCTGCTTTTCCGCCGTGTCACGATACTTTTCGGCAAGGCTTTCCTTGGAAATACCGGCTTCTTCGAATGTCTTGTTGTGATAGGAAAATGAGCGTTCGGCATCCGATATGATGTGGTTGAGTTCATAGTCCACCATTACATCGGGGACCTCGAACTCTGTTTTTTCCAACAATTGGCTGAATATCTGTTCGTTGAGTTCCTGTTCACTGCGTTTATCGTACCCCTGCTTCAGGTTCTCCATAATCTTCTGACGAACTTCATCAATCGTATTAAAAGCGCCCAATTGCTTGGCCAACGCATCATCGATCTCGGGCAGCTCCTCTTTACGAATCTCGTTGAGTTTCACCTTGAAATCCACGGTGTGCCCGGACAGCTTCTTGTTAAAATAGTCCTCGGGAAAGGTGACTGTAATATCTTTTTCTTCTCCAGGATTCATCCCGACCACACCATTGTCGAAATCCTGGGTAATATGGCCGTCACCCAGTTTGATCACGAAATTTTCGGTTTTTTTAGCCTCGTCAAAAGGGTTGCCATCTTTAAAGCCTTCGTAGTCCACCTGAACAAAGTCACCGATCTGTGCAGGGCGTGTTTCATCGATGGGGACCCGCTTGGCCATATTTTTTTGCATCATTTTAATCTGAACATCCACCTCTTCGTCAGTGGCCTGATAAAGGGTCTTGGTGAGTTGAAGACCGGCGAAGTCAATATCGGCAATTTCCGGGTGAACTTCAACCTCTGCTGTAAAGCAATAATCGCTTCCTGGATTCAATTCCGGTGGATCCACGACCGGAGAACCGACGACTTTAAGTTGGGTCTCCGTCAAGGCTTGCACATAATTATCCTGGATCAGCTTGGAAACCACATCGGCATGCACGTCCTTTCGGTAGAGCCGTTCCAACACCCCACGTGGCGTTTTCCCTGGACGAAAGCCTTTTACCTTGGCGGTCTTTTTTAAAGATTTGTAGGCATCATCCAGCGCATGGCTCACATCCGCATCGGGAATCTCAATGTGCATGACTTTTTTTACGGAGCTGCGATCTTCAACGGTAACCTTCATATTCATCCTTTCTGACCCTGAATCTGCCCTGACGCATGCGTGGAGGCCGCCCACCCACGCCTTGACCGAATCAATTCAGGTAAAAATTAAATGCCCCGACGCAACACGCATCAGGGCTCCCTTGGCATCTCCCGGACATATTATCGATTTCACACCAACCGGAAAATCTCGCCCGGCTGGAGCGGATCGGTGTGCATGTGCACCTTTTATCGCCACCCCGTCCGCTCCATCGACACCCCAAAGCGACGCCGGGATCAAATTTGGTGCGAGAGGGGAGACTTGAACTCCCACTCTGTCGCCAGAGCTGGATCCTAAGTCCAGTGCGTCTACCAATTCCGCCACTCTCGCAAATCGTTAACGGAAAAAACGATTTACCAGGATGCCTTGCGCAACCTGACCTTATTAGCAAATAAACTAAACCATGCAAAAAAATCAAACGAAAAAAATAATATCTGACCAGGAATCTGTCAAGTTTCTAACCATTTCCAAAAATCACCCGAACCCGGCGAAAGCACCTCATTCAGCGCTTGCACCAACCCAGCAAACAGTGGTAAGAGGGCAACCAAAAATCGGGGCGTAGCGCAGTCTGGTAGCGCACCTGCTTTGGGAGCAGGGAGTCGGAGGTTCAAATCCTCTCGCCCCGACCATTCCAGCGCCTTACCCATCCATATAGTTTGCTGAAGCCTTGTTTGCCGATTCCGAGGATTCCCGCAAATATTTCCGGCCCGACGTCAAGGCAGCCCTTCAGCCGTCTTGAATATCCTCGCCGTACAACCGCTGTGTGTTTTCCACCACCGCTGCAACGACGTCCAGTACTGGAATCGATTTGATCTGCGCGATGGCCGTGACGGCCAAGCATAGGTTGGCCGGTTCGTTGCGCTGGTTCGGTACGGCGCCCAGCACCGGGCTGTCGGTCTCTACCAAAATGGCCGACAAGGGGAGTTGACGAACCAGCTTCTGTTTCTGGCGGGAACGGACCACCGAGGGGGGGATGGAAAAAAAATATCCGGCCTCCACGGCCGGCAAGGCGGCGCCGGCCTTGCCATCAAAGGCGTGCAGTTGAACCCGCAGCGCCTGGTGTCGCAGTAAAAGGGACACGACGTGGCGGCCGGCGGAGCGGGAATGAACGTTCAGGGGCAGGTTCAATTCAATGGACAAATCAATGAAGCGTTCGAAAATCTCCTGCTGAAGTGCCCTTTGCGGTTCATCCTTGACCACCCAAAAATCCAAGCCGACTTCTCCAATGGCAGCCAGGTGGAAACGTTGTTCACGAATAAAGGTCTCCATGGCATCGGCCTGTGCCAAGTCAAGGATCGTCGGATAGAGACCGGCAGCCGGCTTGAGCATGGAGTGGGTCTTGGCAAGTCGGACATTCCGATGCGCGTCGGCCAGGTCTTCTCCAACGGCGATCACCGCGCCAACGCCGGCCTCCCGGGCGCGCTGCAGCACGGCTTCCCGGTCGGCATCAAAATCGGCCGCACACAGATGGGCGTGCGTATCCACCAACAGGCATTGGCAGGTAGGCATGACGTAAGCCTTTCTAATGAAAGGGTTCTTGGGCACTCGATCAATGAGTTTATCGGGAAAGTCATGGAAAAGCAATTCCGCCGGCCCTTCCCCAGGGGAACTGCATTTGGAAATGATACGAAAGTATCCGGAGCCTGATTCTTTCCGATTCGGCCTGTATCGTTACCAAAGGATCCAGTATGGCCACCGGATGGAGGGCCGCCGGCGGACCATACGATCCGCCAACGGTGTCCCTTTCCGGGAAGACGCGCCATTCACGCCCAAAGGCCTTTGACCGAGCGCCCTGTTCTGCTATACTTCAACTATTCATCGAAACGTGACCCTTCGACAGCATTCCAACCCACACCATCGCCGTCGGTCCATCGTTGAGCGTTTCCTGCCATCCGGGTTGGCTTTTTGGTAACAGTTTGTTTTCGTGAGAAAGAAAAAAGCCATGATCGATACATCAAAATTCAATCCGACCTATCTCCAGGCCAAGGCACCGGAGATTTTTGCCATTGCCCGACACACCCATTCGGTTGACGACCTGCGCGCCAGCCTGGCGCGCATGGCCAACGAAATGATGTTCGAGGCTTTCGACGACTACGATACCATTTCGGAAGGATCTATCGTCCGCGTCCGCGACTGCGCCAAGGTAATGATTCGGCTGATGACCCGGCGCAGCGAGGACAAGGCCCGCTTTTCGGTTGCTCGGGCGATCTTTGACATCGCCCACAACAATCCGCGACAGGATCTGACCCCGGCCTTTTACGCCGAACTCCTCTACCTTTTTTTGGGTCTTCAGGGTCGCGGCCCAGGGTCGACACTGGCTGACCTGCACCTGATTCCCAGCCGCTACGCCCACCGCAAGGCGGCCATCGAACGGTCTCGCCAACTGGACGAACTTTATGCCGAAATGAATCTGCGCCTGACCAAGTTTGTTTCCGGGCTGGATCAAGAGGCGGTAAAACAGCGTGAGGCCAGGCAGCAGCAGATCTGTGCACGCATGCAGGCATCCATCGATCAATGGAAGGACTGGACCTGGCAGGTGGCCCATATTCTGCGCGAAGCGGATGAGATTGCCCAACTGCTGAAATTACGGGAAACGGAATACCAGGCGATTCAAAAGGCCCGGGCCAACGGTCTGCCCTTCGGCATCACCCCCTACTACCTGTCCCTGATGGATGATACGCAAGACGCCGAAAAAGATCGGGCCATCCGTGCCCAGGTGATCCCCTCCCCCGCCTATGTGGAAAAGATGGCCGAAGCCCAACGGTTTGGCCACTGCCTGGATTTCATGCTGGAAGCCGACACCTCGCCCATCGACCTGATTACCCGCCGTTACCCATCCATTTGCATCTTCAAACCCTTCAATACGTGCCCCCAGATCTGTGTTTACTGCCAGCGCAATTGGGAGATTGACGATGCCATGCAACCCGGGGCCATGGCATCGCAGAAAAAATCGACGCCGCCGTCGAGTGGATCCGCGCCCATCCGGCCATTCACGAAGTCTTGGTCACCGGCGGCGACCCCTGGCCATGAGCGATGCCGAGATCGAGGCCATCCTGGAGCGCTTGGCCGCTATTCCAACGCTCGAACGCATCCGCATCGGCAGCCGTACGCCAGTCACCCTGCCTATGCGCATCACGGGCCCTCTCGCGGACATCCTGGCCCGCTTTCGGGAAAATGGACGTCGGCAGGTCGCGGTGGTCACCCACGCGCAGCACAGCTATGAAATCACGCCGGACACCGCCGCCGCCGTCGATCGTCTGCGCAAACGGGGGATCCCGGTCTATAACCAGCTGGTCTACACCTTTTTCGCCTCGCGGCGGTTCGAGGCTGCCTTCCTTCGGCGGATCCTGACCCGTATCGGCATCGATCCCTATTACACCTTCAATACCAAAGGCAAAGAGGAAACGCTGGATTACCGCGTCCCGATTGCCCGACTGCTGCAGGAGCAGAAAGAAGAGGCGCGACTTTTGCCCGGCCTGTCACGAACCGACGAAGCGGTTTACAACGTTCCCGGTTTGGGCAAGAACTATCTGCGGGCCACGGTTCACCGGGACCTGATCTCGATCCTGCCGGATGGCTCGCGCCTTTATGAGTTCCACCCCTGGGAAAAAAATATCTCCCGCACGGCAAAGACGCACATCAGCGAGGATGTGCCCATCTTGGACTATCTTCAGCGGCTCGCCGCCATCGGCGAGAGCGTCCACGACTACGGGACCATCTGGTATTATTATTGACGGATTCATCTGAGACGCTTTTTATGAGCTACACGAGAGCATGGAGCAACCGGGCCGGTGGCGGGCCCAGTCAGGCCGGCGGGCGGCATAGACGTCCTTATCGGGCTGTTCATCGTATGGCCGGCGCAAAAGGGCGAGCAATTCATGCACCATTGAAAAATCGCCGGTCTCGGCCTTGTCAATGGCCAGCTGGGCCAAATAGTTGCGCAGCACATAGTTGGGGTTGACCGCATCCATCCGGCGCCGGCGCTCCTTTTGGGGAATCCCCGCCCGCCGGATTCGCGCGGCATAGGTTTTGAACCAATTGCCGGTTCGACCGCGCAGTTCAGCCGTCAGTTGATCAGGCACATAATAGGCGGCCATCAATTCATTGGGAATCGCCTCCGCCGTGGCTGCCGCAGCCGTCAGCTGATCCGCGTCCAGTCGGGCCAGGCGCCGGAAAAAGATCGTCATGTCCGTTTCGGCGGCGGCCAGGATCGCCAACAGTTCATCGATCAGGCCCTGATCCATCTCTTTTTCAAAGGCGACCAGTCCCAGCTTGTTGGCCATCATCGTCTGCCATCCGGTCTGATATTGCTCGGCATAGGCGGCCAGCGCCGCTTCCAGCGGCTCCGCCTGGTTGATCAGCGGATAGATCGCATTGGCCAGCTGGGCCAGGTTCCATTGGGCAATGCCCGGTTGATGGGCGAAGCGGTAACGCCGCCCCCCGGCATCGGTGGTGTTGGGGGTCCAGCCGGGATCGAAATTTTCCAGCCAGCCATAGGGGCCGTAATCGATGGTCAGGCCGAGAATGGACATGTTGTCGGTGTTCATCACCCCGTGAACGAACCCCACCCGCATCCAGTGGATGATCATCTCGGCGGTTCGGCGGCAGACGGTCTCGAACCAAGAAACGTAGGTGGCCGGACCGGGCTCACCCAATTCAGGAAAATCGGTTCTGATGGTATAATCCACCAGCCTCTTTAAGAGATCCATGTCTCCCCTGGCCGTAAGGATCTGGAAATTGCCGAAACGGATGAAGGACGGGGCCACGCGGCAGACCACCGCCCCGGGTTCCAGCTTGGGGTGGCCGTCGTAAAACATGTCCCGTTCCACCTCCTCACCGGTCAGGGTCAGACTCAATGCCCGCGTGGTGGGCACGCCGAGGTGAAACATCGCTTCACTGCACAAAAACTCGCGAATCGACGAACGCAGTACCGCCAGTCCGTCGGCAGTACGCGAGTAAGGCGTCGGACCGGCGCCCTTCAATTGCAGGACCCAGCGTTCGCCGGATGGGTTCAACACCTCCCCCAGGTTGATGGCGCGGCCGTCCCCCAGTTGGCCGGCCCAATGGCCGAACTGATGGCCGCCATAGCACATGGCGAAGGGTTGCATATCGGGTAGCAGCCGGTTGCCGGTAACCACCTGGGCAAAGCGATCCGACTGACAGGTTTTATCAGAGAGCCCTAAACGATCGGCCATATCCGGGGAAAAGGCCACTAAACGGGGGGCTTTCACCGGTGTCGGGTCGACCCGCGAGTAGCAGGCACCGTAAACCTGGCGACGGCGGTTGACAGGGTTGGAATCGGCGGGCAGCTCCCGCACAAAACGATTGTCAAAACGCAGGTCGTCCAGGCCGTTGGGTCGTTTCGCATGCGCATTCCGCATGGCTGGCGTGGCTGTAGGATCGAGCAGGTTCATCGCGCACCTCCTTAACCCGGAATCCGGGTCTCCCCAGGGTTTCACACCCATTGGCACCGAATAAAGCGCCTTTATGGAAGCGTCTGGTAAGCGATAAGGTAAACATCCGGCTCGACCATGCAATGCAGGTCAACGGGAAGGGAGGCGCAGGCGACCATGGGAAGAGGCCTTGATGCCGCCGTCAGAGCAAAAAAATGCGGGAAAAAATAACATAACAGCGACGAACGAAAAACCGTTGGCCGCTGTTTCCAGGGGGGCAAGGCTATCGGTAAATTCTTTATTCTTGCGCTGCTTTACCGCGTCCGGGCAACGCACCGGTTTTCGGTGCGTTCGGCAGCTCCGGTGGGTGAGGGATGGCCTCGACCGGTTGTATGTCGGAGGCATCCATATCAATTTTGGAATTATCCAGATCACCGGCTTCGCTCTCCGAGGCGTCTTCCATCTCCTCCTCCGGTGGTTCTTCCTGGGTTTCCTGATCCACCGATTCCGGCTCGGCCATCTCCTGCTCGACCGGGGGCGGCGCGCGAAATGGCACCGCCGGGCCAGAGCCACCGGGCTCGGCCTTTCCATAAACCATGATTGAAAGCGTCCGTTCCGATTCCCAGACAATTGTGTAGTTCAGGCTGCGGAGTAAACGTTTGAGTCCCTTTTCCAGGGGCAAACTACCGATGGTGGCACTTACCGGCCAATCCTGCCACTGTTCGTTGAGCTTGAATTGATAACCGGTTTCAGCGGTTATCGTGTCCAGGACATCGCCCAACGGTTCGTCCTTGACCGACAGCGTAATCAACGGCTCCTTGGCCGCTTCCTGTTTCTGGGCCATGGCCGAAAACCCGGCAATACCAACGATGACGAGAAAAACCGTAAGGTAAGAAATGACTTTCATGGTGGTGTGCCAGATAAAAGGGGTTGTCACGGATGATCGCTCCCAGCGCATCAATCAGATACCACGGGTTTTCTTTAATCTATTTTTCCGAACTTCTCAATGGTTGACGGCTTCGCCAGGATCAGACGATGCGGATACCCGCCGCCCCCCCTTCATGGGCCCGTCCGATGATGGCGGCCTTATCGATACCGGCATCATGCAGGGCCTGCAAGAGTGCATCGGCCTGGTCCGTCGGCACGGCAAGCAAGAGGCCGCCGGAGGTCTGAGGATCAAACAGCAGCTCCTCCTGCGGGGCTGAAAGACCTGCCGCCACATGCAGCTTCCCGGCCACCAGCCCCCGGTTGGCGAGGTTGCTGCCGGTCGTCTCGCCCTTGGCGTACATCTCCAGCACATTCGGATGGATGGGCAGGGCGCTGTATTCAATATCGATCGTCACCCCGCTACCCATGGCCATCTCCAAGCTGTGCCCGACAAGCGCAAAGCCGGTGATGTCCGTACAGGCGTGCACGGGATGGTTCAGGGCCGCCGTCATGGCCGGTCCGTTCAGCGCGGCCACCAGGGGCAATACCGGATCGAGTTCCCGGCGCGGCAGCCGGCCGGAACGGCAGGCATTGAACAGTACGCCGGTGCCCAAAGGTTTGGTGAGAATCAGGGCATCTCCCGGTCGAACGCCGGTGTTGGTCAAAATCCGTTTGGGAGAAACCACACCGGTAACGGCCAACCCGAAAACCGGCTCTTCATTGTCCGTGGAATGCCCGCCGGCCAGGCTGGCGCCGGCTTCGGTCACCTTCTCATGGCTGCCCTTCAAAATCTCACGCAAGATATCGGGCCCGAGCTTCTTTTCGGGATACATCACCAGATTGAGTGCGGTCACCGGCCGGCCGCCCATGGCATAGACGTCGGAAAGGGCATTGGCGGCGGCAATCCGGCCGAACCAGATGGGTTCATCCACCGGCGGCGTGATATAGTCCGCCGTGGAAACCACCGCCAGGTCGTCAGTCAGGCGATAGACCGCGGCATCGTCGCTGGAATCGAAACCGACCAGAAGGTTCGAATCGGTGGGGGCGGGTAGCCCCCTCAAGGCTTCCGACAGGACCGTCGGACCGATTTTCGCCGCTCAACCACAGGTCCGTGCCAGACCGGTGAGCGTTTTCTTCTTACCAAACCATCGCATATGGAGCGCCTCTTCCGTTTTTGATGCATCCAAAGACCCCACGTCATCGGAATCGCCGACCGACAGGACGGCAACGGGCCGTTTGCTTGAGAAATCAAAATAGCCTAATCCATCACAAAAAACCAGGATTCTTTAGGTCGCGCGTGCGGGCTTACGCATCGGTTTGACAAACCCCGGCAAGGGGCGTTAGGCTGGAATATCAGTGTTTTTTCCCATCAGGTTTATGACGACGATCCTCTCATCCATCCCATCGAAGGAGGTCAACATGGCCATTACCGTCATGATCCAACGCACCTTCACCAATCCTGAAAAAGCCACCGAACTGGCGCCGCTGATCGTCAAGATGCGCTCCCTGGCCACCGTCCAACCCGGATACATCACCGGACGAACCTTTCGCTGCCTGGACTGCCCCGGAGAATATCTGGTCATCAGCACCTGGAACAGCCTTGAGGATTGGAACCGCTGGCTGCATAGCGAACAGCGCATCGCCCTTCAAGGTCAAATCGACACGATTCTGGGTGATGTCACCACGTACCGGGTCTACGAATCTTTGGCGGGCGGCATCGCTTCCTGAGGCAACCCTGCATCAACGGTGGTGCGCCCGGCACATCGATGGTCCCGCACCGTGGAGATGCGCAATCATTCCGCCAGCAGCACCACGGCAAACCCATTGAAGCAGACCTGGGCCGGATCCCCCTCGGCAAGACCGAGGCGGCGGCAACTCCGGGTGGTCATCAAGGAGCAGACCTCGGTCCCGCTGGCCAGTCGCACGATCATCTCGGTATTGACCTTGCCCGGGTTGATCCGCGCCACGACCCCATCGAGAACGTTGTCCGCACTGCATCCGGGAGCTGTTTGCCCCTTTTGCACGATCACCCAGGGGGCCTTGACCTCGGCGGTTATCAGGGCACCCACCTTCAGTCCCAACCGCTGGAGGCTGCCATTGGTGATCACCGTGGCGATCGTATGCCCGTCGATGGTCAGTAGTTCCACAAGGGCCTGGATATCTCCCCGGTGGATGGCCTGGATCTTTCCGAAGAAGGTGTTCCGCGCGCTGGTCTTGCGCTGGGACTCCTTTTCCATGAAGATCCGGGTGACCTGTTGGATGTCATCCTCGGAAAAGGAGACATAGGCAGAAGTCAGGTTGGGGGTCGAATGTCCCAGCAGCATCTGCACCGCCGGCAAGGGCATGTTGCTCTGCATCAACTCCACGGCGCGCGACTTGCGCAGGATTTCCGGCGCGCCCAGCTGTTTGGGAATTCCGCAGGCCTCGGCGCGTTCATAGAATTTGCGCCGCACGAATCCCGGATCCACATCGAGCATGGGCGGGGTGCCGGTCGTATCGGCCAGTTCGGTGACCAGCGCCTTTATCTCATGGCAGAGAGTTTCGGAAAGCTGGACGGTTCGCGCGGAACGGCCGGCATCGGCCTGAAGCCGTCCGAATCGAACCCGCTGGCGCTTCAAATCGATATCCTTTTCCGGATCGATGCTCAGGACCTCGTTCAGTTTTGCCCCCGTGTAGCGGATCAATAGAAAAATCAGAAAAATCCGTCTGCGTGAGACCCGCACGTCAGCCCGCGTGGCCGCGTCGATCCAATCCCGGAAAGCCCGTTCCAACTGATGCAGTTGGACGGCATCCAGGCATTTTTCCTGATCCGGCGCCGAAAAGATCCGACCGTTGTAGTTCTGCGCTTGCATGAGCACCGCCTGCCGATCCGGCTGCCCGGCGTCACGGCCTTTTTTATTCTTCCCCATTTCCACCCTGCCCATCGTTGTCATCCGTTCCTGGCAAATGGCGTGATCGTACATCATCAACAAGTGCTTGACAATCAGGCCGCGTCATTCTACTATCACGATAATAATATTTATCGTGATAGTCTGTCAATTGGGACACCCCCCTTTGGATCATCGAAACCCAGATTGCAGGAGGCGGCGATGAACGGGCATCAGGAAGCAACCATTCAATCATCTGTCAACCGTGCGGCATCGGTCTATCGGTTCAATCGCATGGAACTGGCCGGGTCGTTGGGTGATCTGGGAACGATTTTGCCCTTGGCGATCGGCATGATTCTGATCAATGGACTCAATCCCGTGGGGCTGTTTACCGGTGTCGGCATCTTCTACATTCTCTCCGGGCTTTATTTCAAAGTCACCACCCCCGTCGAACCCATGAAAGTGATCGGTGCCTATGCCATTGCCACCGGAATCGGTGCGGTGCAGATCCAGGCCGCCAGCCTGTGGATCTTTGTTTTCCTGATTCTGATCGGCGGCAGCGGGGCCATCGCCTGGATCGGACGCTATATTCCCAAGCCCGTCATCCGCGGCGTTCAACTTTCCACCGGCGTGTTGCTGGTCTCCCAGGGCGTCAAGCTGATGATGGGCAACGCCAAATTGCAGGTTCTGCGTCATGCCGCCGAGCCCTACCTGAGTGTCCAGGGGTTGGGGCCGCTGCCCATCGGCTTGGTCATCGGTACGTTATTGGGCGTGCTCACCCTTCTCTTGCTGGAAAACCGGCGACTACCCGCGGCCATTGTCGTCGTGGGGGCCGGCATGCTAACCGGTTTGCTCGTGGGCACGCGTGAAGGCCTCGACCAGATTCATATCGGCGTCAATCTTCCCCCCTGGATGCCCTTTGGCATGCCCTCGGTCACGGATTTCACCTTCGCCCTTTTGGTCCTGGTGCTACCGCAGGTCCCCATGACCTTGGGCAATGCCGTGATGGCCAACGCCGATTTGTCATTGCAGTACTTTCCTGAAAATGGCCGGCGGGTGACCTATCGCGCTGTGCATCAGCATGGCCCTGGCCAATCTGCTGTCGTTTTTCATCGGCGGCATGCCCATGTGCCACGGCGCCGGCGGTCTGGCGTCGCGCTATCGCTTCGGGGCCCGCACGGCCGGCTCCAATCTGATCATTGGAACCCTTTTCATCACCATGGCACTGTTTCTGGGCGAGCATCTCATGGCGGTAATCTATTTGTTGCCCATGTCCGCCCTGGGCATCCTGATGATTTTCGCCGGCGGTCAATTGAGCCTCACCCTCCTGGACATGCAGACGCGCAAGGATTTGTTCGTGCCGGTTCTCGTGTTGGGCATCACGCTGGCCACCAACCTGGCCGCCGGGTTTCTGATCGGCATTGCCGTGGCCTATGTTTTGAGATCCCAGCGCCTGCATGTTTGACGGGTTCGTAAAAAACCCGATATCGGCGTTACGCTTCATCCCTCGTCACTGCGGCGTACGCAAAAGTACGCCTCATTCCTCAGGATTCGCAAGCCTTGATCTCGGGCTTTTTACGAATCGTCGAAAATGTAACTTTTTGCGAGTCCATCATGTTTGATATCCATGCACCTCTCGGATCATAAGATTTCCGGAAACCCGCCGTCTTCTCACCTTCGGGGTTGCCAAACCCGAAGAAGAGTTCAATATTGTCTGTATATTGGATAAGCGATGAAGGATTGTCAGGAACCCGTCCCATGCTTGTAATCAACGACCGATTGGCCATCCCGGATAGTGAAATCGAGATCAGCCCCATCCGCGCCCAGCGCCGGCGGCCAGAATGTCAACAAGGTGGCCTCGGCAGTCCATCTGCGTTTCGATATCCAGGCTTCATCGCTGCCCGCGGCAGCCAAAGCCTCCCTGCTGGCGTTGCGGGACCAACGTATTACCAAGACGGGCGTTATTGTGATCAAGGCCCAGGAACATCGCACCTTTGAGAAAAACCGCGAGGCGGCCTTGCTACGCTTGGCCCAGTTGATTCGCATGGCCATCCGGCCGCTGAAAAAACGCCGCCCCACCCGACCCGGCCGGGCTGCCGTGGAAAGGCGCATGGACGGCAAGACCCGGCGGGGAAAATTGAAAGCCCTGCGGCAGAAGGTATCGTTTTAACCATTCAGGCGGGTTGGCACCGGCCAATCGGCAAAAACCGGTCGTGGTTGAAGACGCGCCCCACGGCCACCCATTGAAAGCTGTCATGAAAACCAACGACACCCCGAACAGCCGGCTGGTCTACTCCACCGAGCAGGGCGGCACCTGCCCGGTTTGCAACAAGCGCCTCGATCGCTGCCGTTGCCATCAGTCCGCGACCCGCGGTACCGGTGACGGTATCGTGCGCATTCGGCGCGCCACCCAGGGCCGCAAGGGCAAAGCCGTCAGCGTCATCAGCGGTGTCCCCGGCGATGCGGAAACCCTCAAAGCCGTGGCCAAAAACGCTCAAGCAAAAATGCGGCAGCGGCGGCACGGTCAAGGCCGGCAGCATTGAAATCCAGGGCGATCATCGTGAATTGATCATGGATGAACTGAAGCGCATGGGGTATCGGGTCCGATGAAGGATAACAGGTGAAACGGTGAATACGGAACAAACCATCCGCCACGGCATCCGCGGAATCATTTTCGATCTGGACGGCACATTATTGGACACGTTGGCCGATATCGCCACCTCGGTCAACCGGATGTTGGCCGAGTTCGGCTTTCCCGGCCATACGCTGGACGACTACCGGCGTTTTATCGGCAACGGAATCAAGATGCTGGTACTGCGGGCCCTGCCCATCGAGGGTCGCTCGCAGGAATTCATCGAGCGCTGCGTCCAGCGCGCCCGCGAAATCTATTGGGACAACTGGAACCGCAAAACCCGCCCCTACCCCGGCATCCTCGACCTGATCGAAAGGCTGGAAAAAATGGGTCTGCCCAAGGCGGTCCTGTCCAACAAGCCCCACGATTTCACCGTGCGCTACGTGGCACACTATTTCGACCGCTGGCATTTCGGCGTGGTCATGGGCCAGAGCGAGCGGTTTCCGGTCAAACCCGATCCGGCATCGGCCCTGGAAATTGCCCGGCAACTCGACCTGCCGCCAGCCAAGATGCTCTTTGTGGGTGACAGCATCGTCGATGTGCAGACGGCCGAGGCGGCGGGCATGCAGGCGGTGGGTGTCAGCTGGGGATTCAAGGGCGCCGGTGACCTGAAGACCAAGGCTGCGCCAACATCGTTTACCATCCCCTCGAAATTCTGCACTACCTCGAAGAAACTGTTTGAAACGCTTGTTCGGGTATTCGGCTCAGGGACCGACCGTTGCTGCCTGTCGATTCTGTGGTTGCGCAAAAAAGGGGGCGTGGTTGGAGGTAAAAAAGGGCGGGTCGTGACTCAGGATGGCGCGGATGGGCGCCGGTCGCTTGAACCAGCCGGCCAGAAAACGTCTGACCCGGTCCCGGTTCCAGCCCCGGGGATGGGTGAACTCACGGTAAAGGGAGAGGTCTCCGGCGTAGAAGTCAAGGGTTGAAAGTCCCGCCGCCTCACGGCTATGGGCAGGCAGGTTGAAGATGGCCAGGTTGAGAAAATCGATGCAGCCGGCATGGGCCAGGGTAAAGTCCAGGGTTCGCTCGGCGGCCGCTTCGTCTTCGGCCGGCGTGCCGAAAAGCAGGTAAACATAGGTGGCGATGCCCGCCTGGTGCAGGGTCTGCAGCGCCATTGTCACCATATCAAGGTCGGTGCCTTTGTTAAGGGCGTCCAGCACCGCCTGATCACCCGATTCGACTCCCAGCTTGAGCATCCTGCAGCCGGCCTTTTTCAGGCGGCGCACAAAATCAAGGTCGGTCAGATGGGCGGTGATGCGGGCGAAGCCGTACCAGGGAATTCCGGGCGGATGGTCGGCCAAAAAACCCAGGAGACGCGGCGCCAGGGCATTGTCCAGGAAGTGAATCAGGCCGGCGCCACCGCCGGGCAGCCGCGTCAGTTCCGCCATCACCCCCGCCGGTGGGTCGCCCGGTAGCGGGCGTCCTCGGCCGTTTCTGGGCAAAAGGCACATTTCTTCCACCAGCACCCCCGGGAGGCCGCGTAGGGCAGCACCGGCACGGGCGACAAATAGCGGGCAATGGTCTCGGCGTCGACCGCATATCCGCTTTCCGGTGGTGTTGGCGTCCGCTCCGGCAGGCAGAACGCCAGCAGGCGCGCCTCGCCCGGCCCGCCAACCAGCTCGTCCACCAGGCCGGCAAAGGGATTTTTAATTCCGGGGATATTCAGCCAGGAGGTCACCAGACCGCCGCCACAGACGATACGCGCCGCCGGCAGGATCTGACGGATAAAGCCGATCAGGGCAAAGGCGCACAGGGCCTGACTCATGAAGTTGATGGAAAAGCCCACCCCATCGGGCGACCATCCATCGAACAGTTCCCGCAGGTGGCGGGAAAAGACCGGGTAAAACGGATTATCCGCAAAAGTCTCGGCCGAGCGGATCAGGTCCCGGCTGCGCACCGGCGTGAGAGCCGATGTGGTATAATTCGCCAGGGAGAGATGGGCGCCAAAGGCCTTGCCGGCCATGGCCAGGACGCGGTTGAGGTCCAGGACGGCACGCTTGTAGCGGTCCCAATGGCCATACAGGCGACTCGACCGCAGGGCCGCCAGGTGGGTCGCCCGGTGGGTCAGGGCACGCCGCGTCCAGGTATCCGTGG
>NZ_BBCC01000061.1 GCF_001311845.1 Desulfosarcina cetonica JCM 12296 | reverse complement strand
TTAAAATGATTTTCGCATTCTGGTGCCAGCGTGTCGCCTTGAAATTGGTGGACTTGTATGCCTTGCCATCGATTCTGATGCGGGCACATGCATAATCTGGATATTGCCAGGCCGCGGGGATGAGTTCGACGGCACGCTGCATGATCCATGATAGAGACACATCCTGGTTCTCCAACAGGTTTGAAATACCGTAAAGGCAATTCAGCTCCTTAATCCGTTCCGCCAATGCATTCGGTGCTGCCGAAATAGATAGTGGTCGGCAATCATCAGGCGTTATCTTATTTTGGGGATTGTGGTTGACGGTTGGTTTCTTTTGCATGGTTTTGCCTATTAGGGGTCTGATCACGAAACGGGAAAAACTGCACGCTAAGCTTCCTCAAACAGTCTTAACGCCCAGAACATACCTCATTATCGGTAATCCCCAGATAGCAGATGGTGTCAGCCGGGCTTGCATGATTGCAACTACTGGCCAGTACCTTGAAGCCAACTGTAAAGCAACACGATGAATGCACTCAACCATTTTCCGCAATGTATACCCTCCATCGTTCCCCTTTAATTGGTGTAGATCGCTCATAGCGAACGAAAGCAGGTCCCCGAAATGGGAAGGGGTTATACATCCTTAATGCGAAGAGCTTCCACCGAGGTATGGAGTATGTGCGTTACCAAAATAGTCATTTTATTCATGGCGCCTTTTCATCAGATTTCATTCAAGAGGACCCGATTGACTTCTTTGTCGGTAATCCCCAGGTAGCGCATGGTAACGGCCGGGCTTGCGTGGTTATAGCGCTTGGATAGGACCTCGAACCCCACCGCAAATTCAACCCGCTGAATGTACCCGAACGTCTTCCGCAAGGTGTGCGCCCCGTAATTCCCCTTCAGGTTGATGGCGTGTGCCCATTTCTTAACCAAGGCGTTGACCGCCTGGATCGTGATCGGCCGCCCGGTCTTGCGGCTCGGGAACAACGGGTCGCGTCATCGGGATCCGTCGCCGCCAAGTAAGCCCGCAGGGCCTTGTGGGTGGCCTTGTTGACCATGAGGATGTTGCGCTTGCCGGTCTTGCCCTCGATGATGGCGATCTCCTCCCCCGGCTTCAGGTGGCGCAGATCACCAACGGTGAGCGTGAGCAAGTCCCCTACCCTCAACCCGTTGTTGATCCCCAGGACAAAAAGCAAATAGTCTCGGGGCGTGGATTCAAGCATTTTCTTGATGGCCTGGATGTCCTTAAGCCGGCGGATCGGCGCCACGGTGATCCGCCGGCCTTTTTGAGGGTGGTTCTGGTTGGGGTTGTAGGTCCTCAATGTGGCAGGTTCCCGCCGGGGTTTTGCCCGGCGGTTCGGCAACGGGTGTATTTGCGCGGGGACTTGCGGTCCGGATTGGTCTTGGCCTTGACCTTACTGTTCATGAACTTCTCGGCATTGGCGCGATCGGTGAACGACCAGGTGCGCCGGTCCCGGACCGACCCGTTGACCCCGGACTCCTTGAACACCAGGAAGCCGTCTCGGCCGTGCGCCTCGATCCAGATTCGGTAAAATACGTCTCTGCCCTCTCGCTGGGCGACCAGGTTCGCAGTGTCAATCTCCTCCGGAAAAATGGAAAGCTGCATGGGACCTCCAAATATTTATTTTATTGCTGTTTTATACCATATAGTTAATATTAAAATCAACAAGCAAATCCAAGCTATGCCGCCAAATCGCCGCAAATCCACGATTGACGGCACCTGGCGCGGATTCAACCAATATTAACTTTTATCAAATAGTTAATATTATGACGTCGAAAGGGTTGAGCCTGTAGAGGGCATTATCGATAGACGAGGATGCCAATTTTTGTAGGCTATTGTGATGCCAGTCTATCTGTATCAAAGCTCACAGTAAATTTGTGATTATCAGCCATCTTTATTTTGGGTTCTATGCGTCAAACAAGAATATCTTTGTAAAAAACTATTCAATAGTTAAATTAAAATCTCTTGATTTTCTTTAAAAAATTGTGTTGATTTTATAATGTTAATTTAAGATTACTTAATACTTTTTGCTTCAATTCTCCGAATACTATTGGTCAAAATTGAAGGGATTTGTGATGTTAAGAATAGCACATTTATCAGATTTTCATCTATCGAGCGATAATTTGTTTGATGCTGAGAATTTTACTATAAGAGCATTAATTAAAGATTTAGAAGAAATTCATTCAGTTAAACAGATAGACTTGATTGTATTCTCCGGAGATTTGATAGATAAGGGTGGAGAAAGTTTCGAAAATTCGGCAGATTTAGCATTTCTAACCTTTGAAGAGAAAATAATAAAACCAATTTTGGAATGTTTAAATTTAGGAAGTGATAGATTTTTATTTTGCCCAGGAAACCATGACATTGTAAGAAGTGAAGATGAAAAATACGAGGAAGATGGCCTTTGCGCAATGCTGAATTGCACCGAAGAGGTTAATTCTTTTATTGAATCGAAAAAAGATGGTGGGATTAAAAGGATATTAAAGTATAAAGAGTTTGAAAAGGTTTTTCATAATAAATATCCCTATGAACATTCTATTACAAATTATCAATCTGTATTCAAAACAAACATAAATACGCTAAATATTGGGATCTCATGTTTAAATACTTGTTGGCGATGTTATGATAGCCGATCTGATAGAGGAAAAATACTATTAGGTGAAAGACAACTATTAGATTCAAGAAAAATTATAGAGGATTGTGACTTAAAAATTGCAATTTTGCATCATCCTATAGAATGGCTTGCGGATTTTGATTTTAAGTCTATAAGAGAAATATTTCAGAGAGATTACAATCTTGTATTCACTGGCCATAGTCACCAGGGTGATTCTTGGGTTAATACCAATTACTATGGAGGTTTATTTGTTTCAGTTGCACCATCAAATTGGACATTTAACATAAGAAACACTGATGAAAATTATTATAATGGCTACTCAGTAATTGATTACGACGTTTTTAATGGTAGAATAGAAGTACGCAATCGTAAATATTATCATAAAAAGGAAAAGTTTGGTCCTGATGTATCATTAGGAGATGATAATGGAATTGCAGCCTTTTTAATTCCAAACCCTTATCAACTTACAAGGATATATGAAGAAACACAGATAGTTACTATTTTGGTAGATGTATATTTCGATTCGATCAATGAACATCTGCTTAGCTATAACACAGATACAAAAGCTCCAAAGAGGATTGATGATTTATTTGTTCATCCAAAATTATCTGTTAGAATTAATTCAGAAGAACGAGAAGAAGATGAATATTATACAATTGAACAAATATTAGCGAGCGATGAAAATATAATTATCTATGGCACAAAAGAGTCTGGAAAAACTATTTTATTAGATAAATTTTTTCTGGAATTAACTAAGGATTTATATAAGTACAAAAAAATACCAGTGTGTTATGATTTTCAAGTCATGTCTGGTAAAAAAATAGAAACAATTATCAGCCGTTTTTTGCATATATCTATCCATTCAGTTCATGAATTTCTAAAGGACCATAAAGTTGTGTTGCTAATAGATAATATTAGTTTTAATGAATCAGATAGAATAGATTTAAACAAACTAATGAAAGTCACTAAAGATTGCCCATCAACACAGATTATTGCTACCAGTAACCAAATTGTTGACGGTGCAATACCTATAAGCCATCTTTCATTTGATTTTTACAAATCCTTTAAGACAATTAGGATTCAAAGCTTCAAAACAAAAGAAATTAAACAACTTATACGGTTGTGGTTTTCCAATAATGAGGCCTTTGAATCTCCAGTAAAGTTTGAAAAAATTATAGAACTATTTAGCACCCTAAATTTGCCCAGAACTCCATTGGCCATCTCGATGTTTCTATGGATAATTGAACAGCAAGAAAATTATCGACCGATAAATCAAGCTGTAATGTTGGAGAATTTTATAGAACGTCTTTTCAAAAAACAATCAAAAAAGGAAATTTATTCTGATCAATTTGATTATACTAATAAACAGCGCCTATTATCTGAAATTGCCAAGGAGATGTTAGATAAAGAACTTCCTAACTACAGAATTCCATATCATGAATTAATAAATTTCATTTATGATTATTTAAAGAATTTGAGATTTGATTTTTTATCAGACGGGGTTTTAAAACATTTTCTTACAATAGGAATACTTATAATCGAAGTTGAAAACTCTGAAACATATGTAAGATTTAGATTTACATGTTTTTTCCAGTATTTCCTTATGAAATATATGGAATATGAATCGACTTTTTTAGAGTATGTAATACACGAAGATAACTTTTTATTCTTTATCAATGAAATTGATTACTTCACTGGAATAAAAAGGGACCAATCAGATATCCTAAAAATTATTGTTGAAAGAATGAACAATGAATTTAAAGAAATACTGGCATTAATTGATGATTGCGAATATTCATTTGATGAAGCTTTTATGGGTCAAAAGCCGATCATTAAATCTATTTCTAATGATATTATTAACGAGCTACCTGAAAAAAGACCAAATGAAAAAGAAATTGAAGAAGTCACTGACAAATTTTTAGAAACAATCAAACCAGAAAAAGGTATTAAGTATAAAAGACATGAAATCAGCCCAATTCGCCGGCTTGAAATACATTGGTCTCTCGCTGCGAAAATATTAAAGAACACAGAAGAAACAAAGTTACCTGGCCTAAAAGATGAATCATATAATCAAATAATTCGATGTTCATTGGCATTTGCAAGTCTTTATAAATATTATCTTGAAAGATATTTTGAAAATAATAAAGACAAGGAAAATACTGATGAAAATTTATTTATTTCAAAAGATTTTATACCACTATTAAATCAAATGGCATTGTTTACTTTAATTGGTACTCAAAAATTAAATGCAGTTATCAGAGATAAAATTAGAAAAGACTTAAGAAATGAAAACAGGTGTGATATGGAACTATTTACCTCTGTTTTCATATATTCAGATTTAAAAGGACCCGATTATCAGAATTTTTTAAACATCCTTATTAAAGAATCTAAACAATCATATATATTTGATATGATTTTATTCAAAATAGTTTCCTATTATTTTTTTAGATCAAATGACAAGGAAACTGATAAGTTTTTTTTGAATTTGATTGGTGATTTATTAGTAAAAGCAAAAGGTGAAAAGAAGATAGTCAGAGGAAAAATTATTGAAAAGTACAGAGACAAGGGGAAAATAATACAATATTATAAAAAAAGAAAGCAAAAAAAATTAAAAGAAAATTATGAGAATGACATAGTTTAAATTCTTTTTGTTTATGCTCGTTATAGCATTTTGTAAAAATATGCTTTTTTTAATAATTATGACTATATTTTTGCTTAGAAGGTGATCTACGGGCGTTACCATCAATATGGCAACCTTATTTTACTTGAAATAAATCACTTAAAATATCCGCTAATAATAAAAAATAGTTGATAAAGTGATCTTCATTAATTTGGGTGGAATGTTTGTCAAAAAACAACTGGAAAAGTTTCTCTAAAATAGAACTTCAACATAAAAACTACAGGTTTCAAATAACAATCCGTATGTTTCTGGCCTATCTGAAGCGACAGTCTACAATCCTTTTACAGCATCATCCCGATTACCGATAACGGGATTTAAAAACTTTGAATTCTTGTTCCAACCAGGCTTCAGAGATTGTACCTCATTCTTCAATCCCTTCCAGCAACGCTGAAATTTCCTCCGGTTGGGGAAGCTGTCCTCTTAATTCCTTGGGCAGGGTTTTGGTGATCTCATAGGTCGCTACGCCGATTGGCTTGCGAGCATCGTGCAAGGCATACTCGACGATAGTACGACTCTTTTCCTTACAGAGGATGATGCCGATAGACGGCTTCTCATCATCTTGTCGTACTTGCCGGTCCAGAGCGGTCAGATAAAACTGCATCTTACCGACAAATTCCGGCTGGAATTCGCCAATTTTTAATTCGAGAGCCACCAAACAGCGCAAACGTCGGTGAAAAAGCAACAAATCGATAAAATATTCCTTTTGATCCACCTCCAGACGGTATTGGCTACCCATAAAGGCAAACATGCCTCCCATGGCTCGCAGGAAATCTTCGATTCTGGCGATCAGCGCCCGTTCCAACTCCCTTTCGCTGTGTTCTTCCCCCAACTCCAGAAAATCGAATGTATATTCGTCTTTCACTGCCAACTTGGCCTGGGCGCGAAACTCCGGTGCCAGTGCCTGATCGAAATTGGTCTGGCCGAGTAGGGATTTTTCGTAGCTCTGGTTATCGATCTGGTGGACAAGCACGTTCTTTGACCAGCCGAACTTGCGGGTCATGCGGATGTAGAATTCACGCTCCAGAGGGTCGGAACACCGCTCCATAATGACGATGTTATGGCTCCAGCCGATTTCTCGCACCAGCAGTGCGAGTTTTTCAACCCCTTGATACGTCTCAAAAAAAGCTTTCATGCGCCAGAGGTTGGATGCCGAAAAGCCGCCAACGCCAGGGAATTCTTGCTGTAAATCTCCAGCCAGCTGTTGGACAATCGCCTTGCCCCAGGTCTCTCCGGCCTGCCGTTCCACGATCACCCGCCCGATATCCCAGTAAAGCCTCACCAGTTCAGTATTGACCGCTTTCAGTGCGGCATACTGCGCCGATTGGACGCGCGACTTAACCTCAGCAAGAAGTTTAGCGTAGTCAGAAATAGGATTTTGCTTTTCAATTTCACTCATGCCGTCATCTGCTTTCAAGAATGTCATACTTGTTCGGTGACTGTATCATTCCCCACCAGGTGCCTTAAACACTGAATCCACAGGGTCAGCATAAAAGTAAGTCTGAAGTTTGGCAAACAATTCTCCCGTAATTATCTGAAACATTCTTAAAACCGTAAGATTGGGTCCCTTAAACAAAGGTACATAACCCACCATAGGAATATACCAACGGGCCATGTCATTGCCGTCCGGAAAAGAGTGCGTCGAAAAATTGATGAACTCGTAAAAAATGGGTTTCTGCAGTTACCATTTTTAAAATTTTTTATGTATGATAAAGGACGTTATCATTCATTATATTGCCGGACAGGGGGGAAGATGGAACAAGGCGTGATGGTCATCGGAAAGCGGATCGACGGAGCGCTGCCGGCGCTGTTTGCCCCAGACGAAAAGACCGCCGAACGGGTCGTCGAATTTTTCACCGCACGCATCCGGAATGCGAACACACGCAAGGCCTATGCGAAAGCGGGCGGCGCTTTCGCCGACTGGTGCGCCGCGCATGGCATCCGTGAGCTGGGCCAGGTGCGCCCGGTGCACGTGGCGGCCTACATCGAGGGGTTGCAATCCAAAATCGCGGCGCCCTCGGTCAAGCTTCAGCTGGCCGCGATCCGGATGTTGTTCGACTGGCTGGTCGTCAGCCAAGTGGTGCCCCAAAACCCGGCCAGCGCGGTCAAGGGACCGTCGCATGTGGCCAAGAAAGGCAAGACCCCGGTGCTGACGGCCGACGAGGCCCGCGCCTTGCTTGACGCCATCGACACAACATCCCCCCTTGGTCTGCGCGATCGTGCGCTGATCGGGATCATGATTTACACCTTTGCACGCGTCGGCGCCGTCCTCAAGATGCGTGTCGATGATGTCTACGTGCAGGGCCGCCGCACCTGGGTGCGCTTGCACGAAAAAGGGGGCAAGCGCCACGAGATGCCCTGCCACCATAATCTTGAAGACTACCTCGACGCCTATCTGGATGGGGCTGGGATCGCTACGGACGCAAAGGGCTACCTCTTCCGCACGGCGCGCGGGCGTTCGCGGGAGCTTTCGGACAAGCCCATGCGCCAGGCCGACGTCTATCGCATGATCCGTCGCCGTGCCCGCGACGCCGGCGTGCGCACCAAAATCGGCTGCCACAGTTTCCGAGCTACGGGAATCACCGAATATCTGCGCAACGGCGGCAAGCTTGAGGTGGCCCAGCAGATGGCAAATCATGAGTCCGCGCGAACAACCGGCCTTTACGACCGGCGCAACGACCAGGTTTCGCTCGATGAGGTCGAGCGGATCATGATTTAGCCGAGCTGTTCAATTGCGCCGGAATGAATGCTTAAAAACGGTAGGTTTGAATCCACAAGCGGACCTTGATACCAGCGAAACAGGTAGTTGCAGCGAGTCCAAACATGTTCGGTAATCACTGTAGCTACCGACCATAAAATGTTATCGGCCAGGATGGTTCCGGTGATACGTTCAAACATATTTGTCTAAAACATGCGATTTTAGTTTTAGACAGCAGCAAGGGTGAGCTTTACAGCAACGATCGAACAACTCTGGTAATTGGGGAACACCCTTTGGCACTTCATTCTTCTTTTGCGGCTTGAATCAAATCTTTGTAGTCTTCATATGCATGTTTTATCCACCAAATCTGCTTTTCTGAGGGGGGACCCTTAATATTCCCGGGGACTCCCAAAACCAATGAATTGTCCGGAATCAGCTTTCCGTCTCCCACCAAAGTTGCCGCACCGATAATACAATAATTGCCAATTTCAGCACTATGGAGCACCGTAGAGTTCATCCCTATGAGGACATAGTTTCCCACAGATTTGCAATTTAAAACGGCACCATGACCAATGATGACTCGATCTCCAATACGGACATCTCCGGTTTTTGACCCTGGTTCCCCGGAGTGAATAACACAATTATCTTCGATGATTGTTTCTTTCCCAATCTGTATTTTCCCCATGTCGCCCCGAATAACAGCACCAGGCCAAACACTACTTGACTCACCAATCTCCACATCACCAATGATGACAGCTGTTTCATCCACAAATGCAGAGGCCGCGATCTGTGGTGTCTTTCCTCTGAATGCTCTAATCATAGAGAAATTTATCCCTTCGCCTTTCTTATAGAATTGCAACCCAAATCAAATCGCTCCAAACCACACCTTTCTTCCTTACCATAGATCAACGATTAATGTGGGCCCAGATACCGAATAAAAATATCCTGGCTGAACTGTCATGGATTTAGCCAGCTCGGAAAATGCCCCCCCCCCCGTGATTGCTTACTCTATTTTGAATCCTAATCGCGGCATGGGGCCAAATGCAGATACATTGAAAAAGCCTAATAGCGGTTATTCGGTAATCCCCAGGGTTAAATGACTTGGTGACCAATAAAATGGGTCGAGACCGATGATTCAGGCTCCGAGCGGTTATAATTCCAATTAGATGCAATTGGCCTTCATGAAAATTGGAATGCCCCTTTTCGGGGCGTTGTGCCAAGAACCCCAATTTTCTATATTTCTCCAGCTTTTTACTGTTTTATTGAAAAATAGCGGGATTTTGGTTACATGTCCAGAAATCCGATTCTGGGACGAAAAGAAGAGCACACCACATAATAACTGATGTTCGGCAGCAAGGAGACACAACCATTCCTATGAAACTGTCTTTGAAAAGACTGCACGGGGTATCAGCTCTTATATTGCCATTGATACTGGTCGACTCGACTTTTGCCGTTGGCGCAGACGATCTTAGGGAATCAATGGTTGAAGATCCTAATGCGGATGTTGTGCTGTTGGCAACCTATGTATTGCTGGCATTGGGCTTTTCGTTTCTCTGTTCAGTAGCTGAAGCGGTACTCTTGAGCATTACGCCTTCATATATCGAAGGGGAGAAAGAAAAACGACCTAATCGTGCGTCTCTTTTGAAACGATTGAAACAAGATAATGTAGACCGATCGCTTGCGGCCATTTTGACACTAAACACTATCGCGCATACAGTCGGGGCGATCGGTGCTGGGGCCAAAGCGACAGTCGTATTTGGAAGCGCATGGTTTGGCTTATTCTCGGCTATCATGACGCTTATGATCCTTTTTCTTTCCGAAATCATTCCTAAAACCATAGGTGCCGTCTACTGGTCAAAACTCGTTGGGCCAACTTCGCTTTTTGTAAGCACTCTGATCGTGGTTCTTTATCCAATCGTGTGGATTTCGGAGAGAATGACAAAGTTCATTTCGCGTGGAAAGGACATTCATATTTTCAGTAGAGACGAATTCATCGCCATGGCATCGGTTGGTGCAAAGACCGGACAGATTCGCAGCAAGGAATCAATGATTATACAAAACTTATTTCGATTCGAGTCGCTAAAAGTAGCCGATATCATGACGCCACGCACCGTAATCTCAGCGCTCGCCGAGGACATGAAGATAATCGATTCATTGAAACAAGTAGCTCAAACTCCATTCTCACGCCTCCCGATTTACAGGACGAATATTGACGATATAACAGGCTTTGTTCTTAAATATGATATTTTAATCCTCACTGCGCAGAAGCGAGGAGATGATAAATTAGAAACACTGAAACGTGAGATACTTTCGGTCCCCAAGTCGGTATCGTTGACTGTTTTATTTGAGCGCTTTCTTAAGGATCGCAAGCATATTGCCGTAGTCGTTAATGAATATGGAGGGACGGATGGACTTGTGACACTAGAAGATTTAATTGAGACGCTTATCGGTCTGGAAATCATGGATGAAACAGACGATGTTGAAGACATGCGTGCTCTAGCACGGAAGCAATGGGTGGAACGGGCCAAAGCTATGGGCCTTGTATCTGATATGTTGGAAAAAAGAGAAGTCAAACATGTAATTCAGCGGACCCAAAAAGCTGGACCGTGGGTGAACCGCTGATTAGACCATTCGATAATCCTTGGGGTTAAGCAACCACCTAGCCACAACTGATGCGCATGGCTGGGACATTTCTTAGCTACAAATAAAGTGAGCCGGACAGCGTTATTCCGAGTCGCTACATTTAATTCTCAGATGCGCAAATCGTATATGCTCCGAAACAATCCAACGATCTCTTCGAATTTCGTATCGCCAAGCCCAAGCTGCTTTAAATTTGTGGCCGGGTCAGCTACTATCGCTTCCAAAAAGCGTTGCATATCACCCTTGATTATCTCAGGCAGGGCAATACGCTTGGTGGGGTCAATAACTTGGAATAGTCGAAAAACATCGTTTTTATGTTTCTTGATGTCATTTCCATCAACTTTCTCGCCAGTGTCTCGCCTTTCAGCGAGATCCAGCCAAGCCCTCGCTTTTAGAGGAACAATAATTTCCGGAGGAACCGTTGTAATACCATCAATTTCAATTTTGGAGTCGTGGATGAAATTGTAATAGTCCTCGTCCAACAAAATCGCCGAAAGGCTTGATTGCTCCTCATATATCGGGATGGGAGTCAGATGGGCATCGTCTGATAGTTTTAATGCATCGGGGATGCGGGAAAATAGCTCCAGCATATATGGGTATATCGTATCTTCCGGGTCGTAAAACCGGTAAAATAGTTTTTTGCCTGTACTCTTCTGTGTGTTCTTGTACTTGCCCCTTTCAATAAAATCCCAAAAGGCCTTTGCGAATTCGGAATCCAAGGCTTCGACGCATAAAACAATATCAAAATCTTTTGTTACCCTGAAATCCAAACCAGCCTCGCCAAGGGCAAGGAAACAGGCCGTTCCGCCAATCAGCACATACCGATCACTGAACGCCTCGAAATGAGCTCGGAACAGATCGATTCCCTTTACCATTCAATTTGCTCCATCATGCCTTCCAGTGCGGATTGAACCCGTTCATCATTTTCATCCCGCAGACTCAAGAAAAGGGAGAAGCGATCCACAATGCCATTTTCCTCGAACAGCTCTGGGGAGTAGCTCCAAATTTCCACTTCACTGGCATTGGGTTCGGCAACATCCAGGATCATTAAGCCACCCTTGGTTTTAACGGTTTTCCACTGTTTTCCATCTAAGGCTAACACCGGGTTTACGGGCTCCGCCAAATTGGAATAGTGCGCAAGAGCAGAAAAGCCAGCCATCACTTCAATGGTATACTTGGAAAAAGCCTTCACCCATACTCTTTTTTTAACTGGGCTGCGCAACCTTTCGAGAGCAGAATTCCAAACTTGTTTTTTGTCCTGGTCAAAATACAGAACCCGTTCACGGCCTTCCATGGTAATCGTACCCAAACCTGCGCCATCCAATTCATCCAATACGCGTGTCATCGTCATGATGCTATAGCCAAGCGCGTTGGCCAATGTTTTTGGCGTTAATCGGAGCTGACCGTTTTTGGATAAATAGTATAAAACAACCACTTGAGTGGAAGGGCTGAAATTTTGCTCCACTTTCCGGATGTTTTTAAAATGCTCGCGCAGATCGATGCCAAGAAACGGAAGGTACATTTGGTTTAGCGGGACAACGAAAGGTATTTTATGCTGGATCAAACGTTTGCGATTGTAAGCGGTTACTTTCTGCTGAACATAGATTACTTCGCCCTGCCATTTTTTATGCACCTGAACCACGTGTTTCTGAATGGTTGCAGGGGTTTGGTCTGTATTATCCTTCGTTGCCATGATCAGGCATGGCGTCTCCAAAATACAGACTTCAAGGAAAGCATACACATTCCGAAGGAATATCGGCAACGCCCCTGTCCCTAACCATTGTTTGGGGCGTGCATCGATATCAAGAGTTTCCTTCAGGTAGCGCTCAAAGTTGGTTGCAAGCTGATCCATGGCTATATTCAATTAACAATTTTCATGCACATTAACATCTTCAATGTGATCGTGCAATGAATATGTTAACAACCTTGTTTTCTGTCTTTTTTATCTTCAATTGTCAGGTGATGATCATTGATCCAGTTGCTTTTAACCAAGTGATGCCATTGGAGACATCCTCTGCCTGGCGATTAATCCCAGCCTCCAAGAGGCTTCATAGATCAGGGTTGCGCATATTCGTGCGCGAATGTCCGTGATATCCCTGTTGGCGCGATCTGTTTTTTTATCTCTCATCCAGCACATCTTCCAGCTCTTTGTCAGAAATCCGCGCGTACTGCATGCTGTAGACCGCGTTCTTATGCCCCAGCTGCCGTTGTACCGCCGCGATATTGCCGGTTTTTTCGATGATGTGCTTGCCCATGGCGTGGCGCGCCGCATGGGGGCTCTTCCCCTCGATGTGGGCCACCGCGCAAACCTCGCTCCAGATCGAACTGATCGTCCGGGCACTCAAAATTCCCGAGGCACTGGCCACCGAACGCGCCGGCAGGAACAGCGCGGCGGACTCCCAGCACGCGTCGTCATCGGATCTCTCGTTTTCCAGATAGTCCCGAATCGCCTCGACGCCTTGCCGGTTGATCTTGTAGGCGTGGGTGTAGCCGCCCTTCTCAACCACCGGCAACAGGCGATTTTCGAATTTCATGTCGGCCAGCTTGAGATGGGCCACCGCCCCGCGGCGCATCCCCGTTTCGATCAGGGTGTAAATGATCGCCCGATTGCGCCAGGGACGGTAGCTCTTCAACACCGGCCGTGGCTGGTTGCAAAATCGCCCCCGGTCCCGAGAACGGCCACCGATCAGGGGCAATTGGTCCGCCGCATCCAACAGCCGCCGGCGCTCACCGGAGGTCAAGGCCCGGTCGACCTCGAGTCCGGTGCCCACCGGGAGGGTGCCCAGCTTGGCCGTCGGTTCACCCAGGGGAAAGGGCTTGAGCTTGTTTATCCAGCGGGCAAAGGTCTTCAGGTGCGCCGTGATGCGGTTGATGGTCTTGTCGCCCCAGCGCCGACGCCCGTCTTCCCGGGTAAACCCACGCAGCCAGGTCAAGAAGGCCTGGGAGAGCCGCGGCGTCCACGATTCGCGATTAAGAGTCCCCTCTTCCGTTCGCATGAAATCCAGGAATAATCCCAGGTCGCGCCGCTGGACCCGTTGACTGGAGATGGCCGTGGTGACCTCGAACCGAAAATAGCCCTCCAGCCACAGATCCAGGGTGTCCGGGAAGCCCGCCTCGATGGTGATCAGCGCCCCGCCATTCTTTCCTGAAGCGATTTGCAGCATGTTTTACCCCCGCTTTCCTTCGGTTGGTGGCCCGTTTGCACCATAAACGCTTCAGGAAAGATACCTTTTTTGAAGCAATAACCACGCACGTCGATTCATCCCGGGCAGACGTTCATCAATAATAAAAGGCCCTGGATGTCACCAGGTATTGGCGTGCCTGCCCTTTTATACCCGTTTTAATCCATGGCAAACGAATTAAACGATCATACTAAATAGTTTGTAAATGTATAGTTAGTATGCTAACCACATAAAATATCTATTCAAGACAAAAGGAATTTGCCCAATGCCATTTGAAGATTGCATCTGTTTTAGGCTGGGAAAAGCAGCGAAGAAAGTCACAAGAGCTTACCGGGAGGAAATCGCAGCATATGGGCTGACGCATAGTCAGTTTTTCTTGATGGTTGCGGTCATGGAAGAGGAAGGATTGTTGCCCAGCGAGCTCGCGGATAAAACGTCTCAAGACAGACCAACAATCACCGGGGTATTGGACCGGTTGGAAAAAGACCATTGGATCGAAAGAAGAGCGGACCCCAAAGATCGTCGTTCTTTACGAATCTATCTTGGATCCAGTGGCAGCAAATTTAAGACACAGATTTTGAGCCTCTTTGAGGAAACCAATCAAAAATTATTGGAGCGCTTTTCAAAAGAGGAATGGGAACAAATGCAATCGTTCCTTGTCCGTTTGGAAGAATGAGGGTGTTCGATAAACCTTCGTCCCTTACCTTACCTTGAGAAATAAAAATGCGGAAATTAAACCCAGATCATCTTAGTTCGGTAATTGGTATTATCAATGATTGCCCCTTTTTTAAGCACATGTCCATGAGAGTTATGGAAATCGGAATCGGTTATTCGATTGTTGCCGCAACGATTTTAAAAAACCACATGAATCCGTTCGGAGGGCTTCATGGCGGTGTTTACGCATCCGCAATCGACACAGCGGCGTATTGGTCTGCCTATTGTGACTTACCAGAAGATAAGGGATTGGTTTCCATAGACATCAAGGTCGATTTTATTGCGCCGATTGTCGACGGAGAGATCCTTGTAAAGGGAAATAGCATCAAAGCTGGAAAGAGTATCCATCTTACCGAAGCGAAGATGTTTAACAGCGATGGTAAATTGTTGGCTCACGGTACTTCGAAATTGCTGGTAACACAAAACAAGCAATCCATTAACGATATTGTGGAATATATAGGGTCCAACAAATTGCCCGAAAAATTCATAAGGAGCTGACATGGCATATAAAATTCTGGGAATTTCCGGAAGTCCGGTAAAAAAAGGGAACGTGGATACATTTCTGGGGTCGATCATGGAGATGGCTTTGGAAAAAGGACTTGAAACGGAAACGATCAACCTTTCCCAAATGGAGATAAAAAATTGCGTGCACTGTAATTTTTGTCTCTCCAAACAAAAACAGGGAAAATACTGCTCACTTGAAGATGATGCCCAGGTGTTGTTCGAAAAAATAGAGCTTGCGGACATCATTGTCCTTGCAAGCCCTGTTTACTTTATGCGCACAAGCGGAATGATGGCGACATTCATTGACCGCTTGCGCGTTTTTATTTTTGGAAACATTGCCGGAGGAAAACTTCGGAACAAAATCGGCATGAGTGCCGGCGTTTCGTGGCTGAGACACGGAGGCATGGAAACCACCCATCTTTCCCACCTGTATGCATTTTATACCCTGGACATGATTCCAGCCACCGTCCACTCGTGCATTAGCCCAATGGGGGCATCGGCTGTATCCAGTCTGCATGGCGAAGCAACGTTTGATCCAGCTATCCGTATCGGGATAAACGAAGATCAAGCTGGAATGGAATCAGCAAGAGCTCATCTTTCTCGCGCACTGGAGTTGGCCTCCCTGATCAACAAGGATCAACAAGCATGAGCCGGTTGTTGCCTTATCAACTGGCCGACAATACGACCGTCTTCGGAAACGATCATTTCAGACATTATCTGGTCGGTGAATATCAGGACGTGATGATCGAGTGCGGCGTGACGGCCAGTGCCAAGCATTTCGTAAGCCAGCTGACCGACTCCGGTCGGCATGCGCCTGACAAGCTGTTGGTGATGCATGCCCATTTTGATCACGTCTGCGGTATCCCCGAGTTGAAGCGCCATTTCCCCGATGCCGAGGTCCTCGCTTCTCCTGCGGCCGCCAAGGTTCTGGACAATCCAAAAGTGGTCGCCGGTTTTTTCGACCAAGACGATCAAATCGTCGGAGACCTTGGTCATGATGACGCAAAAGCGGATACCGGCCAATCGCCCCGGCCAAAGCGGATCACGGTGGATCAAACCGTCAGTGGCGGTGAACGGATTACGTTGAAAGGCGGCGGGACTCTGGAACTGATCGATGCACCGGGCCACAGCCCCTGCGGTCTGGCAGCCTGGTTCGAAAAGGACCGCGTGCTATTCGTCTCGGATGCGCTTGGGTTTCAGATTTCCGATGATACAATCTTCCCTATTTTTTTCACGCTTACCAGCCATACATGGAGACCATCGAACGACTGGCAAAATATCCAGCCAACATCCTGGCCTTTCCCCACGAACGCATCTGGCAGGGAAATGAGGTGAAGGCCGTTTTTTCAAGGGCTTTATCCGCGGCCCGGGAAATCCGGGACGAGATTGTATCGGCAGCGGGTAAAGGGCGTGATCTCTCCGATTTTAAGCAGGTGTTGTTTGACAGAGTCTACCACGGAAACCTGCGGATCTATACTCCAGAGAATATCAAGCTCTGCGTAGATCTGCTGGTTCGTAGAAGCATTGAGAACACATAGGTACTTGAAAATACGAAAAATGAAATGGAGTATCATAAAGTGGCAGGTCTAAGAGAACGCGCCGCTGAAGGTCTTCAAGTAGGCGACACATTTAGTACCACACGAACTTTTTCAGATGATGAAATCTCGCTTTTCGCCAAAATATCAAAAGATTATAATCCGGTTCATTTCGATTCCCGCTTTGCTAAAGCGCGGAATTTCCAATCACCGATCTGTCATGGTCTATTGGCGGCGAGTTTGACCACCGAAATCGGTGGACAGATTGGATGGCTGGCTTCTTTTATGAACTTCCGATTCAAAGGACCCGTATATATAGGTGAAACGATCACATGCAACTGGGTGATCACTGACATAGATTTGAAGGGGCGAGCCAAGGCATCCGTCACGATCGCTAATGGTGATGGGGTCACGGTGATTGAAGCAGAGGTCGGTGGGATCGTGCCTGGTATTGCAGAGCGTAACGTGCTGAGCCAAATGCTGGCTGAGGGAGATCCTACAAATGGCTCAACGAATACACAGCAAATCCCTGAAGTGAATTGGTAAAGAGGAAGATGCGATCTATAGCGTTCGCCGCGCTACGAGAAAAGCCCCCAAGACCAGCAACACCGCCCCAAAAATAGCCAACCCATTTGCACTTGAGCTGGGCGGATTCGATCTACCTAAATCGATCGCCAGCCCGGCAATAAGCTGGCTAGCCACCAATAAAGCGATCGTAGACGCGGCGCCAATCCGTTGATAACCATAAATTCCGGAAAAAACAAAAAACGTTCCAAGCAAGCCCGGCAACACCGACCAAGGCCGAATTGCTCCCAGCGTCTCTGCAATAGCGGCGAAGCCATTACGCCACAACAACATCACCAACAGAAATGTCAGCCCGCCAATGGAATTGATTGCCAGGGTGATGAGTACCGTCGAAACGGTTGCTGTTATTCGAACCATGATCAGGTTCTGCACAACCAGGGCGATTCCTGCAGAGACAAGCAGAAATATGGTTAAGGTAGGGTTCATTGATGCTTTCAATCTGAAAAAATGGGCATGTTGCCGCGTCGATCGGAAACCGGCGACACTGTTTGCGTTGCTGTCTTTTTGCTCTGTTATGTTAGGGCGCCTTACAGCCGTCCGGATCTTTGCGAGAATCAAGTACCAGTTGTAAAAACGCCAGATCCAGCCATTTGCCAAACTTCGTTCCAACCTCCTTCAACCGTCCGGCATGCTCAAAACCGAATTTCTGGTGCAATTTTATCGAAGCGATATTTTCTGCCTCTATTCCCGCAACCATGACGTGCTTCCCAAGGTGCCGGGCTCGCTCGATCAAGGCTGACAACAGTCTGGTTCCTACCCCCAAACCATGGTGATCTTTGTGGGTATAAACGGAATGCTCTACCGTATGCCGGTATCCATCCCAGGCCCGCCAGTCACCGAAGGAGGCGTAACCGAAAACGGCGCCTTCTTCATCAACCGCCACCAATACCGGATAGCCGACGCACTGCCGGTCTTCGAGCCATGCAAGCCGATTGGCCGCATCCACTTCAATTTCGTTCCAGATCGCGGTTGTGTTGCTGACAGCATCATTGTAAATCTCAACGATTCCATCGATGTCTTCCCTGCCAGCGTCCCGCACGTGAATTTGCATCTTGCATCTCCCCGGTGAGTCCATTATCATACGATTTAAATCTACTTTAATGGATATACTATAATACTACACATGTCTACTAAAAAAGATGATCTTGACCAGCGCATTGCCGTAAGAATCCGTATAGAACGCGAAAGCAGGGGGTGGTCTCTGACCGATTTGGCGGAACGCTCCGGCGTATCTCGCGCGATGATACACAAAATCGAGCGAGGGATCAGCAGCCCCACGGCGATGATCCTCGGCCGGCTTTCCGGCGCGTTCAACCTTAGCATGTCAAAACTGATTGCAAGGGCTGAAATACCGGACGGGCACCTGCTTCGCCATGGGGACCAGCCCGTTTGGGTTGATCCACAGAGTGGATACATTCGCAGGCATGTTTCACCACGCTCGGATCTCCCGCTTGATCTTGTGCGCATCGAGCTACCGCCTGGAGCTGAAATCCCGATGCCGGCGTCCGCATATGCTTTTATCCAACAGCTTATATGGGTGTTGAGCGGTTCTTTGGTGTTTATAGAAGCAGCGGTTCGCCACGAGATCGAGGAAGGTGATTGTCTCGAACTCGGCGCTCCAGTAGATTGCATATTTAAGAACGAAAGCTCGCAGGTTTGCAGTTATCTGGTAGTCGTCTTATCGCGTTGATAAAAATGAGACAAAAAAAGTATGCTAAAAAAAATCAGTAATTATAATCTATTAGGGCATTTCTCACGAAACGGAAAAAATCGTATGTTAAGCTTCCATACGGGGTTGTATGCCGGAATTATAAAAACGTCCGTCCCCCGGGGTGTGTGTAGCGAGGTAAAAACAGTTAGCCCTTATTCCTGTTTTACCCCGGTACTGCCTACACCAGTTGGGGGTAGGCAGTAAAAATGGTGGGGTATCCCTTACAAAGCAGGTAAATTTATCAGTTGGGTCGCATGAATTGAGATAAGAGGTATTCATCTCGACCGTGGCCTGAATCGAATTTAGAACGAAATAACCTTTTCACTTTCTTTTATAAGGTTATAAAGGTCTTTCTGAGTTCCCCTTCTGTGATACCCGTCCTTCACACCGTGAAGGTCCATTAATTTCCCTCAGGCAGATAGCTGACCCTCCGAAAGCGTGAATGTTTTTGCCAGATTCTTTAAGGGAAATTGCTCAGAATCGAAGGTCTCATATTTGACGGAGGGTCCATTTAAAAAAATGCTGACATCGTCCATTCCCTCAAGCATCATGTTGCCGAGCCTGAATGCATTCCAAATCACCTCGGGCGTTTCCTGGCATACAATCATTGTTATTTTCAATTTCATGCCTCCTGTTCATTTGTTTTTTCTATATGTATCAAGACAAAGCCCCTGAAGCAATCATGATCAATCGGTAGCCGAGGCGAGTTGCGCCCCCTATCCTATTAAGCCTCGAGGCTCTTGGAGAGGAACTGCCCCCGCTGGTCCTATATGGTTACTATGAAAGTGCATTTTCTATTTGTATTACGAAGTTTACTGCAAGCTTTGATCAGCGTAAGATAAAAACCGGTTAGATCCTTCGGCAAACTCAAAATCATAATTTAGTTATAAAAAATAGCCGTTTATGGGGTAATAGGGGGTGATGTGGCACTGACGAAAAACGATTTGGTGGAGCAGGTAGCGGAGAAGCTGGATTGGACCAAGAATGAGGGCTTAGACGCGTTAGAGGCCCTTTTGGAGATTATTAAGGGGACACTTTCGGCAGGTGAGGATGTGTTGGTGTCGGGGTTTGGAAAATTCTGCGTGAAGGCAAAAGCGGAACGGAAAGGGCGGAACCCAGCGACCGGCACGGATCTGATGCTAAGGGCACGGCGGGTGGTGACTTTCAAGTGGTCGGGGCAGCTCAGGGACAGGATTAATGGGGATGGCAGCCTTTGAAATGAAAACATCCGCCAAGGTTTCATTGCCTCAATAGCTTTTGGCAAGGCCTTGAGCGTCGGTGAAGCATCCGTATGCCACTACCAAAAAGCAATGAAGGTTGACCTGGGCTCCTGCAAAATAATTCCAATCAGAGGGATTACATGCCTAAAAAGAAAGGGTTGCGCATATGGTGAAAATCGGGAGAAACGCTCCATGCCCCTGTGGTAGTGGTAAAAAATATAAAAAATGCTGCATGATGAAAAGGCAGGCGGAATCCCTTACCCGGTCCCTGGTGCATCGTAAGATGGATGAATTGATTCCTGCGGTAATGGAGTATGCCGAGCAAACCTACCCAGAAGATATCATTCATGAAGCCTGGGACGATTTTTACGGGCAGGACACCGAGTTCGAAGAAAACCCATATGCAGACATGTTTATCAAATGGTTTTTGTTCCTGTGGATACCAGAGGAAGCAGAAGATATAGACGGCGGCTACCCATCGCCGCATACCATTGGCGCAAGCTTTTTAAAGGCCCACAACCACCATATGGATTCGTTGTCCGTAAAGGTGCTGGAGGCCAGCTTAAATGATCCCCTCAGTTTTTGGCAAGTTGAAGCCATCGAGGACCAGCGGGGCGTTTTCGTTAAAGACCTGCTCCTCGGCCGTGAGCGATTTGTCGAGGAAATAACCGGCGCCCAGCACTTTAAGAAATGGGACATATTATTGGCCAACATGCAAACCGTGGATGGCTTACATGTCTTTAACATTACGAGCCCATTTGTACTGCCGCCAAATGCGAAACCCTCTCTCCAGGAAGCCTTTCCCATAGACCCAACGGCACCTGATGCCATCTCGCAACTGTTCGAATCCGACCTCGATTTGCTCATATTTTACCAGGATGTGATCGACGAGCTATTTGCGGCCTCCACGCCTATGGTCCGCAATATGGACGGCAAAGAGTTGATTTTCACAAAATCTGTTTATTCGTTAGACCCAGCCATCAGAAATGAAATTTTCGATATTTTATCCAATGCAGGGAGTTTTGAGCCGCTTGAAGACTCCGAACCCTCCAGCGCGAAGTTTCTATGGACTGCGGCGCCGGAAAAATCGTCGCCCTTGGAAACAGTGATAAAGGGACACCTTCAGCTGGGCAAAAAAAGGCTGGTAACCGAGTGTAATAGCGCCGAACGCGACAACGAACTTCGAAAGATCCTGCAGGATATGTTGGGGACACGTTTGACCCACCAGAAAACCGCTTCAGACCCAATAAACCTATCGTTACCAATCGATCGTGATCATGCCGAGGCAACAGCCCCCTTGAATCTCGACGAACTTCCGCGTGAGGTTCGAGATCAGCTGACCGTAAACTTGGAAAATATATATCTGAAATGGGCCGATGAGTCGGTTCCCGCATTAGATCACCAGACGCCCAGGCAGGCTGTGAAAAGCGAGGAAGGCCGTGCCAGAGTCATTGATTTAATAAATGATTGGGAGAACCAGATGGCACATATGAAGAATCCCCAGTTCCGGTTCGACTTTAATCGCTTGCGAGATGACCTTGGTCTTCCACGGGAATAGCGAAACATGTCAACACCGACTCGAGAAGAGATTTGCCAGGCCTTTTTCCCCTGCATTCGCTTAATGAAAAAGGAACTGGAGATCTTGGGCGATCCCACAGTTAACGATACGAAATCCAGAGAGATTATCTTTGCCAAGGTTTCTAAAGAGAGGCTTGAATGGTCGCGAAAAGTGATGGAACAATGCCAGCAGGAGAGAGCCTGCGGAGTATGAAACAAAAAAAGGCAATGGGACGAATCCCAAAGCCTCCGAGTCAAACATTGCCCACTTTGTCAAGAATATCAAGTTTTTTTCAAAATCCGCTATCTGTGCAAAGAAAGTTGACTTCTATGAAATGCGAGATACAATGTATTACACAATAAGAAAAGGATTTTAGTTATGGCTGCTACATCAATGGTACATGTCCGGGTTGAGGAAGGAGTCAAAGAACGCGCCACGGAAACACTTGCCGCAATGGGTTTGACTGTTTCGGATGCGGTGCGGGTCTTTTTGAAGCGTGTGGCGGATGAAAAAGCCATACCCTTCGATGTCCGTGTACCGAACCAAGAAACTGCAGCTGCGATACAGGAGCTTGAAGCCGAGAAAGGCACCCGATTTAATAGTGTAGAAGCTTTAATGGCTGATCTAAATGCGGACGATTGAACGCTCAACGGCTTTTAAGCGGGATTAGCTGGCTAATTTACCGGTTCCCATATCATGGCTCCATCACGGACATTGCCTCCCCGCGTGCGCCAACAATTTCCCGCCTCATCAACGGCAAAGCATGTTGGTTGCCAATGTTCAAGGTTTCGTAACTGATCCAGCCAGTTCTGCACAGCCCCATCTAAAAGGACGATCACGCCCCCCCCGGCCGGCATAACCGTTCTCGTTGCGCCACTGGCGGGCCGCCTCAATGGCTTCCGTAATTTCCTTCATTTGGTCGATCATGGTAGCAAACTATTTCCTTGGCAATCGGTGGGCTTTCGCTCCTGGGGGGTTTCATAATGTCCGATAAGGACCACGTTATCGGACAGTATGAGCTCTCTCCAAATGCTTTTGCCTTAGCGTTTTCCGGCCGGTGCCCCAGTTACGGAAAGCTGAGAGAGCTTGTCAGTAAGAGGTCAGATTACTAAGGCGTTTCCCCTGCCACGTCTAAGTGCCTTTCCCGGGCATGATCCCGCAGCCTCAGATCTCAATCGTTAAATCCGGTTTGAATTCAGGATGAACCTCGCCAACATACCCGCGAGGATTACACACGACTCGGGTGTCGCCAATGCTGTAATCGGAAGGATCATGAATATGGCCATGCACCCACAAATCGATCGCCGAATCCAAAATCACGTCTTCCAGGTTAGAGGCAAATGCTGCGCTCAAGTGTCCCTTTTTGTATCGCGTGGGAACGGAATGAATGCTTGGTGCATGGTGCGTTATGACAACTGTCTTGGTGCCTGCATGTCTGCTTATATTGAGCTGGCCGTCTATCCAAGCCCGAGATTTTCCATACAAGATCGCTGTGTCAGATGGTTTCAATCGGCGAAATTCGGGACTGTGGCGAATCAGACATAGTCATTCATTCTCGTTTCCGCCGAAATCACTGAAATATCGAGGTTGTTCAACAAACGAAAATCAGTCCACAACGTACAGCCTGAAAATTCAACATTGCCGATGGTTACGGACTCATTTTCGAGAAGGTGGATATTGGCGTCTTTTGCCATGCGTTTCAGTTTTTCGGTCAATTTTGGTAAGGCGTTACGATAATACTCATGGTTTCCAATGACGTAGATTACCTCTTTCCCCTTTATTGCCTTAGCCGCCCACTCAACGCCCTTGGTGCCAACATGGATGTCTCCAGCCAGGATGACGATATCGGCATCCGTATTCGGCAAATCAAAGTTGCCGAATTCGATGTGAAGATCACTTAGGACGTGTATTTTCATACTCAACCCTTTCAGCCTCAACAATCCCCGGCACCGAGCGGACGCCAGACTATCTCACTGGAGTTTCATAGCATTATTGTATTCGGTTAGCTGGTGTTGAATCTCCCGCACATATCAGCACGTATTCACTCTTTCGCGTAATTTTCCCGAACACTTGAACGTCACCACGCGCCTAGCCGGCAACATGGCATCTTCTCTCGTAGCCGGGTTTCGCCCCTTCCGCTCCGCTTTTTCCTTCACGCAAAATTTGCCGAAGCCGGAGACCAGGACATCCTCACCAGATTCCAGGCGGGATTTAATCAACTCAAGAAGGGTTTCTGTGGTATCCACGGCCTGGTTTCTGGGAAAGCCCAGCTGGTCCCGTATCCGTTCAGCGATAGTCTGTTTCGTTAATGCCATGAGGGTACACTCTGTTCTGAAATTGGTGGGAGGACTTCTGACTATTTGGGTACAGGCGGCTGACCTTTTGCCATAACGACGTCTTGAAACTGTCGCCGTCCCTTATTTGCAAGTTTCTAAGACAATACAACAACATGCCAACGGCATCTTATCGGCTAACATTCGATGGGTCAACGCGAATTTTCTCAGATATTATAAACGATTGTGTACTTACGAGGGGATTTTCGGTCCGGGTTGCTTTTCGATTTCACCTTACGGTCAAACAGCTTGCGAGCATCTTCAAGGGAATCGAACGACCAGGCACGCTGGTCGATGACCTTATCGTTACCGCCGCTCTCTTTGCACACCATGAAAAGACCGGCGTTGGCTTCGATCCAGATCCGGTAAAAGGCGCTATGCGGGCTCTCGGTGGCCACCAGGTAGGTGGAACAAATGATCTCCGGAAATAAGCTGAGTTGGCGGGGCTTCTTTATGTTTACCGCTACGATCTCTGTCATGACCCTGGCTCCTTCTGCGGGATTTTAGCTCATTTACCATCAAGCTCTGACAGATACGGTCACACCGTTTTTACATTTCCTTTCCAGGCCGCTGTTTGTGCCGCATATCCTTTGCCGCTTGCTTTTCCAAGGCCTGGCCCAAGTCTACTTCCCTTACTTTGATATCCATTCCCTTTATCTGATGTTTTTTCAATTTTTTCGTACGCACCACATTATCTGCGTAATGGTGGGCTTCTTTCCTCAATTTGGATTTCAAAACATCGATATCCGCCTCAGGATCCATGATGATCGTTTTTACATGTGTGGAAAAAAGTCTCTCAGGATAATCGACGGTGATTTCAAACGCTCTTTGTCTCAACGGATAATCGGCGGCAAGATCCTTCTTTTTACTCCTGGACAATGTGGCTTTCAGCTGTTCATGATTTTCAAAGCTGTGATACAGGCGGACACTCTTTTCATTCCCCTGTAACGCGGCCTTTGTCGCATTTCTGTTAAAATGCGTTGTCGCCATTACATAAGCATTTTCGGATTTCATGCCGGCGCTGCGGAAAACGCTCACCGCATACCCGTGGTTAAGATCATTATACAACCGGGTATCAACGGCGATCACCGTCCCGGTGTCCAGTTTGACCGAAAGCCTATGCCCATCGATGTTCCGAAGCGTTCCGAGGGATCCGCTCTGTACGCCAAGATCGTTATCCTTGCGCAAGAAAATAATCCGGTCCCCAGCGGCAAATGAAAGCTGCCCCTTCTCGGCTGTTGCTACGGTCTGATCAATAGGACTGACATACCCGATATCCTTCAGCTGATCTCGGGCAATCACATTAATCCGGTCAACGTCTCGGTTGGCATAGGCCATCATAACCCGTCCGGCATAGGTTTTTGACTGCTGCACATCCGATAGCCAGTCACTGACCATGTTTGAGGCGACAGTCTCTTTGCCGCTTTGTGAAATGGCGCCATTCTCCGCAAACAAATCCAATGCCCTGCCAACACCATCAACGGTATCCTTTTCGATTAGCTCCAGGGCCTCATGTTGCCATTTAACGTGCCGGTCCATCGAACTGGAAAGCGTTGCCTTCGAGACACCGGGAAGCGCATTCAAGCCGCGGTAGGCATCTCCAGCGGATAATGCCTGAAGGAATTGTTTGTCTCCAAACATGACCACTTTTGCTTTTGCGCGTTCAGCATGGGCAAGGATCTTTTCAGTCTGCCGCGTTCCGATCATGCTGGCATTATCGAGGATAAAAACGGATTTATCGCTCGGCAGATTTCTCCCCTGCTCCCATTCCCATATTTTTTTGAATACGGTCATGGATTCGATGCCGGATTCGTTTTGCAAGCTCATGGCGCCCATACCGGACAGGGACAACCCCTCTACAACATACCCCTCTTTCTGATAGGTCCTGGCGATCACGCCGGCGGCATATCCCCGGTTTGATCCATGCTCACAATTGATCAGGGTTAAGTCCTGACCCATGAGCGCTTTTCGAATGGCCAATCGGTTATCATGGCCAATGGATTCGGCAGAAAGGACTCTGTTGAAATGCTCTTCCGTGAGCGAATGTTTTTGATTGGTGCTTAATACACCAGCCGCACTGAACATGCTTTGTTCGGTGGCAATCATTGCTGGAGTCGAGAACCTTATTTCTCCGTTAGCGCCCTCCCCTACCGGCATGATTCCGCGCAAGAACCGCCCATCATCGGTAATATCGGATGGAAGGCTGGCAAGCTCCTTATCCGTAAATGTGGCCTCGGATCGGGTAAGTCGCTGAAGTGCCGCTTCGATGGGATCTTCGGATTCCTTGTAGTCGACCAAAAGTTCCTTATCGCCCAGGTTGCTGAATTTGATTTTTAGATCTTCGAAGTTCTGAAATTTATCGGTGCTGTAGTAAAGCCTTACATATTTCTGATGCCGGCTCATGGCTACATATGCGGTATGCCTATCCATACCCTCTGAAGCTAAGACAAATGCCCGATCAACTGTTGCACCCTGCAGTTTGTGGATGGTTGCGGCATATCCATAGGTCAAGTCTTTATAAAACTGCGTATTGACCACCACATGCCGATCATTAGAGAGTGCGACATTGATATTTCCATTTTCGTCAAACCTTTCAACGGTTCCGAATGTTCCGTTCTTGACACCAATGGATTTTTCATTCCGCAAAAACAAAACACGATCACCATTGGAAAATGCTTTTAATCCCGTCGTTGTCGCGACTTTTGTTTCTTTCTGCCCAAGAAGATCTGTTTTCGTTCTTAGATCATTTCGACAAAGGGTATTCAGCCGATCAACATCTTCATTCCGATGAGCGATCATGACGCTTGTGGATTCAGCTGAATAGTGTTGGACATAAAAATCAAGCATTGATTCAGAAGCAAGGTCATATCGATCGTACCGTGCAACATAGCCTTCCTTGTGATACATATCCAATGCCTGATGGATAGATGCTCTATCCCCTGATAGAAGCCGTGTTGCCTCCTTCTGCCAGTCTTTCTTTTGCCGCCAGACTTCGCTAAGACGCGAGGTTTCAACGCGTTCAAGAATTCCCCGAAAGGCGCCACCGGCCTCCACGGCCTGGGTTTGTTTTGTATCACCGACAACAATCACTTTAGCCCCTGCATTATTCGCTTCAGCCAAAATCCGATCCATCTGGCGTGTTCCGACCATACCGGCCTCATCTATGACCAATACGCTCTTATTGTCCAGCCTCGATCGACCATTGTCCCAATCGAATAGTTTTCGATGGATGGTTGTAGAGTGAATACCACTGGATGTTTCCAGCCCCTCGGCCGCAACACCAGCAAGCGCGATCCCTTGAACCGTACAGCCTTGGCTTTCGAAAGCCTCTCGAACTGCTCGAAGCGTGTAGCTTTTTCCAGTTCCAGCATGGCCGACAACCGCACAAAGGTCACCACCTTTTGAAATCTGTTCAAGGACGTTTTTCTGTTCATCGCTTAAGCAACAAGCCGTGGAGGCCTGCTTGATATACCGATCGCTTATTGAATGATGACGCCCATCACCCATCCGACTCGCATTTTCAAGCATCCGGCTCTCAATTCTAAGCAACGATCGGGTTGTGTATCGGCTGAACCGATCGTATTCATTTTCTTCTATTTTGATTAGTTCAGGACTATCGGTAACCGATTGAACCGCAGCATAAAACTGTGCGTCATTACAATGGGCATGAATATATTTCAAAATATCGTCATGTGTGAAGGTCGATTGCATTTTGGTTAAATGATCTAATGCAATACCCGGATTTTGAATTATGCGCTGTCCATTTTCATGTGCGATCCGTTGGTAATCGTCAGCCCTTTCGAATTGATAATCACCATCCGCATGGACGATGGGTCCCTGTTTGACCTGCGGTTCGACAGAGATGCCCTGTTCAACATAGCTTCGGTGATCCACACGAATATCAAAGCCAGTCTTCGCCAAATAGCTATTTTGAATGTTGGCCCATGCCTCACGCCAGGTTAACAGGTTCTCCTTGCCGTTCCATTCCCTGACCTTTTTTCCGAACCCCTCCTCATTGATTTCCCGCATGGTCAGCATGATATGGGCATGGGGATTATTCGGAGCATTATGGATGCAGAAATCAGCCACCATCCCCCTGCTTACAAAGTTCTGCTGACAGAATTCGCGCACAAGCCTGATTTTTTCTGAATCATTGATCTCCATTGGCAGCGCGATTTCAACCTCACGCATCAACTGCGCATCCTTGCGTTTTTCCGCTCGTTCGACACCGTTCCAAAGGGTCGCCCGCTCCATCATCCAGGCCGGCGCATTATCAGGCGTTAATATTTCTGCATGTAAAAGGTCCTTTTTCTGCGTATATTCGAATTCCAGGCCTTGCCGTTCATCCAAGATCTTGGACCGTGATCGATACGATGCCGCAGCAACAGCACTGCGCCCGCTGGACCTGGATAGGATCTTTACACTTAGATGATAACTGGCCATTTTTTCAGATGGTTTTGGATGGTTTGTTTTGCTTTTGATCGTTAGCACACGTTGCCTTGCAACGTATAAGTGCGCCCTTTGGTAACAGGACGACAAAAAAATAGGATAAAATCAACCAATCAGTCAATCAAAATCGCCGTACAAAAAACGATAAAAGGAACGCTTCGCTATCCCATTATAGCTTTTCCAAAAATTTTCGATATTTTGTATTATGGTCTTAGCGCGCAGTTAGCGCGCAACACCATATAAAATAAAGATCGAAGGGAAGGCCGCACGAGTCCCCGATAGAGCCCATGGCCGCCCATGGACATCGGCGGAGGAACGGAGCCGTAGGCCAGGGTTTGCGGGCATGAGGTTCTATCGGGGGGGAGTAGGCCTCTGAGGCCATATCAAGGTCCACCCATATTATTAATTATAATATTATCCATCAAATTATTCACTTGCCGATAAACATCAAGTATATTAGAAATCTTCATGAAAGGAGGTGAATGAAATGGCCAAGGATATCAATTCAAAAAAAATCGACGATCTGGAAAAACGCATCCAGCAACTCAAAGCCCAAAAATCTGCCGAAGAAGCTAAATTGAAAAAGAAAAAGCGTGCGGATGACACGAGAAAAAAAATTTTGATAGGCGCTTTTATTATGGAAAAGTCAGAGAAGGAAGGAACAATGGGCGAGCTGGTAAAACAACTTGATAGGTTCTTGGTGAGGAAAAACGATCGGGTTTTATTCGGACTCACGGAAAAACAAAGCCCACCACCAAATCCATCCGAGAGTTAGCGACAGCTAGGGGGGCTATCGCCCCCCTAGCACCCCCCATAAGACACACCTCCCCCTGGCAGGACAAAAAGGGAAAATAGCAGAAATACAAACTAATCAATTCACAGTGTTGGCTTTCTCGCGACGGGCCGCTTCGACTGAATTAAAAATGTTATTATAGTAGGACTCCGCCATATCAATGTCATTGAAAACAAAGTTTAGAGGCACAAATGCGTCCGACACCATAACGGTAAATCCTGCATGTGAGTCCTTAAGAAAAATTTCAGTGATGTCAGAAATTGCGAGGTTAATAGCGACCTCGTTTTCAACTCCGTTAGGGATCAACAACTGATCTCGTCCCCAATATTCAGCCATCCGTTCAATAATATCGTTTCTGGACGTACACGCCTGCTTTTGCGATTGATAACTAAAGAATCGATGAACTCCAGAGTCCAGGATCACTTCAAAAGAATAATCCCCGCTTATGAAAGAAATTCCTGAAATGCAAATTATGTCGGTAAAATTCAAAAGAGTCTTAACCATTGCAATTCTCCTTGTTTATTCATGAGGTGCCCATTAACCAGGGCACCCCATTAAAACATTATTTTTTCACAGAAATGAATTTGACATCCTGTGCTCGAATCACAGTCGAGTACCGTGTCTGTCCACGATCGTCATCCCATTTATTCGTTATTTTCATGCCAAGAACATAGACAAGGGAACCCTTGGTGAGGATTTTTGCGCAAGCCTCTCCCCTTCCCCTCCAAACCTCAACATGGTGCCTCTCTGTTGATTCCTTTTTACGGTCACCATCCGACCATGTTTCAGAAGTTATCATATCAAAATGGGCAACCGGCGTTCCCTCTTTTGTGTATTTCAAATCTGGGGAATCAACTAAATTACCAACCAGAATTGATAAATTCACCATTTTAAAATCCTTCCGTTATGGTTTCCGAAATCCATTTCTCTTCCCTGCTGGCCGTAGGGTAGGGAAAAAATTGTTTTATACCCGGTCGAATACAGGCCGACCGGGTAGATATGTTTTATTGTTGCTAAGCCGTTACTGATAGAACATCATCAAGAAGTGAATGCTCGTTTCTGATGTTGTCAGGACGAAAGGCTTTATCATCTTTGGTGGTTGAAAGAATTTCATCCAGGAAAGATTCATCGGCAGAAAGTTTGTAAGCGGTCTGTTTCAAACGGGCGCCTGCTCCAAACCAGGCAGAATTCAATCTGGTGTTTGCAGATCGAGCGCCAGTGTTAAAATCAATACTGTGAGTCACCGCATTGACGGCGCCCCAAACGGTATTTTCTGCACCAGGCGCAGTCTTGTAAGAATTCCAGATTTTCTGGAAGGATCTTTCCTTGGATTTGTCTTTCGTGGGGGTGTTAAAATCGATCTTGGGATCTTTAAGCAATTCAGCGAAGAAGCGGACGGCCTGTTTGTCGTCCAGGCTAACGCCTTTAATAGTTTTCAGGTGGACTGCATGATCTTCAATGGATTCTCGGACTAACCCCATTTCTTTCTTCACCTTATCCGGATCAAATTGTCTTGAATGCGGAACTTTTATTTGGTTGCGGTTTGCGCCGATGGACATGTTTAGAGTGTTCTGGCAAACAACTCGAACGCTGGTTAGAAATCCGGTGGTGGCCATGGTCTTATCACAACTTGTGGCAAGAAGAACGTAAGGTTCCACCTTATCGCCACCACTGAGATCGAAACCTTCTTGAATTTTTGCAAGAGCCCATATCTTACCGCCGCTTCCAAGAACCCCGGCGGTTTCAAGCTCCATATTTCCAGCATTAACAAACTCAACAAAAAAATCCATCACCTCGGCGGGCTGAACAACATTGTAACGCTCGGAAACGACCGAAAGCGCGTTTCCATCATCTGAACGATAGAGAACATATTTGCCGTCCATCGTCCGCATATCAACGTCCAACTCACCAGTAAAAGAAAATTGAACAGGGGCTGACTTGATCTCAAAATCCAATCCAGCATCCTTGATCCAACTTTCAATCGATTGACCGACCTCCTTCTTGACCCCGATTCCATGCCAAGGTGTTTTTCCCATGAAAGCGATTGATTTTTTGTAAAGTTCGTGAGCCATGATATCCTCCTAATGTGTTGTGGTGGGTTAGAGGTTTAGCCAACCCCAGGTCGCGTCCGGGATGGGTTTACCAATCAAACATCCAAACCAAATTGTTGGGTCATTAAAACTCGCCGTTTTGTTCTTTTTACATGTGGTTCCTGTTGGAAATACTGACCCGGGCCGCCATAGGAAGCGCCGGACATAAACATTTCTATGAACTCACCATCAGAATGCGGGCAACTCTGTAGAAGGATCCAACGAATCCCCTCCTCTCCAAATTCATCCCAGTATTGAATTCCCTCTAAAGTGATCGTTGGCTTATCCATCTTT
>NZ_BBCC01000060.1 GCF_001311845.1 Desulfosarcina cetonica JCM 12296 | reverse complement strand
ATCCATCAAGGGCGCCCCTATCTCTTCCACCATGGCTTGAAGTTTCTTGTTGTCGCTCTCCTTTGGCCATGTGGCCGGTCCTGCTATTGCTGCTCCGCTCATTGTTCCAATCTCCTAAGTTGAGTGTCTGTTCTGTCCTGGCGTTTTCGTGTCTTCTGAATGATATCATCAAGCACTTCAATCTGAAGGCACCCACAACTCCGGGTTTTGCCCGACGTGAGGTTGGCGCCGTTGACGACTGTCAGCCGTCCACATCGACAACGGCAAAGCCAGAACACCTTGCCGTCGCGTTTGCTCAACGGCTTCTTGACAGTCAGCCGTCCAAACCGTTTCCGGGATAGATCCTTGCATCTGCCAATATCAATTTTAGGTTTCATGACTCCCTCATCATTTAAACGCGGACGGTGGAGCCGCCGCTAAAGAACGCCGGAGAAACGGAACGCCGGAAGCGTTTCCGTATCCTCTTTAGAGGCAAAAAATTCCGGCGTTGATTTCTAAAAAATTCAGATAGATAACGCCGGAATTTTTAATATTTCCGGCGTTAGCAAATTCCGGCGTTATCATATTGGTATTATTGAAAATAACGGCGGAATTTTTGTTTTTTCCGGCGTTAACCGGCGTAAAAAATTCCGGCGTTAATCGGCTCATCTGGGAATCAATTCGCATCTTGTAGTCTTTCCGCTCATGGTGGATTCTTCAGTCAGCAGACCGCTTTTTAATAAATGGTTGATAACCAGATTCATGTCGCGGCCACGCTTGAAGCCCTTGAATCGATCAACCATGTCCCTGGCGATTTCTGCTCCGCATTTTTCGCGGTCAAGCTCACGCCGGGTGTACCGGTCTGGATACCGATGCAGAATATTAAGCAGCTCTTCAGCCATGGATTTAATGTGTGACTCCTCGGGATCGTCCCAGACCAGCACACCGTTTTCACCACGGCGGAAGATGATATGCCCTGGTAGGTCAACCCCATAATTGGATTTCGGCACGTCAAAAAGGACGTAGTTGCGAGGATTTTCAATGCCATACTTCTTGGCGATCTCTTCGTCCATGCGAACCATGCCAGCCTGCCATCGACAAGCATCGACAAGGGCAGAGCTTCCACGGCTCATGTTCTGGCTTATCTTGGCCCCGTTTTCCTTGCTTGTGTGATGGGTGAATAGGATGGTTATCCCATAACGTTTTGCGAGGATTTCAAGCCCCTGGACCCATTGCGTTGCGTGATCTGGATTGTTCTCATCAAGTCCATAAAAGCGTGACTTCGGATCGATAAACAATAAGGCAAGCCCTGGACAACCTGAAATGGTTTCCTCAAGCCAGTAATAGCCATCTGCGAATACCGGGGTTGACCCTTCCAGGCGCATGAACGGACCGACCTCGCCATATACTGAGATCCCTGCAAGATTATCTGGAAACTGCCCGCTACATGTGTCCCACGCTCGTCTGTCAAGTTCGTCTTGGGTGTCCTCGCCAACGATAATCAACGTCTTGATCGGTCTCGGCGCATTGATCGGCCCGAAGTTTTTACCAGTGGCACCAGCAGTGGCCAGTGAAATGATAAAAAAAGTTTTTCCGGTCCCACCGGTAGCCGTTATGACACCGACAACGCCTTTAGGTATGAGCAATTGATCATCGTATCGGAAGATTGATTCTAACTTCTTTGGGCGGGATATCACGCGGCCTTTAAACCGCATGGCTTCAAAGCTTTGTGGCTGGTATTTACTTCTTGCCGACGCCTTGAGTTGTGCCCGTACTATCTCAAGGTTGCCGGAAACGGCGAACAAATCATTGAAGTCGGAATACTTCAAATCCTTGTCGTCTGCTCCTGGCAAGCCATCAAAGCAGGGCAACGCGAGCTTGGCGCTGATACCATCGGCGGCTTCCTTGCCCTTGGTGAGTCCAGGGTTCCCAGCCGTGAAACGGTCGTTGTCGGCACAGATGGTTATTTGTGCTCTTGGTTGTTTTTCCCGCACCACCCGCGCCACGGTCGGCAGGTTACCAGCGTCAAAAGCGATTACCACGGTGCCGCCGGTCGCTTCGTGAATCGTGGCCCCTGTTGAGTACCCCTCGCAAATATAAAGACGTTCGTCTCCTGGTATCGTGAAGCACAAGCCCTTTTTCCTGGCAAGCTTGAGAAAACGCTTCTTTTTGCCGTCTGGTGAGATAAATTGAAGGTTCCAGATCGTTCCTGATTCGTCCGTGACCGGCACAACAATTTTGTTTCGGCTTTGCTTCAATCCGTAAACATGAACGCCCTTTTTGGCTGGATATGGGTGATTCTGGCTTGCAGGCTTTAATCGATCCCAGATAGTGTTGGCCTTCACCTTGCCCTTGGCGTGGTCAAAGGCCTCTTGCGCCTTGCGCTGCCTACTCGCTTCTGCAACCATGGCCTTATATCTGGCGCTTTCGGCATCGGTCATCTGGTGGGCTTCTTTGCTACACCATCGCTCTTTAAGGCCGGTTTTCCAGTTGCCGAAACTACCTGCCCACACTTCGCCCTGGAAGAGGATATACCACCCGACTTGATCGCCACGCTTATCGACGTCGAAGCGCTCAAGCTTGCCAGACGGAACGATGGCATCAGGATCAAGCCCGAAGCTTGCCAACACATGCCCGAAAGCGTTTATCGGATCTTTAGGTGGATCAAGCGGCCGGTATCGCTCCGACCGCTGTTTTCCTGCTCCTGATAGATCTATCATTTACGCGGCCTCATCCTGAAAAAGCTTGTTGGCTTCTGTTTTGGGCCACATCAAACGACCGTTAGGTAGCTTTACCGGCTTGATTCCGAGATAGTGCCCCCTGACGCAAAGTGAATGTCGGATAGACGATCCCTTAACGCTAAAAAGGTCCGCAAGTTGTTTGGTTGTGATCATGTAATTTTGGCTCATGACGGCTCCTTTTGATTGTTGTTTGGCTAACACCAAACTATGATAGCAAAAAAAAATTATGGCAAAGATTCAACCTTTTTAAAAAGATCCGATACCAATTGTTTCAAATCAACCACTATTGAAACGGCTTTTTTGACTGAATTGTTTTCAGCAAATTCGGAAACAAGGTTTCCGTTTTCATCGTATGAAAAAATCAAGAAAGCGCTTTCTTTATGGTCGGAAATCTTGAAAGGGTTTAGAGAATTTCTTATGTCACGAATGCTTTCAAAAAATTCTTTTATTGATCGTTTTGGAATAAAAAAAGCATTCAACTTATTAATCAAAAATATCTCCAAAACATTCACGCAATCATAAAAAGAATAGGTCAATATACCTTCGCCTTTTTGTGCTTTTCTGGCTGGAATAAGTATGCCGGCATCAGAAAAATAATGAATCCGATTTGCCTTAATGCCAGTCATTTTCTCAACGTCTTTGGCTATAAAAAGCGAATCCGGTTCAAGCCGATATTCTTTTTGTTTTTCAGCATCGACAAAATTTATCATTTCTCAATCCCTTTAGTTTGGTATATGCCAAACTATACTGTATGTCAACGCCAATGAACCAAAATTAATTTAATACACAACACGCAAACCCTCTTCAACCATTTCCGGTTGTTCAATCCATGCCTGGTCCAAAATCCATTTTTCGATTTTGACGTGCCACATTCGAAGCAGATCAAGTGGCCGCCGACGATAATGCTTTTCAGCGATGGCCGACGGCTTGTGACCCATTATCTGCGCAACCACACCAACCGGACATTCAACCCATTCTGACAAGGTGCCGAAGGATCGCCGTAGGCCGTGCAGGGTCAGGTGGTCAATGCCGGCCACGGCAAGCGCTCGGTTGTGTGGTATCCTTGGCTCCTGAATTCGTCCCGATTTCGACCCAGGGCTTGAAAAAACCCATTCATTGCGACGGGGCAGGGGATAGAGAAGCGAAGAAACATATGGTGTCAAGGGAATTACCCGTTCACCATCCACTTTGTCCTTGATGGCAAGCCCATTCCATTTGAAATCGACGTCAGACCATTTGATTCCGGCCAACTCCTCACGCCTGGCGCCGGTCAATAGCAGGGCTTGCAGGTAGGCGGAAATAACAGGGTTTTGCAATTCACGAACGGCCTTAAACCATGCCGGCAACTGTTCGCGCTGCAAACAATCGTCCTTTGCCTTGCCCCTCGGGATAGTTTCACGCTTCACCTTTGACCCGCAGGCGTCCGGTGATGCAATGCCCTTGTATTCAGGATTTTCATTGCACCAATTAATAAAGGCGCGCAGGAGGGAAAACGCCAGCCGTGTCCTTGTGCTTCGCTTTTTGACTTCAGCGGCTGCCCAGGCTTCAACCCGTTCGGGTGTTAGATCTGACAGTTTCCAGAACATGACCGGTGCCAATGGGCCGGCCTTGGTTTTGCCTTTTCCGCGTTTTCGTTTTTCGCCCCCGGCGGATGCAAGGTCAAGATGGTCGGCGTGGTGGCGTTCGGACCACTTATCCCGGCGGGACGCCAAATAATCGTTCCACGCGGTTTCGACGGTGATCGTTTCCTTTTTGGCTTCGGCCTGTTGCTGGATGGTTTCGGCAAGGCGTTCCTGTTTGTCAATTCGGGGATCGATCCCCTTATCAATCAGACCTTGCATACGTCTGGCTTCTTGGCGGGCGCCGGGCTTATCTGGGTCGCTATTGTCGATGGTCCATGTTCGAACATCGCCGATTTTAAGCCGGATAGTCTGACCATTCAGCCGGGCTTGAAAAATGAATACCCTCGCGCCCAGTGTTGCCCGGACACCAAGGCCAGGCACTTCGGAATCCCACAAAAAACCTGTTTTTTATCGGGCGGACATTCGAAACCATTTACCCGTCCGGCGGTCAGTTTTTGCCTTGCCATATTGCCCCCATTGCTTACACAGATCGAAACCGGATGATCTATCCGGCAGTTGGTTACAAAAATCCGAAGGTTTCACCATGTAAAACGGATCAAAATCCGAAGGTATTTGCCCGAATTTGTGTAAGCACAATGTAAGCAAATTTCGTCAATATTTGTCAATTGAAAAGGATTGATCAAAAAGATGGTGTTTTATTAAATACTGAAAATATTAGATAAATATGCGCAGTTTTCAATGCCTATCAATGCCGTTTTAACCGGACTACGAATCCGTAGGTCGCAGGTTCGAATCCTGCCGGGCGCGCCAGCAAACACAAGGGGTTACAGATTTGGGTCTGTAATCCCTTTTTTTGTGTGAGAATTCGTGTGTGAAAAGGTTTCGAAACGTAAGCAAATCTCGGTTGTCGCTCAGACATTTTGAGGTTTAGATGAGAAAAAATGAACTTCTTCACGTTGTCGGTGTCTATGGGGGACAAACAACCTGAAAAGGAGGTAACCCATGAAGCTGAAAAGAACGTTCATTTTTATTATGATGATTGCTGTGGCATGTTCAATGATTGGGGTTGGCCAGAGTTGGGCTGGACCATCAAACCCGGTTTTGGAGGGAGTGGCGATCGGCGTCGGTGCGGCGATGGTCACAAGCATGTTCTTCCATCCACCAGCGGTGGTTTATCATCATCCGGGGCCACCGCCATATCCTCCCGCGCATCATGGTTTCGTACCGCCGCCTCGCGGGTATCGGACTCCGGTGCCGCAGTATAGACACCATCGACGTGATATAAACAAGCACTGGCGGTTCTATGGCCACGATCATGGACGACATGCCTTTGAAGGACCGCGTCATGGGGCCCCCTGCCGCCGGCAAGCCAAAATCTACGGGCCTCCTCGGCACCTCGACGGCCGGGGTGGAGGCCGCAGACACTGATTTGCCGGCATGGCCGAGTGTACCATTCCCATGCCCGAAGGTCAGGCAGCGGCATGCCGATTTTGGCAGCCTGGTACAGCCCGTCGTATCCGTACCCGGCTGCCATTAAAAAACTTAGACATCGTTCCTCTCCTGCTTTATATTGATGCGTTATTAAGTTCTTTTTTTTGTCAAAACAAGGGAGGGAATGCAGAACATGAAAAGATTATTTGTCATCGCTTTCTTAGGACTGTTTGTGCTCAGCGGATGCGCCACACCCCAAACCAATACGGGTAAGGGTGCTGCCTATGGTGCCGCCGGTGGCGCCGTTGCCGGTGCGATTCTCGGACAGGCCATCGGACGAGATACCAAAGGGACCCTCCTGGGTGCGGCTGCAGGTGCCGCTGTGGGGGCCGCGGCCGGGGCCGGTGTCGGTCACATGATGGACAAACAGGAATCGGAAATGCGCAATGCCCTTGCTGCCTCGGAAGCCGCTGCCGTTCAACGGGAAGGGGATCTTTTGGCGATTACCCTGAAAGGCGACGTTTCGTTTGATACCAATTCAGACACTATCAGACCGGGGCTGTATAACGAGCTCGATCGTATCGCCCAGATCATGATCAAGTATCCCCAGACCCAGATCGTGGTTGAGGGGTACACGGACAGCACCGGATCCGAGTCCTACAATTTGCAGCTTTCCGAAAGGCGAGCCCTCAGTGTGAAAAACATGTTGGTTCAGCGGGGCGTACAGGCCTATCGGATTAATGCGGTCGGCTATGGTGAAAGCCGCCCGGTGGCGACCAACGACACGCCGGAAGGCCGTCAAATGAATCGTCGCGTGGAGATTCGTATCAATCCGACCGCCCAGGGGTGATGTTCTTAGGCTGCGGAATTATTTCTTTCCGCCAGCCTTATTTTCCAAGAATCGACTGCCGCAGCAACCTGGAATGAACTTTTTGTCTTGATTGGGGTCTAAGATTATACAAAACCGAATTGTCAATGACGATGAGCTGGTTTTGCGGCTGCAACGGGGCGATGAGTGGGCCTTCCAGCTATTGGTACGCCGTTATCGCAAAAAAATTTACGCCATCGCCTTTGGAATTACCCTGGATGCGGAAGAAAGCCGGGATATCTTACAAGAAGTCTTGTTACAGGTTTATCGCAGCATTCACCGATTCAGAGGCGACGCATCACTTTCCACCTGGTTGCACCGCATCACGGTAAATCGTTGCCTCAACTGGAAACGACGCTGGGCCCGGCGTTTTAAATGGATGCATACGCCATTGGGCGAGGATGGGGAGGATATCGGGGATGTGCCTGCCAGCGATCTGCCATCCCCGGAAACGCGGGTGGCCGATCTGCAAACCCGGCAGCAGGTCGACAAGGCCATGCGGCAATTGCCTGAGGCAGCCCGTACGGTTTTCGTACTCAGGGAGGTGGAGGGCCTCTCATATGAAGAAATCGCCAATGTTACCGGGATCAAGTTGGGAACGGTGAGATCCCGTCTTTTCCATGCACGCAAACGGCTCAAAGAGATTTTACAGCCGTTGGTGGAGGACGATGCATGAACACCCATCAGGTAAGCCCTTGCGATGATCTTTTGCTTAGCCGGTATCAGGATGGTCAATTGGATGCCGAAGAAAAAGCGCGTGTGGAGGGGCATCTGGCCGAGTGTGCGGCGTGCCGCAAAGAGATCGAATTACTCGCCTTTTTCTCTCAGGAGGTTCGCCGCCGCATCGACATGGCAACCGATGAAGTAGACTTCCCGGCGATCGAAAAAGCGGTCATTGTCAAAGCGTTGCGACAGCGTCGTTCATCCATCGGCAGTGCCTGGTTTTCGGCGTTGAAGGTTCTGGTGCCGGCTGTTGCCGTGGCCAGCGTCCTGCTCTTCATCGGCTATCGGCAGTTTAAAGAACCACCTGCGACCGCGCCGAGTGCCATCATTAACTCTTTTACAGGGCCAATCTCTTCTGTTATGATCTTTGAAACCCCGAATACGCACCAGACCATTCTCTGGTACAATGAAGCGACCGATGAGGAACGTGAACAAAATGCGGTTTAGATTTTTCCACTCCCTGTTGTTTGGCACGTTTCTCCTCCTCCAGGGCATCCCCAACCCGGTGCTTGCCCAAGACAACTATCAAATCAGCGTCGACACCATTCTGGCCGCCCGCGGCGACACTGTGATCGATTCCCAACTGAAGCGGCACATCAACGATTTGCGCGCCATGTTCAACTATACGTCGTATCGGCTGATCGGCAGTGAGACGCTCAATTTGCGGGTCGGCCAATCCGGAATGGTATCCTTGCCCGGGGATCGCCGACTCAGGATCACCCCCCAGAAAATTGTCGGAAAGCGTGCCGACCTGAGTTTACAAATGATGAAGAATGGCCAAACCGTCTTTCAATCCAAGATTCAAATTCTCAACAGGGGCAGCCTGTTCGTGGGAGGCCCCACCTACATGAACGGCAACCTCATCTTCAGGATTTCCAGTACCTACTAACGATTTTCTCTCCTTTACCCAGATGGTGTCAAAACGAAACCGCAGAGAGAAGTGTTTGACCCATTTTATGTGGCATTAAATTCTCAAGCCTTTTCGCAAAAATATGGCAATTTTTAAAAATTGCTTTAAAAACAAAGACAAAACGAGCAGCTTGAAACTGGCAAGACATTGGCACGATTCGTGCTCATCTTGGAAACGGAAACAAGAATTGTCCTGCCACTTGTTGCTTGACCGACGGTGGGTCTGTTCAGATTGGATTTTTAGCCGGAGGTATGTGAGAATGAGACCCTTTAAAATCAACATGCAAAATGGAACATTGGAGGTCGTGGCCAAAATAACCGACAGTCTGGTTCAGGATTATGGGTGCCGCGTTAAATATGACAAAGAGAACGGGGCAATTGACCTTGTGGGCGAGGAATACTGCCGGGATGTCGTGAACGAGGTGCTGACCGACATCTTGAAGTTTTAGCCGGATACCAATCCTGGCCATTTGCCGTGCAACGGTATCCGGATAGTGATCCCGCCCGGGTGCAGGCAGCGTGATTCTGCATTGCCTACCCGGTTCCCCCTCTTGCCAGACGGACCTCCCACCAAAATTTTATGGGCATACAGCTTTATTTCAGCAACCAACTGCTATCGTTGGCGGAGCGGCTTCAGGAAAACCTGATTCCGCCCGATGGCATGACGGCCATTCTGCGACCGCCGATGGTGATCGTGCCCAACATGAACCTTGCCAAATGGCTGAAATTGACCCTATCGCGAAATGCCACCATTTGCATGAATCTGAATCTCCAGTACCTGGAGGCGGGGTTGTGGCAGATCCTGCAAACGCTGGACCCCCAATCGGCGTCTGCCCCCCTGCAGGTCGATGCCGAACGTTTAACCATCATCCTGTTTTTTATTTTGATGAATGCGAAATCGGATGCGCACACACCGGCGTTTGTGCAGCGCTATCTGGCTGGCGTTGAAGGTGAAACAGCCGGCGATACGGAGCTGCGCGCCTGGCAATTGGCCGAAACCCTGTCCCGACTGTATCAGGAATATGAGTATCATCGAGACGATATGATACAACGTTGGTTGCTTGGCGACGGGGTGGATGCCGATCCCATGGAAGATGGACAATGTTGGATCTATCGTAAAACGGTTGCGCTGAGAAAAGCGCTGGCTAACCTTACCGGGCAATCCCTGTTCACCCTCGCCGAATATGCCAACCACCTGTTCGGAACCAAGGGAACGCCCTTGCGTTCGCTGCTCACGGCCAGCGAGCGGGTTCATCTTTTCGGCTTGTCCCAGGTTTCCCCCCTGCATGTCCAGGTGTTGGGACGATTGGGCGCCTATTATGACATTCACATCTACAGCTTGAATCCATCGCGGGAATATTGGGAGGATATCCGGACGCCGGCTGAAGAAAAATGGATTCAGCGCCGGTCGGTGGTGGCCTTGAAGCCCCACGACGAGGAATGGGCGGCGGGCGAGCTTTTCAACCAGCCGGCGCATCCCCTGTTGTCGGCCTGGGGAAAACCCGGCCGGGAAAATATCCGTCTGCTCTGCCAATTGACCGATTACGATTTTTTTGCTTCCTTCGAAGACCCGGATTCAGCGGAATCGGTGTTGGCGGCGATCCGGCGTGGGATCCTGACCCTGGATCCGGCACCACTTGACCGACAGCAGGACCGATCCCTGCAAATTACCGCCTGTCCGGGAATTCGTCGGGAAGTGGAGAGCGTTTACCACAGCATTCTTTACAACCTGGAAGCCGATGATACGCTCTGTATGACGGACATTGCCGTGCTGGTTTCCGATATGACGCGATACAAGCCGGTGGTGGATTCCGTTTTCAACCGACAGCCGTCGCAGATCAGCTACAGCCTCGTGGATGCCCGGGCCTCCAGCGATAGTGTCTTGGCCCAGGCGATCCTCTCCTTGATGACGCTTGCTCAGGGTCCTTTTTCCCGGCAGGCGGTTTTCGATTTGTTGCGCAACCCCTGTGTCATGCAACAATGGGATTATGGACCGGAAGCACTGACCATCTGGATCGAATGGGCCGACGCGCTGGGAGTCTATCATGATTTCGCCAAGCCAGACGATTCGGTCAACGACGGTCCCGAGGTCGGCCGGTATACCTGGCGGCAGGGAATGGAACGGATGCGCCTGGCGCGCATCATGACCGCCCCGGTGGATGCCGCTGAAGGCAGTGCGCCTCATTTTCAGGGGCTGGTTCCTTTTGCCAACATCCATACGGGAGATGAGCGCCTGTTGGAAAAGTTCTGCCGCCTGATCGTCCAGCTCTGGGAATCGGTAGCCGCCCTTCAAATACCTGAAGCGACCGTCCAGGCTTGGCGGGACACCTTTTTCAGCGTTCTCGATACATTGGTCGCCTTCAACGATGACATGCGCGGTGAGGAAACGGTCTACCAATCGCTGATGGATGCCTTCGATCGTTTGGAACAATACGATATTTTGAATCAAGTCTCAGGCGGCCGAAAAATGACGCCGGCAGCCTTGTGGGCCTTTGTGCGCCGGCATTTTGACGGCGTCTTTGGTGGTCGGGGGGACTATTTGACCGGTGGCGTGACGGTGTCGGCGCTGATGCCCATGCGGCCGATCCCGTTCAAAGTGGTTTATGTGCTGGGATTGGAAGAGGGGCGCTTTCCCGGGCGGGCATCGGATACCCTGCTGGACCTGAGACATCGGAAGCGCCGTATCGGCGATGTCAGCCTGACCGAGCGCAACCGTTACCTGTTTTTGGAAATCCTGCTTTCCGTGCAGTCCAAGCTGTATCTCAGCTACATCTGCCGGGATCTTCAAAAGGACCGCGACCTTTCGCCATGCTCGGTTCTGCTTCAACTGCAGCGCTATATGGAGCAGCATATTTTAGGCGGTCAGCGTTCCAGATGACCCGTCTTCCCCTGCGCGAGGATAGCGTCGACTATCTGTCGCCTGCAGCAACCAACACGTGGTCGGATATCATGGCCCGGACCGGTGATGCCCAACGATTGAGTTGCCTGCGCCGGCATGGCGGATGGTCCGCCTTCTTGGACGGCGCGACGCCCGAGGAGCGGTCGCGGGCGTCACGGTATGCTCCCGATTTTGCCATTGCCGGTCATTCCCAGGAACGTGCCGAAGCAGAGATGCTGCCCATTCCCATCGCCTTGTTGCGTGGTTTTCTTCTGGATCCGGTCGATGTGGTGGGCCGGTATCATTTAGGAATTGAAGATCGGGTCGACCTGACGGATCAGATCGCCGAACGGGTGGATGAGCCCCTGACGACGGAGTTCCCGCTGGACTACCGGCTGCGCAGCCTGCCGCTGCAGTACTGGCTGGCAAGCCAATTCCAAACGCCGGTGGCAGCGCCCTCCATGAAGGCACTGGAGCAACGTTTCGATGCCTTGTATACGGACCTGTGGCGACGCAGCCTGACGCCGGAAGGTGCCTTTGCCCGGCAGGATCGCGATTTGCTGAAACAGCAGGTGATGGCCACGGGTGAGGTGCTCGTGCCCTATCTCAATGCCATGCGCACGGCAAGGCATTGCTTCTCGGCGGTTACCATGGGAACCGTTATGGATGATGTCTCGTTAGTTGGCGACAGCCGGCTGCATTTCCCCCCGGTTATCCTCCACCGTTCCGGGAAACCATCATCCCGGGTATCGGCCGTTCAACTCACCGGCAGTTTGCCGTGGATCTGGCAATCCGCCGATGGGACCTGGCACTGCCTGGTATTGACCGCATCCAAACGCAAATCCAGGCATCCGGATAAATATGTGCTCGGACCGCTTCTGACATTGCTGGCGATTTGTGCTGGCGGGGAGGACTGCCCCTGGACGGCGGACAACCGCATACAAATCCATGTAGTCTATCAGGCGCATGTGCTGGACCTCGACTACTGTCTGGATCGGACCAGGGCAACCGGTTACCTTACCGATCTGATGGATGCCTATTTCACGCCGTCACCCCTTTTGTGGTTACCGTTCGAGACGGTTTTCGGCACAAAAGCCCTGCGGGAACGGGTTGCCGGACCGGATGACGCCCTCGGCCGGGAGACATTCTATTGGGCCATGACCGATGCCATGCTGGCCGAAACCAACCTGATGGCGCAAATGGCCGGTGCCGTGGTTACCCCGGATATTCTGGACCACGCCCGGCGGCGGTTTGCTGTTTTTCTACCCGATGAAAGCCCGCGCGGCAAACGTTGACACGCGTATCGTTTTGCCATCGGTCGCCGGCGGCATCACGCCCCGCTTGTTCAGCGACCCGAAAGGGAAGACCCTTTGAGTCCACCTGATGTAGATCCTTTATTCCGCTTGACGACATCCAGCAGGTCGACCTGACCCGGCATGCCCTCATCGAGCGTCGGCCGGCACGGGCAAAACTTATACGATCGAGAATCTGGTGCTGCGCCTGTTGATATCCGCACCGGAGATCACCATCGAAAACATCCTTTTGGTGACCTTTACCGAAAAGGCCACCAGCGATCTGAAACTGCGTATCCGGCAGAAGATCCAACAGCATGTGGATGAAACGTCGGAGATTTCCGACGCCGAAGGCAAAAAATTGCAGGATGCCCTGGACGGATTTGACAACGCCGCCATCTTCACCATTCACGCTTTTGCCATACCCTCTTGCGGGAATTTCCCTTTGAAACCGGAAACCTCTTCGACCAGGAACTCGTGGATGACCGTCCCTTGATGGAAGCCGCCCTCAGGACCCAGATGCGTGACCAATGGCCGCAGCGTTATGGGCCGCGCCTGGAGACCCTTTTGCGCCTCTCCCGTTTTTCCGCCGCGCCGGAGGCCTTCATCCGTCAGACCATCGAGCTGGCCCAATGGCTGCTGGGGGATTCGGCGCATGAAACCCTGGTTCCCGATCCGAGTCAAATCAATCTTGACCGGATGTGGACTGACGCCCGGTCCTGTGCCATGGCCCTTAAGACCCTCTGTGCCGAACCACCGGGCTTGGTGGCCGGCTATCAACGCCTCAACATCAATGCCCGTACCAAGACGGCCCTGTTGCGCGATGTGGTGACGCCCATCGCCGAGACCCTTGAGCCCATTGTTGCCGAGACATTTCGTCTGGATGATCTTATCCCCTTGGCAACCGCTCTCAAAGCCCGCCACTCCTCCGGCGAGACCCAACTGGCGCGTCTGGTGCCGCAGAAGTGGCTCAAGGCCGGTGAGAATCTTGCCGTTTGTCCGCATCTGGAAGCGATTCAAAAAGGGCTGGAACGTCTGCTGAACATTGTCGAAACCCTTTCGTATGTGCTCATGCTGGATGCCGTGGTTCAATTACGCCTTGACCTCCGGCGGATCAAGGCCCGAAACGGCTGGATCAGCTATCAGGACATGCTCACCCGGGTTGCCGAATTCATGCAAGACCCCGGGGCCGAAAACGGCATTCAGGCGATCCGCGAGCGTTACCGGGTGGCCTTTGTGGATGAGTTCCAGGACACGGACGTTCTGCAGTGGCGGATTTTCCGAACCCTTTTTCTCGATGGCGCCGCGGCGGGCGGCGACAACCGCCTTTTTCTGATTGGTGATCCCAAACAGGCCATTTACGGTTTTCGGGGCGCGGACGTGTTTACCTATCTGGCCGCTCGGCAGGAGATGATCCGTTTGTGCGCCCAAGACAAGGCCCGTCTGTATGCCCTGACCACCAATTACCGCAGTCTGCCGGAGATGGTGGCGGCCCACAATCACCTCTTCGCGGCCACGACCTGGTTCGGCGGCGAAAGTCAAGCGACGCCTTTTACCATCGGTTATACCCCCGTCGGCTCGCCGCCTTCCGACCAGCTGCCCCTGCGGGTGATTCGGGATCGGTCCGGCCGTCCGCCGCTCAATATCGTCGATTTGTCGGAAGCCCGCAGCCATGGGGATGCCAAACGACTGCTGGCCGGTTTTATCTGTCAGGAAATCCGGCACTTGGTGGGGCAGGGGGACATCCGTTTGGCGCCCCGTAGCGGCAACGAACACGACCTTCATTTCGGCGATATCGCCATTCTCGTGCGCAGCCAGACCGAGTTCGGCCAGATCGAACCCCTGCTGACCGAATGGCAAATCCCCTATGCCTACTACCGCAAGCCCGGTCTTTTTCAATCCCTCCAGGCCCACTGGCTGGCCATGCTGCTGCGGGCCGTGGCCCATCCACAGGTGACCGCCGCCGTGCGATTGGCTCTACTGACGCCTTTTTTCGACATGTCTGCGGATCTGTTGGCCACGCTGCCGGATCTGCCTCCCGAGCATCCCGGTCAGCAGCTCCTGGGCCGTTGGTATCATCTGGCACAGCAACGGCGCTGGGGACCGTTGTTCCAATCCTTCATGGAGGATTCGGGATTGATTTTGCGGCACTGCACTGATCCCGGCTGGGACCGCATGGAAACCAACTTCCAGCAGCTCTTCGACTACCTGGAGCTGTCGGCGTATTCGAAAAACCTGGACGTCAGCGGCATGGTGACGCTCCTGGATCGTCTACGTCAAGACACCGGACAGCGGCCCGGAGATGCGGATATCCATCAGATCGAGGATGAGGAGAGCCGCGTTCAGGTCCTGACCATGCACGTGAGCAAGGGCCTGGAATTTCCCGTGGTGTTCATTGCCGGTGGCTTGACCGAGCGCGGCGAAGGCCCGGTGAAAGTCTATCATCAAATCGATTCAGAAGCACCGCGAGTCAGTTTCCGCAAGGTGATCGACCTGACCGGGAAAACCGGCGGCGAGGCCGCCGGAAAGGAATATCAGGATGAAAATAAAAGATTGTATTATGTAGCACTTACACGTTCACAGGTAAAGCTTTACATCCCATTTTATCCCAGCCGGGGAAATCACCATTGGATCGGCCCCGTCTGTCGATTCGTTGCGCCCAGCATCGAAGCGGTCATGGGGGCGGCTGCGGCGGGTGGGACCGGGAAAGGCTGGCATGCGGCCATCAGGCAAACCGGATCGCCACCGGCGCCGGAGCAATCGGTAGCGCGGGCAGAAGGTATTTCGCTGCCCGCCGGACGATTTTTGCCCCAAGCGCATGATTATCGTCAGCGGAAGATCGATTTGACCTCGTTTTCCGGCATCGTTCACAAGATCGACCGTTTGCAATTGGAACGGCAGGCAACGGCGTCGGCGTTCAGCGTCACCGCTGCCGTGGCAAAGGATACCGACGAGCCGCCCCTTGATCACGCGCTGGACAGCGCCGGGCCGGACAGCACGGAGACAGATCCGCTACCCGGCGGAACGCAGATGGGATCGATGTTTCATTTCATTTTTGAAAACATCGATTTCCCGGCCGTCCACACCGGGCCAGCGGAAATTCTCGATCACCGACCCACCGCCGACCTTGTGGCCGCAGCCATGCAAAGGTATCGCATCGCCCCCCAATGGACCCAACGGATCGCCAGCGTGGTCGCCAACGTTCTCCGCGCGCCCATCGAGCTGGAGGGATCGACCTTGATATTGGGAAGCCTGCCGCCGGACCGGCGTCGTCATGAAATCGAATTCTTTTTTCCGTTGGCCCATTCCCTGCCGCCGAGTCACCGCATTCCCGGCTGTCAATGGTCGCCGGACACCGGCCAGCGGACCCTCATTCGCGGCTTTGTCGACCTGATTTTTGAATGGCAGGGCCGTTTCTATATTGCCGACTGGAAATCGAATCTTCTCACGGCCGGATACGATCGGGAGACCATGGCCCGTGAAATGATGGATGCCGGCTATACCCTGCAATACCAGCTATACAGTGTGGCCACCCTGCGATGGCTGGCCCAGCTATTGGGAGACCGCTTCGATCCCCAACGACATTTCGGCGGGGTGCTCTATTTCTTTATTCGCGGTATGCTGCCCGGCGGACAGCAGGGGGTGTTTCACATTCCCGGCCGGCAGCTTTTGCCCCTTGAAACCCTTGAAACCGCCATCCATGCTCAGATAGCGGAGAACAGCCGGTTGATATGAGCGATTCCATGCAAAATAACAATCGAGTCGCCCTGCCAGTGGCCAGGGAACCGCAATTGCTGGATGCGCTGGTCGAGCGGTTGGACCTGTTGGCCCTGGATCGCATGACCATCGTTGATCTTTTAAATTATGCGCCCCGGCGGGAGGACGCCGGTCTGACCGTGATCCTGGCCCTGATGTTCGCGGCCCTGGCCGACGGCAGCCTCTGCCTGGAACTTCTGCCAACGGCATTGGAAGCCCGTCTTCACCGATCCGGCCTGCCCGCCCTGGATGGCCTGTTGGGCGAATTCATCGCCGGACTGGCCAACGACGATTATCACGATCTGATCGACCGCAGCGGTGGGGACGCGTTTTTGCCGTTGATCGCGGACACGCTCAATGGCCGCCAGTTGCTCTATTTTCAAAAGTTTTATTTCCACGAGCGCCGGCTCAAACGTTGCCTGGAGCGGTTTGCATCCCTCAAGGCGCAGAACAAAACATCTCCCGTAGCGATGACGGCGATCATTGACCGGCTTTACAGCCATGCGGCGGTGATCCGCAAAGGCATTGGCGGCGCCCCCATCGCCCGGGATCCGTTTCAGGAGGAAGCCATTCGCGCCGCCCTGGAGGCCCCCCTGCTGGTGGTCTCCGGCGGCCCGGGTACCGGCAAGACCTCGCTTCTGGTCAACATCCTGCGCGCGTTGGTGCGCTGTGGCGTCGATCCCAACCGTATCTTGTTGGCGGCGCCCACCGGCAGGGCCGCCCAGCGAATGACCGAAGCCTTGACAAACAGCCTGGCGACCATTGCCGATCCCCAACCCGATGACCTGGCCCTGAGCCAACTGCGCGGCGCGACGCTTCACAAACTCCTGGCATACAGCCATCGCAGCGGTGGTTTTTTGCATGACGCGCGCACACCGATTCAGGCCGATGTGATCGCCGTTGATGAGGTTTCCATGGTGGATGTGGTCATGATGGATCGATTCTTCCAGGCGGTCGATCCCCGGCGAACCCGGGTGATTCTGCTCGGCGACAAGGATCAGCTACCATCTGTGGAAGCGGGCGCCGTGCTGGCCGACATGCGACCGGCGGCGGCCGGCGACCACACCAACCATTACGTGGAATTGCAAAATGTCTACCGCTCCGAGGGACGCCTGCTCGAACTCTCCCGGACGATCAATGCCGGCCGGTGGAAGGCGGTCCAACCGCTTCCCTTTGGCGATGCATTGGGACTGCCTGCGGGGCAGTGGGCCTTTGTTGCCGCAACGGACGGTTCAACCCTTGATGCCGACCTGAACCAATGGACCGTCCACCAATACGATTCGCCCATCACGGAAGACGGGCAGAGCTATATCGACCTTGTCAACCGGTTGACACTGCCAAGGCCGGCTTCCACGCCGGTGGCGCAGCCGCATGCATGGCTTGATCAACTGTTTCGATTGGCTTCTCGGAGTCGAATCCTTACCGTGGTGCGACAGGGACGTTTCGGCGTCGGGCGGATCAATACCCTGATCGCCCAGACGCTGCGCAGCAGGCTCGATCCGGCTGCATCCGGCGACGGTCGCCTGTTCAATGGCGCCCTGATCATGATCACCCGCAACGATTACCAGCGGCAGTTGTTCAACGGCGACGTGGGCGTGGTGCTGATGCGCGCCGAAGGCGGATACACGGTCTATTTTAAGCGGCCACCGGGCGTGGTGGCGTTCCCCGCCGCGTCGTTACCCGAGTGGGAACTGGCGTTTGCCATGACGGTCCACAAGAGCCAGGGATCCGAGTTTGACGATACCTGGCTGATTCTGCCCGAGGATCCCGCCCATCGGTTGCTGACGCGCGAGCTGGTTTACACGGCAACCACGCGTGCGGCGAAGCGCTTGATCCTTTACGGATCGGTTGAGGTCCTTAAGGCGGCCTTGCAGCGCAAAATCGAGCGTGTGTCCGGCCTGACGGCCTGATGCGCCGTAAAAACAATTCAGGATGCATGGCGCCCGTTGACAAGTCGCTGATTTGCTTTTACGATTCTTGCATCACAAACAACATCAGGGGGGATGCCATGAACAAAGGGGATCTGATCGAGGCGCTGAAAAGAAAAAACGGGTTTACCCGCGAAAAGGCGGAGCAGATCATCGATCTTTTTTTTGGAGAAATGACCAATGCCCTGGTCAAGGGAGACCGGGTGGAAATCCGGGGCTTTGGAAGTATTTTCGTCAAGAATTATGGTTCCTATAAGGGGCGTAATCCCAAGACGGGCGAGTCGGTGCTGGTCAAATCCAAACGGCTGCCGTTTTTCAGGTGTGGCAAGGCGTTGAAGGAACGGGTCGACCGTTTTGAGGAATGATCCGGCATCCAGCTTTATTCCCGGCCAGAGCCGCTTTCTGCTGCGTCCCGACCCCACGCCAAAACACCGTTCCGGCAAAGCCCCCCTGGCGAATGAAGACGATGCGCCTGGCGTGGATCCCGAAAAAACAGTGCTATGCCGACAGTGTCGGCAGGTGGTTACGCTGCCATCCGAAAAACGGGTTGTCAGCGGGGCGCACATTCACACATTTGCCAATCCTACCGGTATCCTTTTTGAGATCGCGTGCTACCGCAAGGCCGAGGGATGCGGCTACCTCGGGCCGGCCTCGGCCGAATTCACCTGGTTCCCCGGTCATGTATGGCGGATCGCGGTCTGCCGCAACTGCCTGATCCATTTGGGGTGGCGTTTCGGCGCCAGTGACGGCCATTTTTTCCATGGCCTGATCACCAGCCGGATTATCTTGCCTCAGGCGTGATGCCGATATCGGGCGTTTTACGAATCCGTCAATTTATGGTTTTGACAGGTTCGCGCCGCTTTCCTATAATACGTCGCCAATCTGACCGCCCTGCAACGTTTTTACCTGCTGAAAGCGTCGGGTTCAATTCCAACGTCAAAGGAGCGCCTGGTTAACGTATGATGTCGATTCTCAAAGCCATTCCGGTTCTCATTGCCGCTGCTTTACTCGGAAACTGGTTTCTTGCCGAAGTGCGTAAAGCCAAAACCGGTGGAAAGCCCTGGTATGCCCCCTATCTCACGGTTCCGGGGATTCTGATTGTCATCGTGATTCTGATTCCCCTCTTTCTTCACTATTTCCACTAACCCATTGTGTCCGTTTTGTCTGCCGACGCCAACGTAACCAGGCCGCTCCGGATCACCATCGATCGAACCATCCGAATCCACTGCGCCGGAACCGATCTGTTGGAAGCACTCACGAAACGCTTCCAGATGATCAACCCCAAATGGCTTGAAAATGAGCGCATGGGGCGGTGGAATCGGGATACTTCGAAAAACCTGAAGTTTTATCGTCGGTTCGGAAAAAACGGGATTGTCATCCCCCGTGGATATGCCCGTCAGCTGATGCTGCAATTGAAACGCGACCGGCTGGCCTATGAGTTGGAGGATCGCCGTCGCACGCAACCCGCGGTCGATTTCACTTTCTCCGCCACGTTGAAAGCCTTTCAGCGTGAGGCGGTCGATGTCATGCGCAAAAAGATTTCGGCACCCTCAGCGCACCGACCGGCAGCGGCAAAACCGTCATGGGGCTCTGGCTGATCGCCGAGCGCCGGCAGCCGACCGTGGTGGTCGTCCACACCAAGGATCTGGCCTTCCAATGGATCGCGCGGATCGAACAGTTCCTCGGCATTCCTGCCGATGAGGTGGGCTTGATCGGGGCGGGTAAAAACGCGTCGGCGACCGGATCAGCGTTGCCTGGTGCAAACCCTGTATCGATGCGCCGACGAAATCGCACCGCGCATCGGCCATCTGGTTGTGGATGAATGCCACCGCACCCCCAGCCGCACCTTTACCGAGGCGGTGACCGTTTTTGACTGCCGTTATATGCTGGGCTTGTCCGCTACCCCCTGGCGGCGTGACAAGCTGTCCAGATTGATTTTCTGGCACCTGGGCGACCTGCGCCATGAAGTCGACAAGGTCCGCCTGGAGGAAGCCGGTCATATTCTCAAGGCCGATGTGGTGATCCGTCCCACCACCTTCGAACCCTATTTCGACCCGGTGAACGAATACGCCCGCATGCTGTCCGAACTGACGGCCGATGACACGCGTAACCGCCTGATTGCCGCCGATGTGGCCCAGGAGGCCGAACATGGGAAAGGGGTCTGCCTGGTGCTTTCCGACCGAAAGAAACATTGCGAGACGCTGCAGGGACTATTGCGTTTCAAATTTGATGTGAAGGCGGATCTTCTCATCGGCGATATGAACAATGAAGCCCGTCGTTTGGTTTTGGAGCGACTTGAGAATGGCCAGGTCAAGGTATTGATTGCCACCGGCCAACTGATTGGGGAAGGGTTCGATTGCCCGGATCTTTCAACCCTTTTCATGGCCACCCCCATTCGGTTCAGTGGCCGGGTGATGCAATACCTGGGGCGTATCCTGCGCCCGGCCCGGGGAAAAGCGCGGGCCAAGGTTTACGATTATGTGGACGAACGCGTTGCGCCGCTGGTGGCTGCCGCCAGAGCCAGACAACGGGTCTATGGCCATGCGCCCGAAGATCTTTTCACTCTATTATAGGGTATTTTTTATGGCAGCATGATGGGGAGGGAAGTAAAACAAGCGTGAGATGCGGAACCCGTCGGATTCCACAGCATTGAATGCTTTAATGTTTCCTCCACCGACCCCGATGCATAAGGAGGAAAGGTTCCGCTGACGTTCACCCGTTCCTGCCCGTTGATGGGCGCTTGATCCGACAGCGGAATGGGGAGGTGATCGTAAAACATTCCGCAATCCCACGCTTGTTTGCCAGAGAACATCACCGATCACGCTTGGCCTTTATCGGATCGGTCATTCGTCATCATCTCATTCTATTTTAAGCTAAACCCGGGCCTTGACGGTTGTCAAGACGATTTTTAGAGCGGTTTCGTCCAACGGGCTGGCGGCGACAAGGCGCGATTCCTTGCCGAGCTCGTTGGTGTCTTGATCAGGGCGAATTCGCCGGCGTGGTGAGCAGCGTCACCGCTTTTATGACCACCGGGGTGACGGGCACATCGCGCATTCCCGCACGCGCCGTGGTGGGGACATTTTCAATGGCCTTGACTACGTTCATGCCGCTGACGACCTTGCCGAAAACGCAATAGCCCCATCCCTGCTGCGTCTTTCCCCGATGGTCGAGAAAGTCGTTGTCCTTGACATTGATGAAAAACTGGGCATTGGCCGAATGAGGGTCGGCCGTTCTCGCCATGGCGATGCTGCCGATCCGGTTGGAAAGGCCGTTGTCCGCCTCGTTGACGATGGGTGGCCGGGTGGGCTTGCGGCGCTGCATCTTCTCATCGTATCCACCGCCCTGGACCATGAATCCGGCAATCACGCGATGAAAAATCGTGCCATTATAAAACCCCGCATTCACATAGGCCAGAAAATTGTCTACGGTTTTGGGGGCCGCCGCCGTTCAGCTCGACCACGATATCCCCCATGCTGGTGGACAGCTGAACCCGGGGGAGTGGATCGGCCGCCTGCGATAGGCTTGCCGAGAAGAGAATTGCAGCAGCCAGGATGAGCACCCATTTCTTCATGTTAACCTCCAGCACAAGATTGTCCGTTTAAAAAAAAGGAGAATGTATTCCGTCGGGCCGTTTCCCCACACCGATAGCAGGACTTCAACGGGATTTTCAAACCGCCGTTTACCACAATTGAAAGACCCGGCGCGCCACATCCAGCCGAGTGAGGCCGGCCGCTCGGGTCTGTTTGAGCGCTTGCTTGTATTCTGCGGTGCTGAGCGCCGCATCCAGCGGCTTCATCTGCCGGGCCGTTCCGCAAGGACGGTATTGGGCCATGACGTTGACATAGGTGTTGCGGGAGACCTGCTGCGCCAGAAAGGCCATGACCTTGGCGGTTCCCGCCAGACCGCCGGGAAGTACCAGGTGACGCACCAAAAGCCCCTGGTAGGCCAACCCGCTGGCATCGTCGATGCGAAGGTCACCGACTTGTCGGTGCATCTCCAGAATGGCGGCTTTGGCCGCCGCCGGGTAATCCGGCGCGTGACAGGTGTTATGGGCGACGTTTTCATCCCAGAACTTGAAATCGGGCATGTAGATATCGACGATGCCGTCGAGCCATTTTAATGTGGATATGCTGTCATAACCGCTGGTATTGAAAACCAACGGCAGGGCCAGCCCCCGCCCGGCGGCAATCTCAAGTGCACCCAATATCTGAGGCACCACATGGGAAGGGGTGACCAGATTGATGTTATGGCAACCAGCCCCCTGAAGTTGTAGCATGATATCGGCCAGTTGATCATCGGACACGTCGGTGCCTTCCCCCAGATGGCTGATGTCGTAGTTCTGGCAAAAATTGCACAACAGGTTGCAGTGGCTGAAAAAGATGGTGCCCGACCCGTTTTCTCCCACCAGGGGGGCCTCTTCGCCGAAGTGGGCGTTGAACGACGCGACGCGGGCCAGGCGCCCGGTGCGACAGATCCCGGATGCGTCCCGGGACCGGTCTACCTTGCAGCGGCGTGGACACAGGCTGCACTGCCGTAGGGCCGCCAGGGCTTGGTTGGCCCGCTTGGCCAGTGTGCCGCGTTTGTGCGCCGCCAGGTAGGCAGGGGGAGGTATTCCCATGGAATCCATCCTTTTTTGCTGTCGTTAACTGCGCAGCATCCGTTCCAGCGCGGTGAGGCTCTTTGCACGGCCCACCACCACCAGGGTGTCGTCGACCTCGATGCGGGTGTCCGCCGTGGGGTTGAAGATCAGGGTGTCGTCGGCTTTTTTGATGGTCAGAATGATCAGGTCTAACTTCTGGCGGATACCGGAATTCTTCAACTCGACGTTTAACAGGCGCGATGTGGATTTGACCTGAATTTCCTCCACCTGAATGTCCGTGGCATCATCGGTGAATGCCAGTTCCAGGAACCGGATGACTGTGGGGCGCAGGATCGCATGGGCCATGCGCCTGGCGCCGAGGTCGTAGGGCGAGATGACCTTGTCGGCGCCGGCCGCCTCGATGGTCCGTTTGGCCGTATTCTGGATGGCGCGAGCCACGATAAAAAGATTGGGATTGAGCTGTTTGGCGATCAGCGTCAGGAAACGTTGTCCGCATCGGTGGCCACGGCCGCGATCAGTCCCTTGGCCTGTTTGATGCCGGCCTTGAGGAGAAGATTCTCATCGGTGGCCTCGCCAACCAAATACAGCACGCCGTCTTCATCCATGGCCGGTTGCCGCTCGATCCTTTTTTCGATAAAGACCACGTTAAGGTATCGCTCGGTCAGGTAGCGGGACAGCGCCCGCCCGATACGCCCGTAGCCACAGATGATATAATGTCCCTTCAGCATGGCGATCTGTTTGTTCAATTTACGCCTCCCGAAGATGATTCGGATCCGGTCTTCGACCAGGAATTGGACAATACTGCCGCCCACATACATGAAATAGCCCACGCCCATCAAAATGAGCACACCGGTGAAGATCCGACCCGCGGAGCTGACTTGGTGAACCTCGCCATACCCGACCGTGGCCAGGGTGATCAAGGTCATATACATGGCGTCACCGAGGTTCCAGCCTTCGATCAGCATATAGCCGGCCGTTCCGACCCCGAAAAGGAGGAGGGATAAAAGGATGGAGATCGTCAGATGGGTGTTTCGTTCCAATGGCAGATCCTACCGGTCGGGGTGGATAAAACCATCGCGCGGGACAGCGGCGAAGCGCCGGCCGAATCTTCCCGCTTGATTTGCCGCTGGGTAGCGACTATAAAAAAAGGTTTCGTCGGTGTCAACCGGCAAGCAAGTGCAACTCCTCTTTATTAAAAAAGATTTTGGTGAGACAAGGGGTTTCTCAGTCAATGCATGATATGCCGCAAGCACTCATTGAAGTTATTGATATCCGCAAACAATACAAAAAACTGTGTGCCGTCGACGGTGTCAGTCTGGCCATTGCGCCGGGGACCTGTTTCGGCCTTCTGGGGCCCAATGGCGCCGGCAAGACCACCTTGATCGAAATCGTCGAGGATATCATTCCGCCTACGTCGGGGAAAATCCTCTATAAAGGCGGATCCCGGGGACCGCGATTCCGCCAGGAGGTGGGGATCATGTTTCAGCAGACGGCACTGTTCTCGTACATGACCGTCTTTGAAACGCTAAAAACCTTCGGCCGGCTGTTCGATCATCCCGAGGATCTGGACGCGTTGAGCAGCCTTTGCCATCTCGGTGAAGTGGGCACGCAGTTGAATGACAAGATTTCCGGGGGGCAAAAGCAGCGTCTGCTGCTGGCCCTGGCGCTGTTGAACCGGCCCGACCTGATTTTTCTGGACGAGCCGTCGACCGGCCTGGATCCACAGGCCCGGCGCAACATGTGGGACATCATTCGGGCGGTCAAGGCCAAGGGACGCACCATCGTACTGACGACCCACTACATGGAGGAAGCCGAGAAACTCTGCGACGATATCGCCATCATGGACCAGGGCCGGATCATCGCCCGTGGTGCGCCCCAGGCATTGATTCAGACGCACTGCCGGCGGGCCACCGTTTCGATTCCCCAAGCCGACGTGCCGCCGGGCATGGCGGATATTGCCGGTTTCATCCGCCAGCGGGGCGATCGTGTTGAAATCCGAACGGAAAATGTCAATGCCGTGGTCGGTCAACTGCTCTCCATGGGTGTGGATATGCGCGTGGTGGATGTGCGGACCCCCACCCTGGAAGATGTTTTTCTCAAACTAACCGGCAGAAGTCTGCGCGAATAATCGGGAGCCGCATGCGATTCAAACGTCTTTGGGCCATTTTTCAAACCAGGAACCTTGAATATTTCAGGGATCGCGAAGCCTTCGGCTGGAACTTTCTGTTCCCTTTCCTGATCATCATCGGTTTCGGCATCATCTTCAAGGGTGACTACCGGGCGCAGTTCAAGGTGGGCATTTTCCCGGTCCCACCGAAGGCTGCCATCGAATCGTCCTTCGAAGGGTTGCCCGAATCCTTCACGTCCTTTCAAGCGATCTCTTTTGTAGGCTTCGAATCCAAAGCGCTGGGGCTGGATAAGCTCAAACACCATAAGATCGATCTTTTGATCCAGGCGCACACCGATCCCGTGCGCTATTGGGTCACCGATGCCACGCCTTCCGGGGCCATTGTCGAACGGTTGCTCAAGGAGACCCTGTTGCCACACGACGCCGGCGCGCAACGTTTCACCAAGGCCGACATCAAAGGGCTGCAGATTCGTTATGTGGATTGGCTCTTTCCCGGCGTATTGGGAATGAACATGATGTTCAGCGCCCTTTACGGTGTCGGGTGGGTGGTGGTGCGCTATCGCAAGAACGGCGTGCTCAAAAGGCTCAAGGCAACCCCCCTGACCGCCTTTGAATACCTCACCGCCCAGCTCTTCTCGCGGATTTTTCTCTTGATGTTTACCCTGATCGTCGTCTGGGTGGGCAGCGATTTGATTCTCGATTTCAGGGTATACGGCAGCCTTTTGAATTTGTTCATCGTTTATCTGGCCGGATGCACCTGCATGACCGCCCTGGGACTGGTGATCGCCTGCCGGGGAACCAGCGAGGAGTTCGCCAACGGGGTCCTCAATCTGATCTGCTGGCCGATGATGTTTCTGTCCGAGGTGTGGTTTTCCATCGAAGGCGCGCCCGACTGGCTTAAAGCGGTCGCCAAGATTTTCCCCTTGACCCATCTCTTGACCGCGGCCCGCAAGATCATGAATGAAGGGCAGGGGCTCGTGGCCGTGATGCCGGAGGTGGGCATCCTGTGCGCCATGACCCTGGCGTTTTTGTTGATCGGCGCGGCCTTTTTCTCCTGGAATAAATGAGACGGGTTAATTCACCAGGCTGTGGATGGGAGAAGGGATCAGTCCCCCGCGACGCAAAAAACGGTTTTCACCGGCGGCATTGTTGACCGGCATGATGATCGACTCGCCCAACAGCCCACCGAAAAAGGCATGTTCGCCGGCTTTTTTCCCGGGAACCGGGATCAGGCGGGTGGCGGTGGTCTTTTTATTGATCACGCCAATGGCCATTTCGTCGGCGATGATGGCCGCCAGGGTCTCCTCGCTGGTGTCGCCGGGAATGGCCACCATGTCGAGCCCCACCGAGCAGACGCAGGTCATGGCCTCGAGTTTCTCGATGGAAAGCTGGCCGCTGGCGGCCGCCGCGGAGATGTTCAGGTCTTCACTCACCGGAATGAAGGCGCCGCTCAGTCCGCCGACTTTCGAGCTGGCAAAGGCGCCGCCTTTTTTCACCGCATCGTTCAACAGGGCCAGGGCCACGGTACTGCCCGGCACGCCGATGCTGGCCAATCCCAGGCTCTGGAAAATCTCGCCCACGCTGTCGCCCACATTGGGAGTCGGCGCCAGGGAAAGATCCACCACACCGAACTGGATCCCCAGAAGCTGGGCCACCTCCCGGCCGATCAATTCGCCGATGCGCGTCACCTTGTAGGCGGTACGTTTGATGATGTCGCTGATCTGTCCCAGGTTGAGGTCCGGGTTGGCGGCCACGGCCCGGTCGATGGCTTTTTTCACCACCCCCGGACCGCTGACGCCCACGTTGATCACGGCGTCGGCTTCGCCGATACCCAGATAGGCACCGGCCATGAAAGGGATGTCCTGGGGAATGTTGGCGAAAACGCACAATTTGGCGCAGGCCAGGCCATCACTGTCGGCGGTGAGGCGGGCGGCCTCTTTGATGATCTTGCCCATCTTCAGGACGGCATCCATGTTGATTCCGGCGCGGGTGGAGGCAACATTAACCGAGGCACAGACACGCTGCGTCTCGGTCAGGGCTTCCGGAATGGCTTCGATGAGGGCACGGTCCCCGCGGGCCATGCCTTTTTCCACGAGCGCCGAGAACCCGCCGATGAAATCGACGTGGGACGCGGTGGCGGCTTCGTTGAGCGTACTTGCCACGCTGAGCATCCCCTTGGCATCGAAAGGCGCGGCGGCCACGGCAATGGGGCTCACCGAGATGCGTTTGTTGACCACCGGGATGCCGTATTTGTCCCCGACCTCATCGCAGATCCGCACCAGGTCCCTGGCCGCGCCGGTGATTCGGGTGTAAAGATTGTCCGTGAAACGACCGATATCATCGCTGGCGCAGTCGAACAAATTCAGGCCCAGGGTGACGGTACGGACATCCAGGTTTTCATTCTTGAGCATCTCCACGACGGAGATGATTTCACTGTCGCTGAACATGGCATTCATCCTTGGGCCCTTTAGATGCGGTTGATCGCTTCAAAGATCAGCTTATGCTGAATCGATATATCCAGATTGAGTTCCGCGGCTTGTCACGCAGCGCTCGCCGCAAGGCCGCCTGATCGGTGTTACTGGGAATATCGACTTCGTAGATCATGATGTTGGCATTGGGATCGTCGCCCCCCTTGAAGACGGCCTGCAGGTTGGTGACATTGACCCGGTGAGCGGCCAAGATGCCGGTGATGGCGGCCACCAGGCCCTTGCGATCAGGACCCTTGGTGGTGACGACAAACGGTTCGCCGGGATCACGGAGGGTACCCTCATCCGTATCGACGATCCATTTCTCGTACACGTGCAGGCCCATGGACGAAAGCGCTTGGTCCAACCGCCGGTGCAGTTCGGCATCGGGCAGGTGGTCTGGAATGCTGACGATAAAGATGCCCGAGAATTCGTTTTGCAGAATGGTCTGGCTGACATTTTCGATATTGCAGTCCGTTTCGAAAAGGATTCGGGTGACGGCGGCGATAATGCCCGGCCGGTCCTTGCCCAGGACTGAAACGATCATCTTTTGCATGTAACGCTCCCACTGAATGGACAACAATTCGTGTGGTCTCCTTATGGAGCAATTGCCCTAAGGTGTCAACAGATCCCCATGCAAACCGATCGGCGGAAAAAAGATTGTGCAGCAAACTGCCGCTATGCTACCCTTTCAACGCTTGTAAAATCTCAACTTGCAAAATCTCAAAGGGTGCCGCAAAACTTCGAATGACCGTCCGAATGCGGCAGTCAAAACGGGCGGACAGGGGAACCGGTTGTGAAAACATCACGCGTGAGCAATTTGATTCAGGAACATAAAACCCTGTTTATCATTATCATCGTCGGCCTTTTCCTATTGGAACTGGAAATTTTCGCCCTGGCGGCGATGAAGTCGGGGCGCAAATCATGGTTGCAGGTCATCGATGCCAATGGCCACGTGATCCATGAGACCAGCGGCAACAATCTCAGTGAATTCAACAAATACTACTTCGAAAAAACCTTCGGTCCCTTTGAGAACTACCAGGTGCGGCTGAAAACCCGGGAGGAACCGTTTCCCTTCCGTGCCTGGTTCGTTGCCGCCATCGGGATTCCGGTGGGCGCCATGCTGCTGTTCGGTTTCGTGGTCAAGGCCTATGTGGCGATTTTTCACGGCAGCGAGATGACGGCGGATGAATCCCGGCCGGCCGGCGAGACGGGGTACGAGACGCGGCTGGAATCGATCCTCTACCGCATCAGCCGGATGAACATCTTCATTATCGGTTTTCTGATTTTCATCGGCGTGATCTCTTACTGGATCATTCCCAATATGATTACCTATATCGGTCGAACGGGAATCGAGGCGGTCATTCGTTTCAAATGGGTTTTCATCTCCCTTGGAACGGTAATCGTCGGTGTGGGGCTGTGGATCGTCTACCTGCGCTACCTGTTGGCCAAGAAGAGTATCGAGAGCCGCGCAGAGATCGAAAAACACCGCCTGTCACTGGAATACCAGGCGCAACACGGCCTGCCGCTGCAATTGGAAGCGCCACCGGAGCATCCTGGCGCATCCCAGCGTTTGGGCTGGCGTGCCAATGACGATCCGGACCCTTTGCCGCCATCCGCCGATTCCCAATGAAGGTGAAGGCCGATTGCCTTTCGGCAATCGATAAACCGACCCGTACACCCCGTGCGTGTTCATGACTCAGATCATTACCACCCATAAAAATACCGATTTCGATGCATTTGCCTCCCTGGCGGCTGCCAGCCTGATCTATCCCGAAGCGGTGGTCGCCATTCCCAAAAACGTCAACGCCAACGTGCGGGCCTTCATTTCCATCCATAAAGACATTTTCGACTACGTGGATCGCTGGAACATCGAAACCGGACGGATGCGGCGCCTGATCGTGGTGGACACCTGCGACTGGCGTCGCTTGGGGCCCATCGCCAAATTGAAAGACCAGCCGACCCTTGAAGTGCTGTTGTGGGATCACCACAGCGGTGGCGACATTCAGCCCGCCTGGCGTTGTCAGGAGCCTGTGGGCGCGACGATCACCCTTTTGGTGCGGCGTCTGAAGGAATTGCGCAAGCTGATCACGCCCATCCAGGCCACCCTTTTTCTCGCCGGACTCTATGAGGATACGGGCAACCTGAGTTTTCCCTCCAGCACCGCCGAGGACGCCTATGCCGCCGGATGGCTGCTGGATCGCAAGGCCGATCTTTCCCTGGTGAACAAGTTTTTACGGCCGGCCTATGGGGAAAAGCAGAAAGATGTGCTTTTCGCGATGCTCAAAAACGCCAACCGGATGAAGATCAACGGTTACTCGATCAGCATCAGCCAGATTCAGATCGGCGGGCATGTGAGCAACCTGGCGCTTGTGGTGCGCATGTTTCGGGATATCGTCAATGTAGATGCGGCGTTCGGCCTGTTCGTGAGCGAAGAGAAAAACGGCAAGCCCAAATGCATGGTCATCGGTCGCAGCGACAACGAGGGCCTGGATGTGGGCTCGCTGATGAAGAGCCTGGGCGGCGGCGGTCACCCCGGGGCAGGCAGCGCCATGCTGAAGGGGGTCAACCCGGAGACGGCCCAACGGATGATCATCGACCTCATCGAAGGCAACCAGCAGTCCTCGGTGCAGATCAGTGACATCATGTCGTTTCCGGTTTTCAGCGTCCCTTCGGACACCAACATGGAAACGGTGGCAAAGGTCCTGCGCCAGCGCGGTTGCACCGGTCTTTTGGTGATTGACGCAGGGGAACTGAAAGGCGTGATCTCACGGCGCGATTTCAGGAAAATCCGTAAAGAGGAACAACTCCAGGCACCGGTAAAGGCCTTCATGAGCACCAAGATCATCACCATCGAACCGGGAAAAAGCCCGATCCAGGCGGCCAAGGTCATGGTTCGTCACGATATCGGCCGGCTCCCCGTGATGGAAAACGGGGAGATTATCGGCATCGTCACGCGTTCCGATACCATGACCTATTTTTATGATCTGTTGCCGGATTGATCCCCGACCCCAGCGTCGCTATTCATCCATGGCCTGTTGAACCGATTTTGAACTACGCGAAAAAATTGTTTGTCCGCCGTCCCACCCGCCGATTCAACCTCCTCGTAGAGCAGTTTGAGACGTGCATTGGCCAGTTCGATCTTGGCGGATCGTTCTTCATCGGCCTTGTCGACGGGATAACAGGCCAAACAACGTTCCAGGTGGGTCGTCTTTTTTTCGCAGGTGACGGCAAAATCGGCCATCAGGAACATTGTCTTGGTTTCGAAACGGTCGAAATGTTCCACCGCGGAAACGAACTCCAGGGTGGGACGGATGGAAACATCGCGTCCCTCCCTGGCCAGTTGAACGTAATCGGGTAGGGCCATGGCCGGATCACCCGTATCTTCTTGCCGATCGAACGAAAGGACCATCTTTTCCAGGGAAAACAACTTTTTTTCAACCGCGATACCGGCGGTTTCCAGGCGATAATAGTCCCGTTGCAGGTAGCGGTTAGCGATCAATACAGCCTGGGATACGTGCGGACACAGATTATGGGGGCAGCCGCGTGCATAACATTTTCGGAAAGAGAAGTCGCGATTGTCGATGGTCCCGCTGTACTGACACAAAAAGATATAGGCCTTGAACGGATGGGAACGATGGTCGAAATCGACCGGCAGGATATCGAACGCCGTCTGGAAGACGACGGTCGCGCCCGCCCGATGCCGTTCGATCAGGTCGGTTACCCGTAGCGGTGGATGGGTCGGCTGGGTGCCAGTCATGGTGATGCCTCCCGGGGTTGGCGTTATAAAAGTATTATGGATCGACTCGGGCTAATAGACAAAAACGGCGTCGGCTTCGAGGGCGGCGATATTCACCTGGCCGGCGGCGGTTACGGCTGCGCCGTCGATCAGATCCTCCGGCGTGATGCCGCGTTCCTTAATGCAGGGGCCGCACACCTGGATGGTTCCGCCCAGTTCGATGAAATCCGATAGGAGTTTTTGCATCGGCGGAAAACCGCCGCTGGCCGGCACGGTCTCCGCAAAACCCTTCTTGGCAAAAACCACGGCATTGGCCTGCAAAATGATGGTGGCCTTGACATCCATGGCCAGCGCGCCGTTGGCCAGTACAAAGGGAAGGCAGGCCTTGTCCAGGTTCTCGTCGCCATGGGTGCTCAGATAGAGGATTTTTTCTTCTTTTTCCGACATGTTGATTTCCTTTCAATAAAGTGATGGATGAAAAAAAGAGTGTCAGGTCATTGCTCCGGCGATGACCGAAGAGAGATCCTCGACGGGGGTTCCCGATTTGCGCAGATTGCCCAGGCAGATGGGACACATGGCCACCAGGGGAGCGCCGGTGGCGGCCAGC
>NZ_BBCC01000059.1 GCF_001311845.1 Desulfosarcina cetonica JCM 12296 | reverse complement strand
GCGGTCACGGGGACACCGTTATTCGCCAAAAACGCCGCCAGCGGCATCCCAATTCCTCCGGCACCAACAACATAAATCGTTTCTTTTGTCATCGTTCCTCCTTTTACGAATCCGTCGGAAGTGCGACTTTTCACGAGTTCATCAATGTTGTTGTGCAATTTTATTTGAACCTTAACGCACCATTGTCTGTAAATTCGATTTTGGGCCGCTATTGAAAGACAAACGCGGCCTTTTGCAATGCGGTTTTTGCTGCCTGAAGCGTTTCTGACTTTACCAGAATATAATCTGTATCGAATGAGGATATGGCAAAAATGCTTATCTTGGCTTTCGCCAAAACGGTCGAAATATCGGCGAGAATACCCGTTAAGGAAAAATCCAGGGGGCCGAGGACTTTTATGCAGGCCCATCCATCTTCATGGCTCTCAGAATCCAAAAGGATTGAAGAAGAACAAACGATTGACAATTCATCATCCGTTTTGCAGATGCTGACAAACTTCTCTTCAAATACTTGTTTTGGAACATCTTGGTCAGGTGGGAACCGATGGATGGTAAACACGTCTTCAAGAACGCTTAGTGTTAATTTCATTTTGCCTTTTTTTGTTTCATATCGCGCTTTCAAAGCCGTACCAGCCTTACAATCCCTTTGCGCTTATTTCAACTGGCTGTCCTTGCTGCCACGGCGGTTGATCCCGGAGGCGTTGGTCTGTAATTTTTCGAGCTCGGCCTGGCAGTGGAGACACAGCCGCACACCCGGGATGGCCTTGCGGCGGGCCTCCGGGATTTCTTCCTCGCAGTGGTCGCAAAATTCGGCGCTTTCGCCGACAGGCAGTCTGCTTCTGGCCAGCTTCACGGCATCGCCGACACTGGCATCGATCTGATCCTGAACGGCCCCGTCACGGGACCAACCCACAGCCATCGTGTTCTCCTTTCCTAAAACCGGTCGATGACCGTCACGCCGGTCTGATCGAACCGGTCCATCTCCACCAGCTGGGCGATGCCTTCGGCCAAGGTAGCGGTCCGGCCGATGAGTTTTTCGGGCTGCAATTTGCCGGCCGCGATCATTGCCCAAAGGCGGTTGTACGCGAAAGCCTGAATGCCGTGGCTGCCGAGAATTTCCAGCTCGTGGGCAATCACGCGGTCCATGGGCACCTTGGGTGGCGGTGCTCGCTTTGAAAAAGTCCCACCTGGACATGCCGGCCGCGTTTTCGCAGGCTGCTGATGGCGTCGAAGCAGGTCTGGGGGTGGCCGAGGGCGTCCACCGACACATGCGCCCCGCCAGAGCTGAGATCGTGCACGGCGGCGACGACATTGTCAACCGCACGACCGTTGAGCGTTTCCGCCGCGCCCACCGCACGGGCCAGGGCCAGCTTCTCGTCGGTGATGTCCACGGCCACCACCCGGGCGCCCAAGGCGTTGGCGATCATGATGGCGGAGAGGCCCACGCCGCCGCAGCCGAAAATAACCACCCACTCACCGGCACTTGCACGTCCTTGATCGGCCACGGCGCGAAAGGCCGTGACAAAGCGGCAGCCCAGGCTGGCGGCGGTGACGAAATCCATCGTTTCCGGCAGGCGCACCAGGTTGACGTCCGCGTAACGGATGGCCACATATTCGGCAAAAGACCCCCAGGCCGTGAACCCCGGTTGAAACTGGTGGTCGCAAACCTGGTGGTTTCCCGAAAGGCACTGGGGGCAGCCGCCGCAACCACAGACGAAGGGCAGGGTCACGCGGTCGCCGATCTGCCAGTGTTTCAAATGCTTACCAACTGCGGTAACGGTACCGGCCAGTTCGTGACCGGGCACATGGGGCAGGGTGATGTCGCGTCGTCACCTTTCCAGCCGTGCCAATCGCTCAGGCACAGGCCCGTGGCCATGACCTGGATCACCACGCCGTCTTCCGGCACACTTGGATCGGGCAGGTTCTCGATCGTCACCGGACCGTTGAATCGTTCATAGTAGGCTGCGCGCATTTTTTCGTACCGATTACCTTTCAATCATGCTTCAAAATAGAATCCGAATGGCACATACCGTCCGGCACCCATCACCGGTTTCATCGGATGCCAATCACCAAGAATCATGGCGGATCGGCAGCACAAAAGCAAGTGGCAAGCGCGGCCACCGATGGGGATGCGGATCGAAGGCCTTGACACCCGCGACGATTCTGGCATGCTGGCATTTTCGTCGACGCATGGCGACCCGCAGGAACCCGTCTTAACCCTTATCCAGGAGTGATTCCCATGGAACTGACCCCCCACCTGAATGCCTTTTTGTGGACCTCTCCCCAAGCCAACAATTGCAACACCTATCTGCTGCGCTCGGCCGGGAAGAGTATTCTCATCGATCCGGGCCATGCAGCCCTTTTCGAGCATGTGGAGCGCGGGCTGGCGGCACTCGCGCTCACCATCAACGATATCGATCTGGTCATCTGCACCCACGCCCACCCGGACCACATCGAGGCTGTCCGGCGGTTTGCCGGAACCCAGGCACAGTTCACCCTTCACGAAGATGAATGGCAACTGATCCAGAACATGGCCCCTTACCTGAAGCAAGCCATGGGTCTCGACCCGGACCAATTCTCACCGGATTTCTTTCTTACCGAGGGCGAGCTTCATGTGGGGGACATCACCTTGGAGGTCTATCACACCCCCGGCCATTCGCCCGGCGCGGTGACGCTGCGCTGGCCGGAAAATCGCGCCCTGTTCACCGGGGATCTGATTTTCAAGGGTGGGTTGGGACGCACCGACCTGCCCGGCGGCAACGGCGCCCAGCTCAAGGCCAGCATCCGCCGCATGGGCGAACTCGACGCCGACTGGCTGCTTTCCGGTCATGGCGATGTGATCAAGGGCGCTGATGCGGTCAGGGAGAACTTCCGGCAGGTGGAAGCAGCCTGGTTCGGCTATGTTTGACGGATTCGGAAAAAACCCGATATCGGCGTTACGCTTCATCCCTCGTCACTGCGGCGTACGCAAAAGTACGCCTCCTTCCTCGGGATTCGCAAGCCTTGATCTCGGGCTTTTTCCGAATCCGTCTGAGATGCGAATGCTAAAAACGTGAACCGACCGCCTGAAACCGAACCGTCGGATCAGGCGTAGGCGAGGGCGTCGATGCGTTGGCGGATTTGTTGGCACAGGCCTTCCAGGCGCTGTTGAAAATCGGCATCGCGGTTCGGGTTGGGTACCACGGCCGAGCCGCCGATGCCCTTCTCCCGGGCCAGCCGCTCCAACTGCCGAGACCGAGCCTCTTCCACCAACGCGGTCCGCGCCTCACGGTGCGACTGGAGAATCTTTTCCAGGGGCTCGCGGGTCGCCGGCGCCAGTTCGCCCAGCAGCGCCAGCCAGGGTCCGTTCTCGCCATCCGGGTCGATGCGGCCAAGAGTGGCGTTGAGCACCAGGCCCGTGTCCGCGATCTCCAGTTCCGTCTGCAGCGCGTCAAGCCGTTCGTCAAACGCTTTCAGGGTCAAGCCCCCGTCGCCGAACTGCTGCAAAAGCCCCTGAAGCCGCCGGCTGAAATCCTCCTGATGCTGACGGGTCTTTTCTTCCGCCGACATGGAGAGATGCTTTGTTCGTTCCATGACCAGATCCAGCGTGCTTTTGATTTCCCCCATGGGATGCCCCCTTTGTTTAGGCTGGCGGAAAGAAATAATTCCACCAGCCTTATCAACAACGACAGAATGCCTTCAATTGACATTTTGAATTTGGACGTTGACATTCGCTGGACGCTTATCCGCCACAACCCAACGTCGGATCCGCCGCCGCCGCGCCCCGTCGCACGCGCTTCTTCTTCTTGATCTGGCAGAGCAGGGTCTTGTAGACTGGAAAACCGGAGATCGGGTCGTACTGGCGGTCGTCGGTCAGTTGGTTGACGTTGGCCTGCTGCCATGCGTCGGGTCCCTGGGGCCCGCCACCGCCCACCGGGGCGTAGACGAAGCCGGCCATGATGCGGTCGGTGACAAAGGCGCGCATGGGCACCTGGCCGCGGGCGGTCTTGATCACCACCAAATCGCCGGTGACAATGCCGCGCGCCTCGGCATCCACCGGGTTCATCTGCACCATGGGATCGGGATATTTCTCGATGAAGCTGGGAATCGCCCGAAGGCAGGACTTCATGTCCGGCTTGAACGGCCCGGTGCCCAGGATCAGGGGGAAGCGCCGGTGCAGGTCGGGGCTGCTCAGCGGCGTTTCATCGGACTCCTCGTATTTGGGCAGCCCCTCGTAGCCGTACTGCTCGAGAATTGACGATTTGATCTCGAATTTGCCCGAGGCGTCTCGAACCCCGGCTTCCCGTCGGCCCGCAGCAGCCCTTTCTCCCACTTCCGGTAGACCATGGGCGCCGGCGGCAGGGCAAAGACCTTGCGCTCGGCCAGCATCAGGTCGGCCAGGGTGGTATCCGACTTGGCCAGGTGGCCGGCCAGGACTTCATCCGGATGCCGGGGAAACCGCTCCCCGTAGCCGAGCCGGTCGGCCAGGTCGATCATGATCTGGTAGGCCGGCCGGGCATCGCCAACCGGTTCGATCATCTTCTCACGATAGCGGATGGCGTTGCCGTAGTAGCAGTAGGAGGCCTGCTCGAAGGCCGTGGTGGCCGGCAGCACCAGGTCGGCGAAGGCGGCGTCGCGGGTGAGCTGCAGGTCGATGCTCACCAGAAAGTCGAGCTTCTCCAGAGCCTGTTGCCAGCGGTGCGGATTGGGCCAGGCCGTGAGCAGACTGGCGCCTAAAACGATCAGCCCCCGGATGGGGTAGGGCTCCTCATCCACGATGGCCTGCGGGAGAAGAATGGCGTGAGGCTCTCCGCCGCAGTAGTGGGCGTAGACCGGAAACTTGCCGGCGCCGATGGAGCGCTCCCAGCCGGGCGTGGCCAGTTGACGTTCGGTGGAAAGGGGCAGCATGCGTCCCTGGCCGAGGAAACAGCGGCCGCCCTCCACATCCAGTTGGCCGGCCAGGGCCCAAAGCACCATCACGGAACGGATGTTCTGTACGCCGCTTTTGGTGTACTCGAGCCCGGTGTACATCACGTAGCTGGCCCCTTCGGCATCGACGATGCGTTCGGCCAGATCCTCGATGGTTGCCGGATCGATGCCGGTCAGCTGGGCCACCCGGTCGGGCGGGAATTCCTGTACGTAGGCGGCAAATTCCTCAAAGCCCACGGTCCAGTCGTCCACAAAGGCCTTGTCGTAGATGTTGTCGCGGATGAGGAGATGGCTCAATCCCAGGGCCAGGGCGCCGTCCGAGCCGGGGCGGATCGGGATCCACTGGCTGCCGGGCAAGTCGGCGGCCGCGGTGCGTCGCGGGTCGATGACGATGATCTCGGCGCCTTCCTCCGCCGCGGTCTTGATCTGCTCGAACAGGGCCGGCGGCGTGGAGGTGGAGGGATCGGTGCCCCACACCACGATCAGATCGGAATTATCCACATCGGAGAACATCTCGATGTGCAGGGCGCCCATGGTCACCTTGGGGGCCAAAACGCCCAGGGAGGTGTAGCAGGGCGCCCCCACGCCAAAGGTGTTGGGCGAGCCGAAGGGAAAGAGAATACTGGTGGCCAGATAAATCTCGGCCCCCTTGAGCATGAAGGCGTCCTTGAAGGCGCGCTCGTAGGAACCCGTGCCGGCGTAAAACCCCACGGCCTCGGGGCCGTGCTCGGCCTTGATGGCCTCCAGGCGCTCTTGGATGAGCGCGTAGGCCGCGTCCCAGGTGATCGGTTCAAAGTCGTAGCCGCCCCGTGGCCCGACGCGCCGCATGGGCTGGCGCAGGCGCTTTTCCGAATAGACCACTTCCGCCACGCTGTCGGCGATGGGGCAGAGCACCTTGCCCATGGGCGCCTGGGGATCGGGTTCGAGGCGGGTGATCTTCTCGTTCTCGTCAAAATGGGCGATGACGCCGCATCCCGGGCTGTGAAAACAGAGCCCGCAGATACCGTGTTGGGTTCTCAAAACAACGCCTCCTTTCTACTCGCGGCGACCCACCAAGTACTGGGACGTAATGTGCTCCCACAAATTCGCGGTCTTGCGGATCTTCCAGGAGACATCGCCATCGTCGCAAATGGCCAGCGGCGGATTGAAGACCTCGTATTCGCCGCTGAACAGGCGTCGCAGGGTATCGATCCCGCGGGGGCTGTACTGCGGATTGCCATTTCCGCTCAGCCAGCGTTCGGGCGGGGAAACCGCCTCGTCCCAGGAAAAGGGATCGGAAAAGAGAAACATGGCCGTTTGCTCCCTGAGCACGCGGTTGATTTCCGTGAGGTGTTTCAACGGATCGGGAACTTTTTCGAGCAGGTTGATGGCCGCCACGGTGGCGAAGGCGCGCCGGCGAAAGGGCAGGGCCAGGGCATCGGCGACGATGAAGTCAACATGATCGAAATCGCGCGTTGCATCGAAGGTGAAGCCGCGCGCCTCGGTGACGTGGCCTTCGACGATCAGGTCGAAATCGAGGCGCTTGCGCGAAAGGATTTCACGCGCCTTGCGGATAAAGGCAATGGAGGTATCCAGGCCGATCACATGGTGGTGGGTAGCGGCCAGCTCGAAGGAGATCCTTCCCACGGCGCAGCCCACATCCAGGGCGTCGCCATCGGTCGGCTGAAAGCTTTTGGACCAGACCCGGTAGGCATCCGTGGCCTTGGGGTCGCCCAGAAAATCGCAGAAGTGGCTCCACAGGTAAGCCGACAGCATGGCCGGCGTGTTGTAGCCGCCGCGGTCATCCAAAATCGTACGGGTCTTTTCCGGCAACAGCACGGCGATGCCCTGTTGGATCGGAAAACGTCCACCGCAGTCAGGGCAGGTCATTTCTCCGGCGATGATATCCTCCGCGACCGCCTCGCGGACGGTCAGGTCCAGCGGCACCGCCTTCTCCAGGCACTGCGGACAGATCAGTTGCTCGTGCACCCATTTTTTCATGATGGCTCCATGGTTATTGGCAATGATGGCGTTGTTGCCCGGAAGGCAGGAAACAGGAGGAATGCGAGGGCTTTCGATTTCATCGGCGCACCCTGGCAATCAGGGGCATTCGCTGCCAGCGGGCGATGTGATTCGCACATTCGCTAAAAAGAGTGCCAGTATAGCGTCGGATCCGGCGACTGGCAAGGGGCAGGGGATCTTTTTCAGGAGGACCACATATGGTGTTGCTATCGATTTTTACTCTTGAACGCCGGGGGCGCAGAATGTCAAATGACCAATGAAAAATGTCAAATGGTGGCATTCTGTCTATTTTAGAACGATTTTATCCTTCATTTGACATTTGGATTTTGGCATTTGACATTGATTTAACCAAAGCCGCCGGCTTCTCCGCACGGACATGGTTCGGATGCTGGTGTCCACGCCCGGTCGACGGCCGTCAGGGCCGGGCGCGGATGCCAGCGGCACCTCAGGTGGTTTCTATATCCGTTCCAACCGCACCGCGCAGGCCTTGAACTCGGCGGTCTTGGAGATCGGATCGAAGGCCGGGTTGGTCAGCCAGTTGGCGCAGCTCGCGGAAATGAAAGGCCATCCAGACCAGGCCAGGCGGCACCTGTTTCGTGATCCGGGCCGCCACCTCCACCGATCCGCGGCGGGAGACCACGCGGATTTTTTCTCCCTGGCCGATACCGAGCGCCTCGGCGTCGGCCGCGGAAATATCGGCGGTTTCCGATCCGAGCAGGGTGTTGAGCTTCACAGCGGCCGGTCTGGGTGCGGGTGTGGTAGTGGTAGAGTCGTCGGCCGGTGCTGAGCACGAAGGGATACTCCGCGTCGGGCACTTCGGCCGGCGGGGCCCACTCCAGGGCGGTCAGATTGCCCTTGCCGCAGGTAAATTTTCCGCCTTTGTGCATGATGGTCGTTCCGGGATGATTTTCATCGGGCACGGGCCATTGCAGACCGTCGGTTTCGATACGGTGATAGCGTATGCCACTGAAAATCGGCGACAGGGGCGCCACTTCGTCGTCCCAGATCTCCTGGCCGCTGGCCGATGGCCATTCCTGTCCCATGCGGCGGGCGATCTCCTTGAAAATCCACCAGTTGGGTTTTGCTTCACCCGGCGGCTCGACGGCCTTGCGCACCCGGCTGACGCGCCGCTCGGCGTTGGTGAAGGTGCCGTCGTCCTCACTCCAGGCCGCCGCCGGCAGAACCACATGGGCAAAACGGGTGGTCTCGGTTTCGAAGATATCATTGCACACGACAAATTCCGCCGAGCGCAGGCAGTGCTCCACATGGCCGATATCAGGCTCGGTATTGGCGATGTTTTCGCCGAACACGTAAAGCGCTTTGACATTGCCGTTTTCCAGTCCGTCGATCATATCGGGGATCATCAGGCCCGGTGTGTCGGGCAACTCCACCCCCCAAGCCTGGCCGAATTTGGCTCGCGCCGCCGTCCGTGACTTTCTGATATCCGGGATAGTCGGCGGGCAGGGCCCCCATGTCACAGGCGCCCTGGACGTTATTCTGTCCGCGCAGGGGGTTGACCCCGCCGTACTCGACCCCCACATTGCCCAGCAACATCTGCAGATTGGCGCAACTGAGCACGTTGTTGACGCCGCAAGTGTGCTCGGTGATACCCAGGGTATACATCAGCATGGACGGCCGGACGGCGGCCATCTTGCGGGCCACCGCACGGATGGTATCGGCCGGCACGCCGCTGATTTCGGCGACCCGCTCCGGCGGGTACTGCATGACGACCTCGCGCAGTTCATCGAATCCAACGGTGTTGGCCATTACATAGTCCCGATCATAAAGATCTTCGGTGATCAGCACATGCATCATGCCGTTGATCAGGGCCACGTCCGAGCCGACCTTGATCTGCATATAGGTATGGGCATGCTCGGCAATACCGTTGAAGCGCGGGTCGGCCACGATCAGCTCGGCACCGTTTCTCACGGCTTGTTTGACGAAGGTGGACGCCACCGGGTGGGCCTCGGTCATGTTGGAGCCGATCACGAAGAAAAGCTTGGCGCCGAGGACCTCGGCAAAGGAGTTGGTCATGGCGCCCGAGCCGACGCCCGCGCCAGGCCGGCCACGGTGGGCGCATGGCAGGTACGGGCGCAGTGGTCAATGTTGTTGGTGCCGATGGTTGCCCGGAAAAGTTTCTGCATATTGTAGGAGTCTTCGTTGATGCTGCGGGCACAACTGATGCCGGCCAGGGCGTCGGGGCCGTGGAGCTGTTTGATCTGTTTGAACTTCTCGGCCACCAGGTCCAGGGCCTCGTCCCAGGAGCTTTGCGAACGTTTCGCCTTCGCGGATCAGCGGGTGGGTGAGGCGTTCGGGCGAGTGGATGAAATCGTATCCGAAGCGTCCCTTGACGCACAGCCGCCCCAGGTTGGGAGCACCTTCTTCCACGGCGGTGACCTTGATCACCCGGCCGTCCTTCACATGCAGCCACTGCTGGCATCCCACACCGCAGTAAGGGCAGGTGGTACGCACCTTCTCCGCTTCACTGCCGGTGGCCAGACCAAAGGCCTTTTTCTCAAACAGGGCGCCCGTCGGGCAAGCCTGCAGGCACTGCCCGCAATGGGTGCAGTTCTCGTAATCCACCAATGGATACCATCCGTTGGGATGGTCTTCGCGGCGGCCATAGGGTGAGGGGATCGCCGCGTTGACCTGAACCTCGTTGCAGGCCTGGATACAGCGGCCGCAGCCGATGCAACGGCTGTAGTCCCGCACGATCATGGGGGTGGCGTCGTCCAGCGGGTGCCCGTCGATTTTCTGATCGATGCCGGCCACGCTGACCTCGTATTCGATGGCCAGGTCCTGGAGACGGCAGTCGCCATGGGCGGGACAAATCGTGTCATGCCAGGGCTGCTGCATGATCGCAAGCTGGCTTTCACTCCAGCTGGACTCGGGCTGGTCCATGAGCAGGCAGTTGTGGGCACCTGAAGCCAGCATCATTTCCAAGATGGCCCGGCGCGCCGTTCTGACGATTTGGCTATCGGTAAAAATGCGCATGTCGGCGCCAGCCGGTGTGGCGCAGGCGGGCAGGAGCTGGTCGCTGCCTTCCACCTCCACCACGCAGATGCGGCACCCCCCGGTGGGGCGGGCATCTTTCAGATGGCAAAGGGTGGGGATGGCCACGTCGTTTTGCCGGGCCACCTCAAGGATGGTTTGTCCGGATTCAAAGGAAACGGTTCGGTCATTCAGACTGAGCGTAGGCATAGGGAAATCCTTTCTGTCACCTTGGGTCATTATTTATCGAATGGGTGGGCATCTCATATTGCCGAAAGCATCAGACGGTAACATCGCAAACAGCGAGCCGCCTCAACACGGGCCTGGGCTGCGGAAAACCCTTTTTCCACTTCATCGAAGCTGCCGATACGCACGTCGGGCGCCATGATTTCAGGATGGGCCCTGAGCGTTTGGCCCGGATAGGCAAAGGTCTCCTGGGCATCGCCAACCGTATCGGGGGTGATCCATTTTCTTAAAAGATCAATGGGCCGTGGTGTGCATTGGCCTGCTTCCAGGTACTCGGCAATAAAACGCGCGGCGTGCTTGCCGGCGGCCAGGGCCTTGATCAGGGTGGCCGGTCCGGTCACGCAGTCGCCACCGCCGAAAATGTGGCTGGCTTCGGACTGGAAGGTGGTCTGATCCACCACGAGGGTTTTCCAGGGGGTGAGGGCATCCTCTTCGGGCAGGACGCAATCCACCACGCAGACCTGGCCGACGGCCGGGATGATGGTGTCGCAGTCGATGACAAATTCCGATCCTTGAACCGGTACCGGCCGCCGCCGGCCACTGGCGTCCGGCTCTCCCAGTTCCATGCGCTGGCATTTGAGCCCGGTGATCTCCTCACCATCGGCCACGATGGACACCGGTGCCACCAGGTGGTGAAAGTGAACGCCTTCCTCCTTGGCCTCTTCGATCTCCTGGGGATCGGCCGGCATCTCCGCTTCGGTGCGGCGATAGAGCAGATTGACATCGTCGAAGCCGATGCGCCGGGCGGTGCGTACGCAGTCCATGGCCACGTTGCCGCCGCCGATGACCACCAGGCGCTTGCCCGTCAGCGGGGTGCGGCCCCTGGCCGCCTCGGCCAGAAAGTTGACCCCGGTCATGAAACAGCGGTAGCCGGCATCCTCGCCCTCACAGCGCATTTTGGATGACTCGGGAGCGCCCACGGCCAGGAAGACGGCTCCATAGCCCTTACCCAAGAGCTCATCCAGGTGGATATCCTCGCCGACCTTGATGCCGTAACGGATTTCGGCTCCCTGTTTTTCCACCATGGCCACTTCATGGGCGATCACCTGGCGCGGCAGGCGATAGGAGGGGATCCCATAGGCGGCCATGCCGCCGGGTCCCTCCTGGGCCTCGAAAATCGTACAGCGATAGCCCTGTTGGCCCAGGTAGTAGGCGCAGGAAAGGCCGGCCGGCCCGGCACCGATAATGGCGACCCGCCCGGTTTTGGCCGGTGGCGGTGGGGTCTCCGCATCCAGTTTGGCGGCCATCTCCTCGTCGGCCAGGAAGCGTTTGACGGCCCGGATGGCCAGCGGGGCGTCAAGGCGTGAGCGGCGGCAATGGGTTTCGCAGGGGCGAACGCAGACCCGGCCGATGGTACCGGGCATGGGGCAGTCGGCCCGTACCGTGGCCATGGCCTGGGACCAGCGGTCCATGCGCACATTTTCCAGGTAGGCCGGAATGTCCACGTTGGACGGCAGGCGCTGATACAAGGGGCGGTAACCACGGATGCGTAGCTGCCGCGGCGCACCGGCCGTTTTTTGTTGATGACGGCTGAAAAATCCGCCTGAAAGTTGTCCATCAGATCAAAGACCGGCTTGGCCATGGTGCGGCCAATATCGCAGCGGGCCGTGCGACTGATCTGCAAAACCAGGAAACGGATCTGTTCGAGGACCGCTTCAGACCCGCGACCACTGACGATCTCGTCCATCAGATCGACCAATTGCGCCGTACCCAAACGGCAGGGGATACATTGGCCACATGATTCGGCGGCCGTCCGTTTGAAATAGGCATCCAAGAGATCCACCGGATCCACTTCCGGATCCTGGATCACAATGCCGTCCCACCCCATCAGTGCTCGGACACTGGCGTCACGGGAATCGATCGACGCCTGATCTCCCGTCCATGTGTTGATCACCGGATGTTCCATATTCTCTCCTTTCGATGGATCCGCATCGATGTCCGTCGATGCGGAAGATACAGGTTGCGCACCTATAGCGCGGGCCCGACCGCGAACCGGTACGGCGCAGATTTCCCATGGGATTGCGTTCATGCTCCCCGTGAATGAGAACGGATGAAAACGGTAAAAGGCGTTCAGTCGGTTGCCATCACGGGCAACAATGACCGGGCCCTCAAGTGAAGCCGCTGAGGGGATAAACGGAGGGGATGGATGCCATTTGAAGCTTGTGGATCCGGTGATCAGGAATCATTTGCCATGAACCCGTTGGTATCGGTTTGCGTGCATCTTTTGCCAAATCAAGGAAAAAGGAAGCCGCAGGATATCTGTTCGTTATGGATGCAATCGTGCGTTGTGAAAGGCGACAGGCGCCGTCAGCAACAGGTCGCTGGTATTGCCGACACGGGCAATAATATTACGAAGACGCTCAAGTGAAGCCGCTGAAGCGGCGGAAAGAAGGTATGGAAGGCATGCGGGCTTTCGTATGAAAAGGGTTTTCGTTATTTCACCTGGATTTGGTTGCTACTATCAATGGCGCAAAAAGTCAATTTATCATGCAATCCCAACGGACGATAAGAATCATATTGATCGAAACCGATGGAATCAATCGTCGCCATCGATAAGCACCCTGTAACACCCCAAGCATTTGACCCTTCAGGAGGTATCCCGTGAAATTGAAGTGTTTCTCATTTTTGTGCATGGCAGCCGTGATCGTGGGCATTTCCGTTTTCCGCATGCATCCGGCCATGGCGGCGACGCCCCTTCTCATGCGGACCGTTGCCATCAACGATCCGCAAATGGGCGGCATTCCGGCATTCCGGGTGCTGGCGCCCGCCGAGTGGCACCTGTCCGGCGGGCTGACCTGGAACATCGCGTTGGCCAACCTGGTCACGGCCGATGTCGCGATCACCGCCGCGGACGGGTCGGCCGGTTTTTTCGTCCATCCCACGCGTCTTTTCATCAGCGGTCAAATCGAGTATCAGTGGCAACGGGGCCAGCCCTACCTGGGGATGATCGTCATGCCCATTCCCGAGAGCCCGGCCGCCTTCATCCAGCAAATCGTGCTGCCCGAGCAGCGACCGGGAGCCCAAAACCTGCGCCTCGTCAAACAAACGAACCTGCCGGAATGGGCCGACAGCATTGCCGCTGCCAATCCCCAACCCGGTGGGACGACCCGGGGCTATGGCACCCGCGCACGGTTCGCCTATACGGAAAACGGCGTGGCCTGGGAAGAGGATTTTTACTGCGTGGTGCTGGTGTTCCAGCCCCAGATGGGGCCGCCGACCCTGCTCTGGCAGGCGGATCGCAACCTTTCCGTGCGCGCCCAAAAGGGCCGGTTGGATGCCCTCGATCCCCTGGCCAACGCGTTTGTCAATTCCTTTCGCGTCGACCGCGGTTGGTTTGCCCGCTTTAACCAGGTTCAACGGCAATGGATCGCCGCGCGGCAGCAGGGCATCGCCAATGCCGGTGCCCTGAGCCGCGCCATCAGCCGCAGCAACGATGCTTTCGATGAAGCCTTGACCCGGTCCTGGAACACCCGCCAGCAGGCCGAGGATCGGGCCAGCCGGGAATTCAGCGAATACATCCGCGGCACGGAGAATTACAACGACCCGGTGAGCGGCCATTCCGTGGAATTGCCCGGCGGTTATGACCATGCCTGGACCAATCCCCTGGGTGAATACGTGCTTTCCAACGAGGCCGGGTTCGATCCCAACCAGCATTCGAGTGCCGGCTGGGTGGCCATCGATCCGGAACGGTAATGCCAACCCCAACCGTTCGTTATGCGCGGATCTCCTTTTTTCAAACCCACTGTGGCGCAACTGCCGAAGCAGCCGCGCCACTGTGGGATCGTATCATTAGCCGGTTTGCGATACTGGCACTACCGGTCTTGGTTATCAATCGGGCCTATAATGCCACCATGACGTGCTTCGTGACCAGATAGTCACCGACCGCCTCGGCGGAGAGATCCTTGCCGAAGCCGGACTGCTTGAATCCGCCATGGGGCGTTTCCGAGGAGAGCGGGGTGTGATCGTTGATCCACACCGTGCCGAACTCCAGCTTGGCGGACAAACGCATGGCGCGGCCGACGTCCTTGGTGAAAATGGAGGACGCCAGACCAAAGACCACGTCGTTGCCCATGGCCAATGCCTGGGTTTCGTCATCGAAGCTCTGAATGGTCAGCACCGGCCCGAAAATTTCGTCCTGAATGACCTCGGAATCCTGGGCCACGTTGGTGATTACCGTTGGCTCGTAGAAATATCCCTTGTCAAAACCGGCCGGAATCTTGCCGCCGGTGAGAATCTTGCCGCCGGCCTGCTTGGCCCGCTCGACGAAGCCCATCACCTTTTCGCGCTGTTCGGCACAAATCAGCGGCCCCATTTCGGTATCGCTGTCGAAGGGCATGCCCACTTTCACCTTTTCGGCGGCGGCGACGATGGCGTCGGTCACCTCGGCCAGGCGGCTCTTGTGCACGATGATGCGGGTGGCAGCGGTGCAATCCTGGCCGGTATTGACGAACCCGCCAATGCTCACCTTTTCCGCCACCAGGGCCGCGTCGGCATCCTCGAAGACCAGCACCGGCGCCTTTCCGCCCAGTTCCAGATGGACGCGTTTGATGGTGTCCGCGGCGGTGCGCATGATGGCCTTGCCGGTCTCCGTGGCACCGGTCAGGCTGACCATGCGCACGTCCGGATGGGCGGTCAGTTGCGGCCCCACGTTGCCGGAAATAATGTTGAGCACGCCGTCGGGAAGACCGGCCGCTTTGGCGATCTCACCCAAAAGCAGGGTGGTGCGCGGGGTCAGCGACGCCGGTTTGATGATCGATGTGCAGCCAGCGGCCAGGGGGGCGCCGATCTTCCACATGGCCATCAGGAAGGGGTAGTTCCAGGGGGCGATACCGGCGGTCACGCCGCAAGGGTCTCTACGATAGATGGAGGTGAAGCCGGGGGCGTATTCGCCGGCGTGGCTGCCCGAAGTATCGCGGGTAGCCGCGGCGAAAAGCGCAGATTGTCGATGCCAAAGGGAAAATCCACCCCCTTGCAAAGGTATTCATAGGGTTTGCCCGTGTCTTCGGCCTCGATACGGGCAAGCTCATCCATGCGGGCCTCGAGCAAATCGGCCATTTTGTCCAGCACCACGCTGCGCTCGCTGGGGGTCTTGCCCGACCAGCGGCCATCGTAAAACGCTTTCTTGGCTGCCGCGACCGCGTCGTTGACGTCCGCTTCACAGGCGTTGACCACCTCGTCAATCTTCTCGCCGGTCGCCGGGTTCTCCACGGAAAGTCTTTGTTTGCCTTTGCCTTCGGTCCACTCCCCGTCGATCCAAAGTTTATACGCCATAGAGGCCTCCATAAGATAAATTTATGTTTTTCACTCTTTTTCTATTTTATCCGCATTGGATTGATGACGGTCACCGGAACGGGCGAGCGTTTGATGACTTCACTGGCAACGCTTCCCAGAAAGGTCTTTTTCAGACCTCTTCTTCCGTGGGTTCCCATGATGGCGAAATCGATATCTTCTTTTTCGATATAAGCGAGAATCTCATCGGCCGGGTCCCCGACCCCAATGATCTTCTTCTTGACAGCGATGCCTTTAAAATTGGCAGACACATATTCCTCAAGCTTTTGCTTGGCCTTTTCAACCAATTCATCCTTAATTTTGGACACTTCGCCAGGGGTATTGAACAAATCGTCCCTTGACAGCCTGACAACAAATAGAAGGTGAAGGGCCGCATCGAATTTACCGGCAATGTAAATCGCCGTTGGGATAATCTTGTCCGTCAGTTGCGTTAAACTCACGGCAAGCAGAATATTTCTAAATTCCTTTTGCTGCATGGTGACTCCTTTGGTTTCATGGATTATCGCAAGGCACTGTTGAAACGCACCGGTCTCAGGTTCGACATTTCACGCCAGCCAGCGGCGGCTCTAGCGTTTTCATAATCCAAAATTTCATTAGAACGGCGTAAACCATGAATGCAATGAAAAACGAAGGAATTCCCGCTGTGATATAAGGAAAAAGGCCATTGGCGCTGGTCCACTTTAAGGGCTCCAGCGTCCAAAGATAAAAACCGGCGGCGGCAACCGTTGCAATCAGCGCAGCCGGGTTGATGCCTTTCCAATAGGTATATCCGGATTGGCGGTTATAAATCTGCCGTATGGACCAGGCCCATCTTCCGCGACCGATAACGGCATAGTCGGCCATCATGATGCCGCTGTATGTACCGGTCAACAGGGCAATGTAGGCCAAATAGACACCATAATGCTCGAAGACCACGGGATTTTCCAACAGGAGCGCGAATACGGAGCAAATGATGATCGTGGTGGTCCATTTGGTTTTCGGAAAGCGACTGCGATAAGTAATCGCCATCGGGTAAACGAGGCAGGTGATGGAGCCGATATTGGCAAGGGCGAACATCGCCAAACCGATGATGGCAACGACCGGGCTGCCCAACGTCAGAATCCATTCACTGGGGTCGTAGACTTTTAGCGTCAGAGCGGTAAATGCCGAAAAGATACCGGCGGAACAGGCAAGAACGCCCCATCCCCATAAGCATCCATGAAAAGCCGCTTTTTCGTTTTTGGCCAATCGGGTCCACTGTCCGAACCAGAATGCCCAGGAAAACCCCAGACCGACGTTCCATTCGATGGCCGAAGCGCGACTCCAGGCCAGGGTGGCCATGGGTTTGGCCGGGCTCATCGAATAAATCTGATGCACACCATACTTGGTGAGAATCAGGTAAATAAAATAGAACAAAACCAGCATCAGAAACAATGCGGTCATCCGCGTAAACCACCGGAGAACATTCGGCCCCAGAAAAGCGACATAGGCACCGATAACCGTTGCGATAAAGGCGAACACGATCGCTCCGGGCACTTCACTCGATAGAAAAGCGGGCCCATTGAAAAAGGCGACGAACTTGATGGCGCTTTCGCCGAACAGGAATGCTGAATAGGCGATCCATCCAAAGCTCGATGAAATATACATAATGAGCCAAAGATCTTTGAATTTATGCCCAAGCACGGCTGCCGAGCCCTGCCACTGCTCGACGCCATATCGGGCGAAAATGACCGCCATCGGTGCGACAAGAAACAATGGAAAGCAATTGCCGAAGAGAACGATGGGCACCGCTTCGCTGGCCTTGACAGCCAGACCCGTCAAGCTCCCCACCAAAAAGAACCACGCGGCGATACCGAAACAGATTTGAACAGCCATCAAATCGACCACACCGTAAATTCGATCGCCGGTATTTGCCGGAACAACGTTAAAAAAAATATCGGAAAGGACACCGTTTTTCATCTTGAGCTCCATTTAACGTGTGGAAAAAATGTATCGTTCAATATTTTCTGCATACGGATAAGATCTATTCGATAAGGTTGTCAGGTGGTTTCAGCGTGCATTCGGGGGTTAGGTCTTGTTTTCCGAAGATGCACATAAGTGGCCGTTATAAAAACGATCCGGCAAGCCACAGGATGATGATCAAATTAATGGTTATGGCGATAAAATAATCGTTTTTCGTAATCCGAGGGATCCACCCCGGACCATTCTTGACGATATCGGGTTCATGTTTTTCCTCGAATTCCTTCACTCGCGCTTCAATCTGAGACCGCATGTCCTCGCTCAATCCTGGAAGATCGATTTCCATTTGTTTGACGTTAGCCATTCATTTCACCTCCCTTGATCATATCAATGAAATGTTGTTGGGTTTTCAAACCCGTATCAATTGCTGAAACAGACTAAAAAAAGGAACCAAACCGGCATTTCATGCAGATTCATCGGTCTGCGGAAATGTGCTGCATTACAATTTCGGCAATATCTTTTATTCCGGGCATATTCATCTCCTTTGCATAGTTTCCGGCCGCATCATCGAACATGATCATGCAAAATGGGCATGCCGTGGCCAAGACATCGATATCTTGCCCGATCGCTTCATCCATCCTCAGTTTGCCGATACGATTCTTTTCCTTGACTTGGAAAAAAGCATTCCCCGCTCCCCCGCCGCAACAGAACGCATGCGCCTTGTTCCGCGATAGTTCTTTAAACGCTCCAAACGTATTTAGAATTTCGCGCGGCGGGTTATAAATCCCATTGAGCCGGCCGAGATTGCAGGGATCATGGTAACTGAACGTTGCCTCTTGGATTTTGGCGCTGGGCTTGATTCGGTTTTCAAAAAGGAGTTGCCGGATCAGTTCCGTATGGTGGACGACGTCATATTCGCCTCCGAAATCCCGATATTCATGCTTGATCATGTTGTAGCAATGCGGGCAGTGAACCAGTATTTTTTGGGTGCCATACGAATTGAACAACTCGATATTTTGCATGGCGATCATTTGAAACAGTCCCTCTTCACCGATGCGCTTTGCAGGTTCACCGCAACAGCGTTCCTCATCGCCCAAAACACAGAAGTTGATCTTCGCAGCGTTCATGATGCCAATGACCGCATCGGTGATTTCCTGACATCTGGGGTTGTAACAGGATGAGCAACCGATGAAATAAAGGACTTCCGGGGACTCGACCTCGCTGAGAATATCGGGCGGTGCGTCGGCTATCCATTTGATGCGGTCGTAAGAGGGAAGGCCGTATGGATTGCCATTACGCTCCATGTTGCTGAGTAAGGTAATCTTATCGTCTTCTTCAAATTGGGTGTTGACGATGTGCCGCCTGAAGTTGAGAAAATGATCCACATGCCGGATAAATGCGGGGCATGCTTCGACACAGGCGTAGCAGTTGGTGCACCCCCACATCTCTTCGGCGCTTAAGCTGCCAGTCAAAAAATCCTCTTCACCGGGATTTTCAAGGATGCCCGATGCCACTTTTTGGACCACGTTCCTTGGCGACAACCGCCGTCCGGCATTGTTGGCAGGGCATACATTTTCGCAACGGCCGCAGTTGATGCAGCTTGTGAATTGAAGCTTTTCCGACCAGGATAATTCATTTATTGTGCCAATGCCGATATTACCGATCTCCGCATCGCTGTCGCCGTCCGGATCCTCAAGCGCCATAATGTTAAACGGCGTGTCGAGTTTTGCCCGTTCCAGATTGGTCTTTGGGGGATTAACAACATAATTGATGGGAATCAGGAAAAGGTGCTTCAATTTTGTAAACGGCAACACGGCGATGAATGACATCCCCAGGGCCATATGGAAAAACCACAGCACCCGGTAAAGGCCGAGCAGCGCAGTGGAATTGGATTGATACGGCAGGATGGCCCACACCGCGGTACCGGCGTATGAGGCTGAAACGGTATTTTCCGGGTTCAAGCCGATGCGGCAGCCTTCCACCAAAAATCCGGTGAGGACAATGGCCAACAACAAAGCCAGAACGGAGTAATCCCATTTGTCGGAATGCAAATAGCTCGGTTTTAAGACGTAGCGCCGCCATAACAACAAGAGAATGCCAATGGCCATCAATATGCCGCCGGAGTCCATAAGAAACTCGAACGAAGCGTAAACCGGCCCTTTTAACAAGGTTATATCCGCAATGGCCTGGATGACATCTTTCTCAAGGGCAACCAACGTCGTGCCAACCAACAAAACAACAAATCCATAAAAAAAAGGCGTGTGGTAGCGCTTGCCGGACGGCTCCTCATTTGTTTTGCTTTGCAAAACCAATATCCTAAAAAAAGAACGAAATTTGGTTTGGAGGCTGCGTCGCAGAGCATGAACGGCTTTAACGCAAAAACCGCGGCAATTTTCATCGATCTGTCCCGTAAGCTTTTTCAACCCGTATAAATTCACTGCCAGCGCGATGAAAAAAACGAGATACATGATAATGCTGGTGGCCTCGGGCATAAAGGGCATGAATTGGCGTTCAGGCATTTACTTTTACCATTTTATCGATTGAGGTTTTTCTCGTGGTTCGGTCAACATCGGGCAAAGCATTATGCTTGATCTTGAATACGTTGCGTAAGCAGGGGCGCGATCTCGAAAAGATCGGCAACAAGCCCGTAATCGCAGAATTCGAAAATCGGCGCGCTTTTGTTGTTATTAATGGCGATAACGACTTTGGCGTCCCGCATGCCGACAAGATGCTGGACTTGGCCTGAAATGCCGACGGCCAGATACATATCCGGTTTTACGGTTTCTCCGGTCAGTCCGACCTGCCGTTCCAGCGGCAGCCATTTGAAATCTTCCGATATCGGTCTTGAACAGCCCAATTCCGCATTCATGGCTTTTGCCAGTGCTTCGATGATGGGAAGGTTTTCTTTTTTGTCGATCCCGCGTCCGATGGAAACGATCTTTTTCGCATTGACTAAATCAACTGTCTTTTCAATTCGTTTGGAATCTAAAAGTGCAACGCTGGCATGTTCCGGCTTCACGGAAATCGTTGTAAATGTCATTTCCGTTTCGGCGGGCGGCACCGCGTTCAGATAACTTTTCGAAACGGTGAGAACATAGGGCTTTTTTGCCGCAACCAAATGCAAATTGGCCAGTCCGCCGAAGACTTCTCTAATAACGTGAAGGGCGTCGCCATCGATGCCGATGCCGGTGCATTTCGTTGAACAGCCGGTTTTCATGGATATGGCGATGCCTGCCGCCAGCTCCTGATCGACGTCGCTGTCCGCCAGAATGAAAAGATCGTAGGCGCTTAATTCGATTTCTTTTTTTATGGCGACGAGCGCATCGCTGGGGAGGCACGCCGATGGTTCGACGCATACGAAGGCCGGCGCATCGGTCAACGCGAGCCCGTCGGATAAGCCCGCAAGCTGCTGCAGCGAACGTTTATTGCTGGAAAGAAAAAGCGTCTTCACAATAAGTTCTCCTCTTTGATTTTTTGGATCAAGGTCGTCACCATTTGTGCCGGATCGCCATCGATGATCAATTTTTTACGGTCCTTGGTAATGGGGGCGTAGGCATCGAACGTGGCCTGGGGCCCGTCTTCACCGCCAGGCGGGATGCCGAGATCGTCCAGTGAAATCGTTGCGATCTTTTTCACTGGAACTTTGAGGATCTGAATTTTTGTGGCCAATCGGGGATCGTTCAATTTTCTCGTCACCGAAATGGCCAGCGGCAAGGATGCCTTAAACGTATTTTCGTAGCCGTCCGCTTCGAAAACGCCTTCAATTTCATTTTCCCGAACGGACGCTATCTTGATGACATTTGCAATGTGCGGGATGCCCGCGTAAAAGGCGAGCGCAGGGCTTGTGATCATGTGGGTCATATCTTCCGTCATGGCCCCGGAAAGGATTAAATCCGCACCCCCATGGTGTTGAATCGCGCGATATAAAACGTCGGCCGTATAAATGGGATCGAAGCCTTTATCGGCAGACGGATCGGCGATCAGCACGCCGTCATCGACGCCCATGGCAACAGCTTCCTTCAGCGATTTGAGCGCCGCCTTGGACCCATAGCTAAAGGCCGTTACGGTCGCCTTCAGCTCCGACTTGATTCTTACGGCTGCTTCGATGGCATGCTTGTCATAATCGCTTATCTTTTCCGGAAGACCGCGCAGGCGAAGGTCTCCGGTGTTGACATCAAATCTGACCTCTGTTGAATCGACAACATGTTTCACTAAAACGGCGATTCTCATTTCTCCCCCAATGGCTTCGAAAGGAAGGGACCGGTCGCATGGAAGGGCTTCGTTTCATGCGACCGAACCGATTGACAGGTTAACCCCCAAAATTATTTATATTTATCGGGAGCCAGGATTGTTTTATCTGCGAAGTGACGGTTCATCCAATCCAGCCATTGTTCCCTGTTTTTAACGAACCGCTCTTTCTCGGAATCGCTCAATTCCTGTGTTTGAATTTTTTCCATTCTCCACGGTTCAACGCGGAAGTGACCGTTTTTAATAATGACATTTTCTGACATGGAAGCCTCCTTATCGGTTAATCGATCCCCATGGACTTTGCGATCAGTTCAAGAATATGGACAGGCTCGAGGCTACTTCCCGACTTGGCCTTGACTTCCGTGAATTGATCCAGGCAGTGGGGGCAGGCAACAATCAATTGCTCGGCGCCAACTTCCTCTGCCATGCTGAACCGCCGCAACCCGATCTTGTAGGAAACATCGGGCTTGAGCCGTTTAAAGCTGTTCAATCCATTACCGCAGCAGTAATCCCATTGCCGAATATGATCATCGGCTTTGTAGCTGATGCCGGGGATGGCTTCGATCAGTGTGCGCGGCGCTTCCCAATTGAGGACATGTTTGTTCAGGGAACAGGGATCGTGGTAGGTGGCGTTGATGGGAAGTTCGTTCTTGAGCGTAATCTTTCCAGCTTCAAACAAGCTCAGCAGATAGTCTGTAATGTAAACGACATCGAAAGGCAGATTAAAATATTTCGGATATTCCCTGACGAAAAAGATATAATCGTGAGGGTTAACCAGAATGACGGTCTTTGCGCCCGCCTTGGCAAGGGCATCGATATTTTGCGCGGCATAGACCATCCATTTTTCCTTATCGCTTTCGTACAATTCGCCCAGTGTCGGATAGGGTTTGTCGAGGATGCCGAACCGAATACCTGCGGCTTTCAATATTTTTACCGCGTTTCTGGGAACATCCGTTGTTTGTCCGGCATTGAAGTAATCAACGAACAACATTGTTTCGCCGGCATTCGGCAGGTCGAGATCATCGGCCCATTTCACCAGCGCATCGCTTGGTCCATTTTCTTTCTCAAGGTCCTGGTCGATATATTTCTGTACGGCGTCCCAATTGGCCGGCGGAGTTCCTTGGGCGATGAGGTCGCGCCTGACCTTGCGAACCAAGTCGACCAGAGTTGTCGACTGACCATAAAAATCTCCGGTATAAAGTGAATTGGGGCAGCGAAGCTCGCAGGCACCGCACTCCAGGCACATCGTAATCGTGTCTTGCAGATCCGACAGTGCCACGTGTCCCTCGGCCATGCCTAAAATTGAGGTATGCAGGCCATATGAGCCGGTGGTTTCATCCCTTGTCTCGAAATAGACCGGGCAGACGTCCCGACAAAATTTATGCCGGCAGGCGAATACGGCATAACAATCCCTGCGCATTTCCGGCACAACCGCTTTGTCATCTCCCAAGGGTGTATCGTAGAAAGATTTTTTGCTTATATAGACTTCTGACATGATAATTTTCCCTCCTATTGATAAGCTTCATCCAGCAGGTATTTGCCCGGGTTCATGATATTGTTGGGATCGAGCAGCTTTTTGATGTCTTTCATCAAGTCAAAGGAACCCTCCGCCAATTCCTGGTGGCAGGCCAATTCAACGTCTCCGGGCCGCGTTCCGCCATGGCAGGTGGAAATACTACCCCCGGCTTCAAGCGCCACTGCGGCGATCTCCGACTTCATTTTGATAAATGCCTGCCAGATTTCAGGCGTCATCTCCAATTCGTTAACACCGATATCGACTTCCGTCAGATAGTCGCCGTAGGCTTTGAAAGGGTTGGAGGTATACATGAACATGCCCCAATCATCGAAATAGCCATCATATTCTCTTTTATAGCGCTTGACGATTTCGTGCCATTTCTTCCGGACATAGGGAAGCTCGCTGTGTACAATGGCCGCATCCTCGCAATGCCAGCTCATCATGGATACTTCGCCGGCGGCATTCCGGCCATGATAGGTGATGTGGTAGCGGTCATGCCTGGATGCCCAGTCACCCTTGGCGATTTCGTCACCCAGATAGGTGGCCTTCATTTTATCGACGGCCGTTTCGAACACCTGTTTCCTCGCGGCCAAAACCTCGCCTTCGGATCCATAGAGAAGTGCGAGAACAACGGAAACAACTTCCTTGGGCTGGGGGATATAGGCTTCATCATCTCTTCGCAGGAATTCAATTTTCTCATTATCGAAGATGACCACCGCCGTCATGGTTTTGAGCCCCAGTCGTTCGAGGGCCAGGGCAAGATCGTGGGACTCCTCGAAACTGCCGGTGCCGAAATACGCCGGACATTCCGCCTCCGGTTTTTTGCATAGATCTAGCGTGGCTTCGGTGGTGACGCCGAGCGTTCCCGAATGGCCGATAAACAGGTCCTTCAGCCGATACCCGACACTGGACTTTCTGATTTTCCGTCCGCCGCCGCCGCCCACCCGAATGACTTTACCGGTCGGCAAAACAACTTCCATACTGATCACCAGATCCGGTACGTGCCCATAACCTGACCCCATCAGGCTCCAACCGCCCGATCCGATTCTTCCCCCAATGATGGAACAAGGGTAGGAGGCGGGGTCGTCGGGATAAAACAGCCCTATCCGCGATAGGGTTTTATTGAGCTCGAGCATCCCCAAACCGGGCTGAACGGTTGCCGTCATATTGACATCGTCGATTTCAAGAATTTCATCCATGCGTTTGATATCGAGAAGAATTCCTTTTCTCATGGGAACCGCCCCGTCCGCCAGCCCTGTCGCGCCGGCCCGCGGTACCACCGGGATTTTAAATTCATTTGCAATTTTCATGATTTCGACGACTTCCTCCGTCGTCTTGGGAAGCACGACAATATCAGGGATATGCTCTTCCCAATGGCAAACCGGAAAGGGCGACGGCACCGCTGCACGAACCGCTCGATGCGGGTTGTCGGGATAGACATTCTCTTTTCCCAATGCATCCTCTAACCGCGTAACTGCTTTTTCAGAAATCGCTTCCACAATTTCCCTCCTTTGTGTTTCAGTTTAAAAAAACCATGAACATTCGCGTTCATGTTTTCGTCGGCTTGAATAACTGCATGACTTCTCGTTCAAACGGCATAAACGTCTGAGGGGCTGTTTTAAACGTACATGAGCAAATGAAATGCCAACACGATCTGCAGAAACACCCATCTTAAACATCGATGCGGTCAGGGAGGATAAAGAGGTGAAGTTGGCGATGGATCGGGTCGATTCACACTTTTTGCGGGAGGGTCGAATGGATAATAATTATAATAAAAGGGTAGGTTATAATAAAGGCTTTTATGTCGTATTAAAATGTGTCAAAAACGATATTTAATGATATTACAACAGATTATAATTGCGACAAAAATGTCCTACTGCGACATTGAGCTACCATTATTCATCGCTGCTGAATTCTTTCAATTCAAGATTGAAGGCTTGTATTTTGCGCCATAGTGTCCTGGGATTTATCTTCGATTTTCTGGCCGCCTCATTAACGTTCCCCATGCATCCTTTTAATAATTTTTTAAGGTAAGCCTTTTCAAATCGATTAACAACAAGGGATTTGGCAATTTTAAAAGGCAGATCCACATCGACATCATAGATCGATTTATTCGTGTTGTGGATGAAGGTGCCGGAAAGGTCAATATGCTCGATTTTGTTATTTTCGATGGTGACAAACTCTCTCTCAATCAAATTTTCCAATTCCCTGACATTTCCTGGCCAAGAATGATGCATCATCGCTTTCATGACTTTTGTTGAAACACCTTCAACGCTTTTCTTGTATTTCTTGTTAAATTTGTTGATAAAATGATTTGTTAAAATGGGAATATCCTCTATTCGATCTCTCAATGCGGGTATCTTAATTGGGAATATGTTCAGCCGATAATACAACTCTACCCGAAAATCACCTTTTTTAATTTTTTCATCCAGTTCTTGGTTGGTTGCTGAAATTATTCTTACATTGGCATCAATTGTTTTATTCCCGCCGACGCGTTCGAATTTATTTTCCTGCAATACGCGCAACAATTTAATTTGCATCGTGCTTGATATATCACCAACTTCATCTAGAAATAGCGTTCCGCCATCAGCATATTCAAATTTTCCCTTTTTTGTTTTATCCGCACCGGTAAATGCCCCTTTTTCATATCCGAATAATTCGGATTCCAATAAAGATTCCGTTAGCCCGGCACAATTGATGCCCACAAAGGGGAAGTCTTTTCTGCGGCTATTATAATGAATTGCTTTGGCGACAAGTTCCTTACCCACGCCCGTTTCACCCGTTATCATTACCCGCGCATCGTGTCCCGAAACTTTATTGATTAACTCGAACACGTTTTGCATTAATTTATGTTTGCCGACAATGTTGTGAAACGAATACCTCTCAATAACTTCTTTCCTCAGAAGACGAATTTCCTGGGCCATCTTCCTTTCCCGAATGATTCTTTTAATCGAGATTAGAAGGATATCGGGTTCAAAGGGCTTTTGGATATAATCATTGAATCCATCCTTTATCGATTGGATCGCTGAATCAATAGATGCATAAGCCGTCATCATTACACCGGATATATCATCATCTAGTTGCCGGGCTTTTTTAAACAATTCAATTCCATCGATTGGTCCAAGACGATAATCTGTTAACAAAATTTCATATTTTTTTTGGGATAACATTTTCAAGGCCGAATCGACTTCATTGGCGCTATCGACTTCATAGCCTTCCGTTTCAAGAATTACTTTAATGTGGTCACAAAATGATATCTGGTCATCGACAACTAAAATATCAGTCATTATTCAACCTATCAATTTTATGTAAAATTTGATTTAGTTGTATTCCTTACTGGAAGAATGATATGGAATGCGGCGCCGGGCAAGCGTTTACCGTTCAACTCTTGACACTTACCGCATAGCTGATTAATCGGCTGAATACATTTATCGGGGCTGCACAACCAAATTTCACCATTATGCGCCTCGATGACGCGTTTGGCAAAAGATAATCCCAATCCTGTTCCTGAAGTGCGCGTGGTGTAAAATGGTTTGAACAGATTTTTTTTATCCTCTTCATTAACACCCGGTCCGGAATCGGCGATGGTGATAAGCAAACATTCGCCCAAATAATTTATCCTATTCACATTTATCTTAATATAACCGCCGTTCTTCATAAGCTTTATGGCGTTATCGATCAAATTTTGAAAGGCTTGGCTGATCAGGATCGCATCGATCTCGATTTTGCTGATCCCACTTTCGATATAGATTACGATTTCAATATTCTGCTTTTCTATTAAATCCTTATACGGGGATAGCATATCTTTCAGTAAAATATCTATCCTTTGTTTTGAAAACATCAATTTCATACTTTTTGTATAATTCAGAATCTGAGTCACGATGGAATTTATTCCATCAATGCCTTCGATCAACTTTACAAGGTCTTTTTTTAATTGATTTCTTAAATCTTTTCGGAGAACCGATAAATTATTGTACTCGCGTCTATTGTTTTCCTCTAATGCCATTGTCTTGAGCAAATCTTGCATCAGTTTCGCACTTAACAAACAATCGCCCAATGGGTTTCTTACCTGGTGCGCCAGTGCGCTTGAAAACTCTCCTAGAAGAGCAAGGTTTTTGGTTTTTTCAAGCTTCTTCTCAAGATTTATTTTATCGGTTATATCGATCATGAAGCCTTCCAGGCCCAACAATCTGTTCTCCTTATTGAATACACCGACACCCTGCTCCCATATCCATTTAATATTTCCGTTCAGATCAATTATCCTGTAGTCTAAACGGAATGATTTTTTATATTTAAGTTTCATTTGGGTTTCGTCCCAAATGCGACGCCTATCTTCTGGATGAATAAATTCGGCAAAGGAATATTTTTTATTATTTATCACTTCTTCCGGTTCAAAGCCGAATATCTCTTTCACGCGTTTGCTTACAAACAACATCGTATAACGTTTGTCATTGATACATCGATATACTACCCCGGGCAGATTGCCAATCAACGTCGAAAGCATCCTTCGGCTTTCTTGCGCCGGGTCGATAAATCTGTCCCAGCTGTTTAACTCAACGCCCTGGCTGTTCACAGTTTTTTTATTATTTTTCATCTTTTCAACGTTTCCATTAATAACTGTAAATATGAATCAAATAATAAGCCTTAGGCTACTCAACAATGAGTATAAATTACGCTGATGTTATGGGATCGCCGCAACCCAATATTGTAGCAAATATACTGCCAAACCATAGATGCGCCCGACAAACAAGCTTAATGTTCATAGCGATAATATATCCGCGGTACGGAAAACGTTTACAATACGATGCGAATAGCAGACGCTTGATGAACTCGTAAAAATCCCAAGATAAAGACGTACGGCCACCCGTGCCGATGACGGTGCCGGCATTGCTGCCGGGAATTTGATGCTTACCATCGAGGGGTTTGATGCCGGCGAAGGCATTCCGCGTTGTCGTGCGGGCGCGCCGGCTTAACGTGTGCCTATCCAGAAAGAGGAACGAGCGATGACCCATGCATCCCATATCCACGTACCGGTCCTGACGGTCAGCGAAGCCGCCCGGTTCATCGGCGTGGGCAAGAAGGTAATCTATCAACTGATCGAATTCGACGAAATCCGCGCCGTGCGCGAACGCGGCAAGATCTTGATTGACCGCAGCAGCCTGGAAGCGTTTCACAACAGCGGCAAACGCCCGTAAGCGGCAAGCCGCGAGGTTACGATCGACCCGCCGGACGGTTGCACCGGCGGGTCGCCCATGCTAAAACCAACCTCATCAACCACCGGCAGCCGGCTCCTCCGGCCTGCCGCCACCCCATCGAATGGAGTCCATCGTGAATCAACCCATCACCCCGGAAGCCTATACCCTCACCATCGCGCCGGATCTCGATCGATTCGTCTTTACCGGCGAGGTGACCCTTTCCGCCACCGCCCACGATGCCGTGTCGACGATTTCCCTGGACTGTGCCGAACTGGCCGTCTGGAACTGCCGCCTGCAGCCGGAGAACACCGAGGCCCCAGCCATGGACTGCCCCTTCAGCGTCGATCCGGCCAAGGAGGCGCTGACCGTGCAACTGCCCCAAGCGATATCAGGGCCGTTCACCCTGACCATGGAATATATGGGAAAGATCAACGACCGCATGGCCGGCTTCTACCGCAGCCGCATCCAGGTGGATGGCGGCCCCAGCCACATGGCGGTGACCCAGTTTCAGGAAAGCGACGCCCGACGGGCCTTTCCCTGCTTCGACCACCCGGCCAAAAAGGCGGTATTCAACGTGTCGATGATCGTGCCCCAAGGGCTCACGGCCATCGCCAACACCGCCGTCAAATCCGTCCACGAAAAAGATGACGGCCGGCAGCGGGTCGAATTCGAACCGACACCCAAGATGTCCACCTACCTGCTCTTTTTCGGGGTGGGGCCCTTCGAGATCCACACCGACGACGTCGATCCCCGCGTGCGCGCCGTCTGCCTGCCGGGCATGGGCAAGCAGACCGACTTCGGCCGGGTGTTCGGCCGCAAGGCCCTGGCCTACGGTGAGGATTACTACGCCATCGCCTACCCCTTGAGTAAAATGGATCTCATTGCCGTGCCCGATTTCGCCTTCGGCGCCATGGAGAACTGGGGCGCCATCACCTTCCGCGAAAACCTCTTGCTGCACGTTGCGGGGGTCACCTCGCGGGAAGGCGAGTCGCGCATCTGCGAGGTGATCGCCCACGAGATCACCCACCAATGGTTCGGCAACCTGGTCACCCCCGAGGACTGGAAGTACCTCTGGCTGAATGAGAGTTTCGCCACCTATTTTGGCTTCGGCATGGTCGATTATTATCATCCCGATTGGGAGATCTGGCAGCAATTCGTGCGCACCCAGACCGAGACGGCCCTTTCGCGCGATGCCCTGCATGAAACCTTCGCCATCGAAATGCCCGGCGGCGCCCAGGTGGCCATCACCACCAGCACGGCGCCGATCATCTACAGCAAGGGTGGCAGCGTGCTGCGCCAACTGGAGGCCTGGATCGGGCCGGAGCATTTCAAGGCCGGCCTGAGGCGCTACCTGACCGCCTACGCCTTTGATTGCGCGGCCAGCCACCATCTTTGGGAAGCCCTGGCCGAGGCGTCGGGCATGCCGGTGAGCGAACTGATGCAAAACTGGGTCACCCAGCCCGGCTTTCCCGTGCTCAGCGTGCGGCGCAACGCCGACCAGCTGACCGTCAGCCAGCGGTTGTTCTCATTTTTACCCAACGACTCGGCCCAGGTCTGGATGGTCCCGCTGACCGTCACCACCTACGGCCCGGACGGCAGGCGGCCACCCAAACCTGGATCATGGATCGGGAAACCATCGACATCGCCTTGCCACCGGGCACCCTGGCCTATAAGCTCAATCCCGAACAAACCGGGTTCTACCACGTGCGTTACGACGATACCGACAACCTCGATCGCCTGGGGGTCATGGTAAAAGGGCGGACCCTGGCTGCCATGGATCGCTGGGGCTTGCAGAACGATCTCTACGCCCTGGTCAAATCCGGCGCCGCACCCATGGCCCGCTATCTGGCCCTGGCCGAGAATTACGTCGGGGAAACCGATTATCTGCCCCTTTCCAGTCTGGACAGCCACCTTTTCGAAGCCGCTTTACTGCTCGACGGCGAGCTGTGTGAGCAAACCCGGAAGACCGCCGATGCCCTGATCCAGGCAGCGTTGGCAGCGGTCGGTGAGCAGCCGGCCGCCGATGAGCCCCAGACCACGGCCATGCTACGCGACCAGTTGCTGGCGCATGCGGCCTTGCTCGGCGTCGAGCCGGTTCTCGGTCGCCTCAAAGACCAATTCAAGGCCTTCGTGGACGGCGGATCGGTGCCGGCGGATATCTTCCGGGCGGTAATGACCGCCGGCGCGTGACCGGCGATCCGGCGGCCCTGGACACCATGATCAAACGGTACGAAGCCAGTCCTGTGGAGCACGAGCGCATGACCCTGGTGACGGCCCTGGGCAGCTTCGGCCAGTGGGAGCTTCTGGAAAAAGCCCTGGATTACGCCATCGAGCAGGTGCCCGACCGCATCCGCTTCATGCCCCTGGTGGCCGCGGCGGGCAACCCGGCGGCCGGCGATCACCTGTGGCCCTGGTTCGAAGCCAACCTGGAACGGATGCAATCGATGCATCCGATGCTCTTCGAGCGGGTCGTGGCGGCCTTTGTGCCCGGCCCTGGCCTGGTCGATCCCGACCGGACCCGGGCCTTCTGCAAGACGCTCCTGGAAAAACAGCCGCGCTTGCGGGACGTGCTGGCCCTCTCCCTGGAACGGCTGGCAGTGAACGCAGCCTTTCGCCAGCGGAAGAGATAGAAACCGTCATGAAGTATACGATTCGCCTGGACGGCCGCCATTTCGATTTCAAGGACCTGAAGACCGTCATGGCCAAGGCCAGCCCCGAGCGCTCGGGCGACCGTCTGGCCGGTATCGCGGCCGATACCGATCTGGAGCGCGTGGCGGCCCAGATGGTTTTGGCCGAGGCGCCCCTGACCCGGTTTCTGGAAGAACCCCTGATCCCCTATGAAATCGACGAGGTCACGCGCCTGATCCTCGACGATTTCGACGATGCGGCCTTCACCCCCATTCGCCATTTGAGCGTGGGCGGCCTGCGGGACTGGCTTTGTCCGAGGCCGCCGACGGCGAGACCCTGGCCGGCCTGCGCATGGGCATCACCCCGGAGATGGCCGCGGCGGTCTCCAAGCTCATGCGCATCCAAGACCTGATCCTGGTGGCGGCCAAATGCCGGGTGGTGACCCGCTTTCGCAACACCATCGGCCTGCCGGGGCGCTTTTCCACCCGTCTGCAGCCCAATCATCCCACGGATGCGCCCTCGGGCGTGGCCGCCAGCGTAATCGACGGTCTGCTCTACGGCAACGGCGATGCGGTAATCGGCATCAACCCGGTGTCGGACAACGTGACGGCCGTGGTCACCCTGATCGAGATGCTGGGCCAGGTGATCGCCAAATACGCCATTCCCACCCAGTCGTGCGTGCTGGCCCACATCACCACCACGATCAAGGCCATCGAAAAGGGCGCGCCGGTAGACCTGGTATTCCAGTCCATTGCCGGCACCGAGAAAGCCAACGCGGGATTCGGCATCAACCTGGCCTTGCTCCGGGAGGGTTATGAGGCGGGTCTGTCATTGAACCGCGGCACGGTGGGGCAGAACCTGATGTACTTCGAGACCGGCCAGGGCAGCGCCCTGTCAGCCGATGCCCACCATGGGGTCGACCAGCAGACCTGTGAGGCACGGGCCTATGCCGTGGCGCGCAAATTCAATCCGCTCTTGGTCAATACGGTGGTGGGATTCATCGGGCCGGAGTACCTGTACAACGGCAAGCAGATCATCCGCGCCGGCCTGGAGGATCATTTCTGCGGCAAGCTCCTGGGCCTGCCCATGGGTTGCGACATCTGCTACACCAACCACGCCGAGGCCGACCAGGACGACATGGACATGCTGCTGACGCAGTTCGCCGTGGCCGGCGGCACCTTCATCATGGGGGTCCCCGGCTCCGATGACATCATGCTCAACTACCAGTCCACGGCCTTTCACGATGCCCTCTTTATTCGGCGGGTACTGGGGCTGCGGCCGGCGCCGGAATTCGAACAATGGCTGATCGATAAGCACATTTTCTCAACGGACAACCGCCTGTTCGACCCATCCGGGCGCGCCGCCGCTGCTGG
>NZ_BBCC01000058.1 GCF_001311845.1 Desulfosarcina cetonica JCM 12296 | reverse complement strand
CCGTTTCATGGTGTAGCTGTGAAAAGGTCGGTGCTTCACCTTGTCCCCTTCGGGCCAGGGATCTCCGAACAACTCAAGGGTCTTGTTTTTGGGCGTGGCGGTAAACGCAAAATAACTGGCGTTTGCCAGCATCTTGCGTGATTCCATCAGCCGGTTGATTTTGTCTTCGGTGGTGTCCTCTTCATCGGGACCGCCCTGTTCGGCCAAAGCCACGTTCATCTGGGCGGCGGTCCGTCCTCCCTGGCTGGAATGGGCTTCATCGATGATGATGGCGAATTTGCGGCCCCGGTGCTCGTCCCCGATCTCATCCAAAATGAATGGGAACTTTTGAACCGTGGAGATGATGATTTTCTTGCCAGACTGCAGGAACTTCCGGAGATCCCCGGCTCGCTGGGCCGCGCCGATCACCGCCGACACCTGGGCAAAGCGTTTGATGTTGTCCCGGATCTGTTTGTCCAGGACCCGCCGGTCGGTCACCACCACAGTGGAATTGAATACCGGGCGGCCGTCCCGCTTCAATTCCACCAGCTGATGGGCCAGCCAGGTAATGGAATTGCTCTTGCCCGAGCCGGCCGAATGTTGGATGAGATAACGCTTGCCAGCACCGTTGGATGCAGCATCGGCCAACAGACGGCGGACCACATCAAGCTGGTGGAACCGGGGAAAGATCTGTTTTCGGCGCTTGCGACCCCGCTCGTCGGTCTCTTCCACGATGCCCGCATAGTTTTCGATAATATCCGTCAGAACAGTTTTGCTCAGAACCTCTTTCCAGAGATACTCGGTCTCCAGGCCGTCCGGGTTGGGCGGATTGCCGGCCCCATCGTTAAACCCCTTGTTGAATGGCAGGAACCAGCTGCCCTTGCCCTTGAGATGGGTGCACATGCGCACCTCGTGATCATCCACTGCAAAATGGACGACGCAGCGGCCGAATTGAAACAGCAGCTCCTTGGGGTCCCGGTCGTGTTTGTACTGGTTGACGGCGTCTTCAACCGTCTGCTTGGTCAGCCGGTTCTTGAGTTCAAAGGTGGCCAGCGGCAATCCGTTGATGAACACCGCCAGGTCAAGGGCCAGCTGGGTAGTGTCCTTGCTGTAGTGCAACTGGCGGGTGACGCTGAAAATGTTGGCGGCGAATCGTTCGGCAGCTTTCCGGTTACCGGGGGTAGGGGTGCCGTAAAACAGATCCACGGACGCCGGACCGTGGCGAACACCCTTGCGCAGGACATCGATGATCCCCCGTTTGGCCACTTCCCCTTGAAGCCGGTGAAGAAATTGCTGGCGCTTGACGCCCTCCTGACCAATTTGAAGCGTCTCGACGACCTTGGGCTGTGTCTTTTCCAAAAAGGCCATCAGCTTAACCGGGTCCACGGCATGTTCGGAATCATAATCCGCCGCAGCCCCTTCCACATAACCGGCTCCGCCGTATCCGGCCTGAGGGTCCCGCACCTGGTTGGGTTCGCTTTCCTCCGGATGGCTTTTTCCGGTAAGCGATTCGATGATCAGGGTTTCCAGCCCTTTTTCGCTTGTGTCGGTCGTCGGCATCAGCAATCCCCGTCCTGGGACCTTTCAGTGGCGCGGCCGTACCCCTTGGGCACCAGATTCTTTTCCCGCATCCAATCGATGGCCGTGCGCCAGCGGTCCTCTGAAATGCGCTTTTTAGAGGCGTCCCAGCGGTTCAGCACTTCGTCCACCAGACGGTCGTCATCCATCGTTTCACCCTGGATCAGGAAATCGTTCCAGGCCGCATAGAGCGTGGCCACGATTTCGATCTGCTCGGTTTTCATCGGATGAATCAGTTCCATGAGACGGTCGAAGGACGTTTTCCGGTCCCCCCAATACCGGTCAAAATAGTCGCGATGCGCCCCGCACTTCTCCATGGGCAGGTACGCAATGCCGCCGCCCTCCTGGCGCTGGGGCTCGAACCATTTCGAGTGTTTCATCTGGGCGTGCACCGAACGCATCATGGCGTTGTCGAACGGTCCGGCCGCCGCCCGCACCGGCCGACTCTGGATCTCTTCCAGTTCCAGATGTCGTTCGGCAAGCAGGATCGCCTTTTGCAGCTTGATCCAGCCGAATCGCGGCGTATCCCTGTGCCGATCCACGATTTCAGCGGCCAACACCGAACGGCAGAAATGAACATTGGGCTTGCGCCTCTTCTCCGGCTTGGCGAGATGCCGAACGTCCAGCCGGCCAAACACCGCATCGCAAATCATGGTGGTGTGATATTCTTCGATCAACTCAATCTCGCGCTCGGCGCGTTGTATGGCGGTGTTGATGGACGCGATTTTTTCTTCGATATGATTGGCAATGATTCGTTGTTCTTCTTTTGAAATTGGTATCGCAACGTGAAGCGACCCAAGGCACGATGCTGTAATGGCTGGGTAATTGACGCCGGTTGAGTAAGCAGTAACCCTTTCTATAAAACGGTTATTTTGAATAACAAAACTCAAGAATTTAGGTACCATTGTTTCCGGTGGTGTCAATACCGCAAAACCTGTTGATGCGATAAGGCTATCGGTTTCATTATCAATGAAATAAACGGCTTTTAAGTAAGTCCTGACAGTTGAAAGGATTATATCGTTTTTACTCAAAATACGCCGAGCCCTTGAGGGTGAGCTGCCAAATCGCATTTTTTCAGGCGGATCAATCAAGAACCCCGTGCCTACCGACCCAATGTCAATATAGTTGAATTGGAATTCAGGATCTGTCGTTTCTGGTAATGTTTTTTCATTGATTCGAACCCAGTGTTTTAAAGGCCTTATCTCCCAATGCGCCGGTATTTCCCCAATCCAGTCAATCCCGGACGGTTTAAACCTCACATGCGGATCGATCCCCCGCGTGACCGCTTCGTTGACCAAGGCCAGTTTGCGCTCATTCAACAAAGCCACGAGCCTGCGTTTGTTGCGGATGAACTCGCGGATTTCCATGTCCTTGCGGTCGAGGTACTCGGCGATGGCTTTTTGCTCTTCCGGCGGCGGAAAAGGCGAAGGCATCTGCTTGAACTCGTCCCAGTAAAGCCGGTTGCGGTCGGTCACGATGCCGTGGGAATACTTGTTCACCTCGCTCATGTAGGCCCCGGTGCGGAAGAGATAGGCGAAATAACGGCTGTCGGTGCCTTCAAGGGGCCGGGCCACCACGTAGGCCGGGCTGATCAACCCGTCTGCCGGGGCGACCCCGACCGCGCCCTGCCACATGCGCATCATGTTATAGGCAATTTCGCCCTTGACCGCCCGCTTGTATTTTTCGCGCTCGGACATGACCTGCTTGCGCTTGGCGTTTTCCAGATCCCGGATGCGCACGCCGGTTTTCAGCGACACCTCCAGAATGGGCAGGTCGGGATAGCCGGTTTGGTTGCGCTGGGCAAAGAGCCGCCCGTTGCGCCGTACCTCCCAATGGGAGGGGATGGTTCCCAACCATGGCAAACCGGACGGCCGGTATTCGGGATAGGGCTTCAGCACCGTGCTCATCATGTCGGCTCTCCGTTCAACTTGGTCGTCATGATGCCGCACCCTCCACTTTTTCCAGGATGTTTTCCAGCAACCCTTCGCTCTCGCACTCCAGGGCGCGGATATCGGCCTCGATTTCAGCTAGGCTGCGCAGATTCTGCGGCTTGTAAAAATGACGCGCGAAAGAGATCTCGTAGCCGATCTGGGTCTTGCCGTCGTCGATCCAGGCGTCTACTGCGTGGGGCAGCACTTCGCGCCGGAAAAAGGCTTCGACCCCGCCCTCTTCGAGCAGCGGCACCTGTTCGGTGTCCCGCAGGGCCGTATCGGGCTCGTATTCCACCACGCGAAACTTGCCGTCCAGCTCGCCGGCATAACGGCCGCAAAGGGGATCGGGCTGGGTCTTGCCGGATTTGTGAACCTTGCGGATGACCGGTTGCGCGTCCGCGTCTGTTTCGGCCAGACCGGTTTGGAGCAACTTCTTGCGCTTGGCGGTAAGTTTTACATTGTGGGTGTCCGCATCCGATGAGACGGCCGCCATGAACGCATTGAAATCCATATGGGGACCCGGCCCCATAACCTTGGCCACGCGTTCGGCCAGGTTGGCCAGAGGCACTTGCTTTTCCGTATAGCAGGTTTTCCGGAATCGGCGCAGGGCGAGCTCGGACAAGTCCACCTTGAGGCGCAACGGCCGTTCGACGATGATCTTCCAGTACCCGAAGGCTTCGTTGGGAAAGATCTTGGCGTGATCGGTTTCCTTGAATGCCAGGAACGTATCGCAGATCGTCCGGATATGCTCGGCGGTCAACTCGCAATTCTTCTTGCCGAGGTTCCTTGGCAAGGGACTGCACCACTCGGTGGCGTCGATGAGCTGCACCTTGCCCTTGCGCTGTTCGGACTTGCGGTTGGAGAGCATCCAGATGTAGGTGGCGATGCCGGTGTTGTAAAACATGTTCATCGGCAGGGCCACAATCGCCTCCAGCCAGTCGTTTTCAATGATCCACCGGCGGATGTTTGATTCCCCCTGGCCGGCGTCGCCGGTGAAAAGAGACGACCCGTTGTGCACCTCGGCGATGCGGCTGCCCAGCGCGGTTTCCTGTTTCATCTTGCTGAGCATGTTGACCAGAAACATCATCTGTCCGTCATTGGAGCGGGTGACCAAGCTGAACTCGGGATCTCCCCCATGGGAAACCACAAAGCGCGGGTCCTGCATTTCCTTTTTATCGCCGCCGCAAAGCCGGTCGAGATCGGTCTTCCAGCTTTTGCCGTACGGTGGATTGGCCAGCATGAAGTCGAACTCGAGGCTCGGAAACGCGTCTGAAGACAAGGTGGAGCCGTAACGAATATTCTCCGCTTCGTCTCCCTCGCCCTTCAAGAGCAGGTCGGCCTTGCAGATGGCGTAGGTTTCCGGCTGGGATTCCTGGCCGTACAGGTGGATTCCCACATCCTTGCCATGCCGTTGCGCCGTTTCCATGAGGGTCTCTTCCGCGATGGTCAACATGCCGCCGGTTCCGCAGGCGCAATCGTACACCAGGTAGGTGCCCGACTCGATCCGATCGGCCACGGGCAAAAAGATGAGGTTGGCCATCAGCCGCACCGCGTCACGCGGGGTGAAATGTTCGCCGGCCTCCTCGTTGTTTTCCTCGTTAAAGCGCCGAATCAGTTCCTCGAACAGCGAGCCCATGGCATGGTTGTCCAAACCCGGTAGTTTGATTTCTCCTTGTCCGTCGAGAACCGGCTCCGGGCCCAGGTTGATCTGAGGATCGACGAATTTTTCGATGAGATGGCCCAGTCGGTCGGCTTCGTCCAGCCGCTTGAGCTGGTTGCGGAAATCGAACTTGTCGATGATCTCCTGGACGTTGGTGGAAAAGCCGTCCAGATAGGCTTCGAAATTGGCCTTTAACTGCTTCGGATTGTCCAGCAGGCGTTTCAGCGTAAACGCCGATGTGTTGTAAAACGCCTGCCCGGCGGATTTGGAAAGGGGGACCTCCTGATTGGCGATGCCGGCCTTGTCCAGCTGCTTCTTCATGGCCAGCACGGCATCCTTGGTCGGCTCCAGCAGGCAGTCAAGCCGGCGGATCACCGTCATGGGCAGAATCACGTCCCGGTATTTTCCGCGCACATAGACATCCCTCAACACATCATCGGCAATGTTCCAGATGAAATTGGCAATGCCGTTGTGAACCTTCATATTCATGATTTTGCCACCTCATCTCGGTTACCGAGCCAGGCATCGATGGTTTCCTTGTGAAACCGCCAGTGACGCCCCACTTTCTGGGCCGGGATCTTGCCTTCCCGAACCAGCTTGTAAATTGTCGATTTGGGAATGTCCAAATAACTGGCCAGTTCGTTTATGTTGAGAACATCTCTTGGTTTTTCCATCGACATGGCCCCTTCCCATGGCCGCGAATGCATTTTGCCGCCCCTCCTAATAATTGCCGGATAGGTTATCGTTAGTGACAGTTAATGTCAATCGTTAATTCTGTAAAAACATCAAGAAGTCAGGGGGTTGCCCGTCCCCAGGTGCCGGAAGGGATCAAACGCAAGTCGGGTTGGAGACAGGAATCCCCGGTGTAAAGCCATGCGGGCTGGGCCATTCCGGTAATACATACCGGTACGAGGACCCGTCTGTAGAGGCTGGGGCCGCCCGGATGGAAACCTTCCAGGCGGTCGATGGCGGGCAGGCGCGTCTCGGGATCGTCAAAGGTGAGAAGCTCCCCGTACACGCGGCCCCAGTCGCCCGCTGTGGCGCTTTGCAGGGCCGGTTCGGGGTATGAGGCCAACTGTTCGGAAAGGCGCGCCTGTGTGGCCACGTCGGTCCAAACGTCCGAAGTGCCGTGGGCGAGGACATCCCAGTCCGGAACCTGCAGGACGGGGATAGCCGAGTGCATTTCATAAAGGCGGCCGCGGACCTCGGCTTCCCGGACATCCAGAACGCCCCGGCAGAAACGGTCATGATTCCAAAAACCGCGCTTCAGGGTTCCGTAGACGAAAATTCTCAGCATTCCCTGAGTGTTCTCCTTCAGGGGTTCTTCGGGGTTCATTGCATGCTCTGTCATGGTGCCTTCCCCCTCTTTTCCTGGACGATGAACTCGAGAGACTCCCTCGAGAACTCCGTGAGAACCTCGTGCCTGAACACAATCATGCTCATGGAGGGAACAGACAGCTCCCGCCAGCCCCGCTCTTCGGCCAGGACCGCATCCAGAAAGGCCGGATCGGAGGCGTAGAGCACCGCCCGATGCTTTCGGTGGGTCCGGAGCTCGAGCGGTTTGTTCCCCTTGAGCACGAGGATGGTTTCAGGATCGAGCCGGGATACGAGCACCGCTGTCATCTGGCCCCGGCAGCGCCGGAGTCTTTCTTTGAACCACTCGACATCCATCCGGCCGCTCCGTGCGGCCCTGGCCGCCAGGCGGAAGAGCAGCTCGCTGTCCACCTCGGCGAAGCGCCGCAGTTTGAAACGGCGGAACAGATAGTCGGCGTTGTAGATGGTGCCGTTGTGGGTGCCGATGACGTCCCCGGCCCGGATCGGGTGGTTGTTGCGATTGACCCGTTCATCCCCGCGGGTCCGCCAACGCGTGTGCCCGAGCAGAACCGTTGTACGGTTATCGATGCCGGCCACGACCTCGTGGAATGCCTTGTCGATGACGAACTGTCCGGCAGAAACCGGTCTTTTGAAGAGGCGATGCTCGCCGTCACGATTGAGCCAGGCCACCCCGGTTGCGTGGGGGCCCCGGCTTTCGCTCAAGACCAGCAGCCGGGTGAACAGCCAGGCAAGATGCTCCCGTTCCTCGGCCCGTCGCCGTTTCTTGCCCAATATGACGCCCGCCAGCCCGCACATCAGGACTTCCCTCCGTCCGGTTCCACCACGAAGCCCCGGAAGACACCCTCGGCGTATTCCTTGGGGTGGGATTCGATCCATCCCGCGGCTTCGGTGAAGTCGAGTTCCCGGGCGATCCGGACGACCTCGGGCCGGTCGAGCATGTTGGTGAGTCCCGAAAGCCGCACCGCGTCGATGCCCTGCCAGACGAGGGCGGGGACGGGTATCCGCACGGGCGCGTCATCTTCGAGGACTTCAGCCAAGCTGTGTTCGATCAAGGCGGCGAGAAGGGAGTCGGCCTTCTCCTCGGGGTTGTTGCCTTTGACCGTCAAGTCGATGCCCGCGAGCATCTTGGCATTGCGCAGGAGCATGTCGATGTAGTCCTCGAAACTGCCCTGGTCGGAAAACAGGGCCGCCCCCTTCATGGCCCGGACGATTTCAAGGGAGGTCTTCCCGGTAAACACCTCGCCTTCGTCCTCAAGGGGTTTTCCGGCGAGGTCGGTGTTCTTGATCAGCACTCTCACGGTGCACCTCCTTCATCCGTATCCGCGGTGCCGTTCCCTGAAACGCCGGAGGCCGGGTTTGCGGCCCGGCCTCCGTGGGGACATCCGCCTCTACGGCGGTTTGTGTCTTTGGTTTCGGTCTGCCTCGTTTAAACGCTGAGTCCCCCGGAAGCGCCGCGAGCAGGTGTTTGCGCGCGGTTTTGAACTCATCGCCGATGAGTCCCAGGTGGAGCAGAAAGACCCGGAAGTCGTAGCGCGCGCTCTGAGGATTGAATTTGCGCTTGCGGCTGGAAGCGGCCCGCCCGTTCAGGGCTTTGGCGGCCACGGCCAGGACCAGCTGAATATAGGCCCGCACCTTACCGGCGTGAAGCGTTCCCTCGAACCAGCGGAACTCGACGGTTCCCCGGTACCAGACGTTGTGCAGGTTCACCCCGTGGTAGCGGGATGAGTCGAAATGCTGGGGCCGGCTGTTGTGATAGCCGTACCAGATGCGGTTGAGTTGGTCCTTGGTCTTGGGCCGTCGGCGCTCGATCTTTCTGATCAGATCATCACTCACCGGCTTGCTGTAGTTCCGCTGCCGGGTCTCGTTGACGCCCAGGGCGTTGAGGATGAGCGGTTCCTGCTTGTAGATGATCTTGGCCAGGTTGCCCAGGGTGCGGCCGTCGAATGCGGTGGCGTCCACATGAATATGGATGCCGCATCGCTGGTCTATTTTGGCCCCGCAGCGGCGCACCGCCCGGATCACTTCCTGAAGGGTCGGGATGTCGGTGTAGGCGAGTACCGGGCTCACCACCTCGGCCCGCAGGTGGCCGGGAACATTGATGAGCGATCCGTCGGCGACGACCTTCCAGGTCCGGCCCTGTTCATCGGTGATCTCCCAGGGGTCGAAACTGGCCGGGCTCCCGACATGGCGGACCTCGCCGCCCACCACCGACTGGACGGCGCGGGCCACACGCTCGCGTGTCCGTTTGACCGTCTCGATCTCGATTCCGAAGTTGATTTGGCGTAAGTCCATGGTTTCTCCTTGCTGTTCGTAAGCCCTTGTATCGCAAGGGTTTCTGCGTTGTGTTCACACACATACAGGCTTCTTTCCGAACAGAAAGCAAGGCGAATTCGATGGACATACCGAAGATAAACCATTGATATTCAATGACTTATGTACATGGAGCCGTAACCGGCGGAAACGTCGGGATTTATGAGCTTCCCTGCAAAACGGGGTGGCTGGGATCACTTCGAAAAAAAGAACACCGATCAGCTCCGCTTCCACTCGGTTCCGGTGTGTTTCTCCCATTTTCCGCCGCCGGAGAGATCGGTGTTGAACCATTCGTCGCCCACGGATGGGATTGGGATGGTCGCGTCGCGTTCGGCCTCGGTGCCGACCCCTCGATGGATGGCTTCCCGCGCGGTGAGTCCCTGTCCGAGCCGGTCCGATCCTATAATGTCCCGCCAACCGAGAATCGGCGCGCGGAGTCGGGATACGAAAGTCCTGTAGGAATCCGCGTCCTTGGCGGCCCGGTAAAGAAGGAAGGAGCCGTCGCGTCGGTGACAAGGCAGGGCGTGTAACAGCGCTCGAGGAAGGGCCCCTGGCCGGCCTGGAACACGGGATTGAAGGCGGCCTTGGTCCAATGGATGCGGTCCCAGGACCAGGCGTACCCGATCCCCGCGTTTCCGGCCTCCCCGCCGGAATAGAGCATCCACCAGCGGCCGTCGGCCAGACGCTCCACGTGGCAGGAGGAAACATAGCCGTTCGCTCCCTCCCAATCCTGAGCATCGATCAGGCCGGAGAGGATCGGCGCGTTTCCATACAGTCGCCAGTCCAACCCGTCGTCCGAGTAACCCAGACCGAGACCGTCGTTGCCGCCGGTCGAGGCGATGAAGAGCATGGCGTAGCGCCAGGTGAAAGGCTTGCCGGGAGCGGAGGACGGCTCCGGGTTGTACCAGAGGAACGAGGGCCCGTAGTGGCCTCGGTTCCAGACCGGTTCGCCTCCCTCGGTGACAAGGTCTCCCGTGCAGGCGGTGTCTTCGGTGAACGCCGAGGCATCGACTTGAGGATTGCAGATCGCGGAGCGCAGACCGGCCATGGCATAGGGCTGGTTTGGAACGTTCGGGTCCCAGTAGAGAATCCGTAGACGATCCGAAGTTTCCAGAGCGCAGACGACATGGTAGCCGCCCGCCGCGATGCCCGTGACCTCTTTTTCGTTGTCCCAGTTGATGCCGTCATCGGAGAACGCGCAGCTCAAGCCGTCGCCGTCTCCATAGTAGGCGATGAAATCCCGGAGGGCGGTCCCGTCGTGAAAACCGCCGGGAGCGCGAAGGACGCGGCCGTAATAGGCTCTGTCCACCGCAAGGGGCAGCACCTGGGATAGTGATGCTCGAAGATGACCGGGGGCAGACCCTCGGGCGCTTCTGCGCCGGATGGCACGAGCAAAAGCCCGAGGTCGACGGCCCGGACCAGGTCCTCGGTCATCGCGGGCAGTGTGGTCGTTTTTCCCGGTTCGAGCGTGCCGGGCAAGCCTGGGAGTTCCAGAATGGTGTCTGTATTGCTTTGAATGGTGATATTCATGATTCAGTCCTCTCTTCGTGATTCACCCCGGCGGCGATCATCTTCTCGTTGATGCGCCGGGCTTCGGCTTCTTCTCTGTGTATGCGCGCCATGACCTTCGAGAAGGCATCCGCCTCCTTCAGCGGCAACCCGAGTTCCTCCTCGATCCGTTTCAGCCTGGCGTCCAGATTTTCGAGCATGCGCAGGGTGTGATCCCGCAGCACGCCCTCGCGTTTTTCCTGCGGGGAGGGAATGAACTCGGTCAATCCGCCTTGCTGTCGAACGATCATCGGCATACCTCCATCAACTCAGCGTCGCGCCGAGGGTGTGAATACGCGGGTAGACCAGGTTGTTGCCGGTCATCTCCGCCTTGTAGCGAACCTTGGTGCCGCTTGGATCGGCGAAGGTCCGGGTGAGGGTGTACTCGGTCCATTCCTGATCGATCTCGCGCGTCGTTGCGATGGACATGGGCTCCCAGGTCGCGCCGCCGTCGTTGGAGGCGAACCAGTTCAGGGAAGTGCCGCTGGGGATATTCATCTGCGAATAGACCTTTGTGGACTCCACGCCCTGGGTCAGTTCGTTTTCGCGGGTGATGTAAGCGCCGGTGGTGTTGTTCAGATATCCGATCAGGTTGACGTCCTTGAAGTTGAGCGCTGGGGAGTCGTTGGCCTCGGTGCCGCTGAACACGGCCCGCACCAGAACATCAGAGGCGATATTCGGCAGGTTCTCCTCCTCGGCCGGCACGATGCGTCCCAGGTGGCACCAAAGTCGGTGGAATACTCCCAGACGATGCCGGCCCCCTCCGGGATGGAGGAATACTCGTCGAGGTTCAACTCGCTGAACTGCGCGCCGCTGATGGGCAGGAAACGCACTTCACCGCTCGGCTGGAACTCGTAGCCGTAAATCTTGACCGTAAGATCGGAACCGTTGAGCGGCGTCCAGGTCTCGGCGTTGGAGCTTTCCAGCAAGACGCCCTCGGCATAGCTCTGGCGGGTGATGACACCGTTCTGCCCCATCTGGCCCAAGGTGGCGATGCGAACCCGGTAATTGGTGCTGTTGGTGAGCAGCACCACCGCGTAGCTGGTGTTCGCCTCCGCGTAGAAGGGATCGTCGAAGGTGATCTTGGTTTCCGTGCCCAGGTTGATCTCGGCCGGGGAGATGACCTTTTCGGCCAACACGACCTCGTTGGGCAGACCGGTGGTCACGCCGCGGATCTGGACGGTGACCGGAATGGACGCGTCCTTTTGGGTGAACTGCACACCCACCGCGGAGATGACGCGGTTCTGAGTGAAACTGAAGGTCTGCGCCAGGGGATCGCGCCGTCGGGTTCGCCAGCGCCAGCGCCAGACGGTGCGGACCACCGGCACACGGATGATGCGCGGCGGCACCTGCTGGACGATGGTCTGCCGTTGGACGATGGTGCGGTTCACCACGATGCGCTGGATGCGGGTGATCACCAGCGGATCGTTGACCTGCAGATTGGTCTGCGCCGAATAAGTGCCGTCGTTGACTTCGACGATGCGGTTCCCGTTACGGACATTCGAGGGAATGGTGAAGGAGGCGATCACCCGTCCGGCTGCATCGGCATTGATGTTGGAGGCGACCACCTGTCCGTCGCAACGCAGGGTGACTCCGGTCGCGCCGGGCGTGAAATTGGAGCCCACCACCGCGATGCCGGTCTGTCCCCGCCGGCCGATGTTCGGTGTGATCTCAACCGCCGCCTCCGGCTTTTCGAACACCGCGTACGGATTGATGTTCTTGTCTTCGGACCAGTCGGCCTGTTCGACCAGGACCTGTTCCGTTCCGGGAAGCAGCACGAGGCTCCCCTTGAACAGCGCGTCGCTTGCGGCCTGGTCCACCTCGAGCACCTGGGGTGAAGCGGTCCGGTCCGGTGCCACGAACTGTTGAACGCCGTCGATGCGGGCGCTCCATTCGCTATGGTAAATGTCCGATTGGGCGTCATTGGAAAAATCGTCGGAGTAGATGCCTTTCTTGGTTTGTGCGTCCCGGTTCTGAAGTTCGTTGTTCATCTGGAACTGGGCGTCGTTGTATTTGAGGTCCTCCACATCTTTGATGATCTCGTGGATCTGATCCATGGTGATGCGGGTCAACCCGAAGTTGAGCACCGTCATCGCCACCGAGTCGGGCGGGCAGTCAACGCTGCAAAGTCCCAGCGTTCCCTCGGGCACGACCGGCAGCTTGGGAAAGTCGGCGGGCGCGCCTTCCAACCGTTTGATTTCGCCGGTGGTGGCATAGATGATGTCCTTGCGACCCAGGAAATAGTCGTAATCGACGCTGCAGTTCGAGCCGTCCACCGGGTCGTCGCCCAGCCCGGTCCGGCCGAAATTGATGAGGCTCAGACCCGCGGGCAGGATTTGGGCCGCCGACATGGTCAGTCCGCTGGTGTTGGACGCGGGTGGATTGCCGCCTGCGATCTCGTCCACGGCGTCATCCATATAGGTGGTGACGCCCGCCGCGACCTCCTTGAGCCGTTGAAAATCAGCGCGACCGGTGTTCTGCGTGCCGCGGTAGATGCGGTATCCCGTAGCTCCGTTCACGGGGAGCCATGTGATCTTGTTGATCTCTCTCGCCAAGGTGTCTCTGGAGATCACCTCCGCAGAGTCGTATTCGGTCTCCCCGGAGGCGCTCAGCGCCGTGACCAGGTAGAAATATTCCCCGGCCGCCGGATGACCGGACTCGCCGAACCAGCCCCCGTCCACATAGTCCGTCCCCTTGATCATCTGCTTGGTGTAGGTCCAGCGGACGGTGTAGGTGGTGCCGATGGCCGGCTCGTTGCCCGACCCGAGCCAGTCCACGTAGTTTCCGGACTGCTGCCAGTCCACACCCTCCTGGAAAACGGTCGCTCCCTGGCTCACCTCGAGGATGTCCACGACCGGATTGGGCGTCAGCAGGTCCTCGCCGCCCCCCACCGAACCGCGGGTGATATTCGAAACGATCTCGACGATGGCCTCGACCTGGGTGGTTTCCTTTAAGGGAGTGCTGTTGAGCGCATAGCGCCGGGTGCCGACGTTGTAGGTCTTCTGCTCGCCGCGCACCGATTTGGTGGCGACCGACTTGGGAACCATCGTTGTCGTGGGCAGATCTTTCTGCAGGCGGAAGCCTGGATGTAGGCGCGCCCGGCGTTGGTGATCACCTCGACGTTGTCCCCGTCGTTGTCGCCGATGAAGCTGTCGAGTCCCTTAACCAGGTAGCTGCCGGCCTGGTCGAAGGTCCGCTCGGCCAGGTTCTGAAGCAATGAGTTCAAGCCCTCGGCCGCGGCGAAGGCGAGCTGGTCCTCCGTGATGGAGGACACCGTGATGCGGCTGCCGGGCAGCGTTCCCAGCAGGTCACGCAGAAAGAGGTTGGATTTTTCCTGGACCGTGGCGGTCACATCGCCGGTCTCGCGGTCGAACTTGTAGACCGGGACGACCTTCCGCTCGGTCACGTTGTTGGGCAGCGTCTCGCCGCTGGTGTCGTGGTCCTTGAGTGTCAGGACCCACTTCTCACGTTCGGCGGTGGGCTCGCCCGTGGCCGGGTTGATGAGCGCGGCGTCCTGGTTGTAGCCGTAGTTGTATTTGAGCAGCTCGACGTAAACGTAGTCCGCACCCGAGGTCTTGGCGGGATCGTAAGTCAACACCGCGCCGGGGACCTTTTCGATGTATCCTTCGACGTAGACGAAACCCTCGGCCACGGTAAGCACATTGTCGGTGACCGTGACTCCGAGCCCGCTGATCACCGCGCCCTCCTTGAAGAGCATGTCGGCGATCTTCTTCCGCTCGTGGTTGATGATGTCCTGCTGCTCGTTCAACTCCGAGTCGAGCAGGTCGCGGTCCTGATGGTAGCGGACACGCTTGTAGTTTTTTGCCGGATCGAATGTTTCGCGCGAGATGGACATGGTCGCTCCTCCTATATCTTGATGACCCCGACGAGCTCCACCCGCGTATCAGAGGTCTTGTTGAAGTCGGGGATGTTTTTCACTTCGTACAGGTATCCGGGCGTCAGCACCTCGCCGGTCGGGTTGGTGTCCGGGTGGTAGACGCCGTTGGCCGCATAATCGGACTGGAGACCGTCGATGTACGCCACATCCCCGCCGAAGAACCCGTATTCCCGGATGGTGATGCCGTTGGCCTCGCTTTCCTCGAAACGGAAGAAAACGCCGATGGTCTGGGTTTCCTCGGCGGTCTCGATGTAGTGAATGCCGTTGACGATGAGCGTCCCTTCCGGGTCTTCCTTGAGAAAGGTGCGCTTGTACTGCTTCTTTCTGGCCCTTTCATTCTTCAGCGCGGTCTGGTCGATCTCCGGTGCGGGCGGGTTCAAGGGTCGGTGAACGTGGCGTCGCCTTCACCGATGGCGCAATGGGTGATGCCCTCGATGGGATCGCCCATGAGCAGCCTCGCGGTGAGGATGCGGCCGGTTTTGACAATGAGTCCCAATGACATGTGATTTCCTCCTTTAGGTTTGTACCTCGTGGCTCTCGTTGATGAGCACGGCGAAAACGATCTGGCGGACATCCGGCCCAAGCGTCAGTGAGTGAACCACGCGCTGCTTTGTGGTCACGGTCCGGTCGAGTGAACCGAAAACCATCTGCCGGGCGTCTTTCTTGGCGTCGAGCCAATGTTGAACCAGAACAGCGATGTCAGCGCTGAAAGCCAACGGCTGTTGAACCACGAGGGTCGAATCCGCATGGTTTTCTACCGCGCGAACGATTCGATGCCCGGCATCGACATTCACGCCAACCATCCTCGACACGACGATTTGAATATCTGTTTCCACGCTGATCGACATATTGACTTTCCTACAGGATCGGGTTCTCCGTTCCGGTGATCCGCAGCTTCAAGTCGGTCTTGTTCTGGACCGCCGTTCCCGGCGGTACTTCGCAGCGCCTCCAGAAGGAGACGGTGACGTCGTGGGGTTTGTCGCCCAGGTTGAGCGGATCTCCGGGCACCGCCCCGTCCAAATCGACCTGGTTCAGTGCCAGTGAATACCAGCCGGATTCGTCCCCGCCCGCGGTATCGACCGGTTCGACCACAAGGCCGGTGTAGTCGTATCCCGAGTAGACTGGAGCGCCCGCGGCATGGGCGGCTGGGGTCGTCCCCCCGTAGCCGCGCTCCACACCCAGAGTGGTGGTTCCTCCACCGCTCTGGATGCGCATCTGTTCCGAGTCGATGATGATGACCTCGCCGTCGGTGAAGCGAGGTTCGGCCGTCTGCAGCGAGGTTTCGCCCGACGCCAGGGGCGAAGCGAGAACAGTCTGTTCGTTCGCCAGGAAGAGTTCCTTGTCCTTCGCCTCTCCGTCGGTCCCGTTATAGGTGTCGTCGTCCGGGTTCGTGAGGTCGCCTTCGGATATCTGCTGCGTCAAAGCGCCGTCTTCAAACAAGTGGATCGCCATTCATTCCTCCTATGCCGCCGGCCATTGGGTGACCGTGTATCGATTGACCGCCGCTTCGAAACCGGCCTGCGCTTCCGCGTGGTCGTCCTTCTGTCGGAAACGCCAGCGCAACGACGGCTTGGAGATGCGGAAACCTGCGGCGTTGAGCGGCATGAGTCCCAACCGCATGGGCCGGGTCCGGTCCACTGACAGTCTCAATCCCGTATGGTTGAGCCTGCGGTTGCCCAGCACCAGCGTCTCCACCCGTCGTCGACGGGGGATACCGGTGTCCACGTCCAGCTCGAACGACGCCCGGGCTTCGGTCACATAGGCATCGGTGAGTTCCGTTCCGTTCAGGGTGCGCCCGTTCAGCGAAAAGCCCGGTCTACGAGCCCGCCAGCGGTCGACGATGTCCCAAGCCGCGCTGACCTCGGACCACTGAGCGTTGGCGTAGGCTGTGATGAACAGATGCCTTCCCACAGCGGCACCGGAGACCTTGTCCCGGCGGCCGATCCTGGAATGCCCGATACGGAACCAGTGCGACAGCCGGGAACGTTTGCCGTACCGGTGGGTGCGGCGGTCGCCGGTGATTTCGGAAGCCGGTTGATCGGCCTCGGACAACATGTCCTTCTGCCTGAATTTGATCCTGCAGGCGGTCGCAGATCGGTTGAGACGGGAACGGTTCAGGTCTTGGCCGGCGAGTCTGATGAAGGCGTCGACCGGAGGTTCCGACGGCTTGGTGTCGATCTCGCAACAAAACGCGGCCCGGCGTTCGCTGACCCACAGATTGGGCAGCCGCTCATCGTTGAGGTTTCCAACATTCAGCCGGAATCGGGGCGTGCGTCCATGCCAGCGGGAAATGCATACCGCGGCATGTTCCACGTCCTGCATCAGCGTAGTGCCGTCTGTGATCCGCCACCAGCCCCAGGTCTTGTTCTTGCGTGTAAGGTGATAGTCGGTGTTCAGGGCGTTGTGGCTGACCACGAATGTCTCGTGCAGGTGCCCGAGGCAGACCCGCTCCACCACTTTCTTGATGACCGCCTGGAAATCCGATTCCATGGACAGGAGCGAGTAAAGCCATTGGAGGAAAAAGACCTTGGTTCCGGCCGGATGGTGAAAGACCAATCCGGGACGGATTCCCTGGACGATGTTGTCGCTGTCGATGCGGTAAACGCCCAGGCTGTAGATCAAGCCGGGCAGCTTGGCCCGCCCCACAATAGGCCTGCGGTTGAGGCGCAGCGCCTTGCGGAAGGTCTCGTCGATCCGCCCCTGCCACCCCAGGTCGGTAAGCGAGCGCCCGATGGCCGGGATGGTCGCCTTGCGCCGGTAGATTTCTACGGCCTCGCGGATCAGCCGTCGTTGCCTCGCGGCGTCGGAAAGCGGATCGAAACGATGCCCCACGATCTCGCCGAGGAGAGGAAGAAATCGATCTTCGCACCGGTCGATATCGAAAATTTCGGGGAACCGGTCGGCCAGGAGCTTGAGCTCGTCCAGACTCGCGGCCGGAACCTTGAGGAAGGTCTCCAGGTCCCCGGTCTCGTCACGTTCCCGATAGAGGGGCGGAAGAAGATCTATGAGTTTCTTCTCGAAATAGGATGACATCAGGATGCCCTCCTGACGTCGAGGTTCAGCTGACCGAGGACGGCGATCTCACCGGGCCTGATATCGATGTCCTGCTGCGGGGCGTACATCTGCACGTGGCTTACGCCCCGCACGCCGTCGAGCACGGCCACCAGGTCCGAGAAGTGAACCGGAACACCGAAAGCCATGCGCTCGAAGGCGAAAAGTTCATCAAGAGCCTGCTCGGTCCGGCTTCGGATAAGGTCGAGGTCTTCACCCACATAGGTGTATACCTCGGCATCCACGTTCACGGGGTGATAGACCGGATCGAAGAGATTGATTTCGATGGTGATGACCTTGCGCGATTCGAGAAAAGCGGAGAGGTCCTGCTTGAGAAGCGCCGAGGGCGGGCCGCCTCCGTCGGGGGCGACCGCCAGATTGACCTGGTAGTAGCGGATGTTCTTGCAGTCATTGACGTCAAGGACCTGGGCTTTGGCCACGCCGGGAAAACCCTCGGCCAACGCCTGGTAGTCGTCCTTGGTGACGGCCTTCCACAGGGACCGGACTTCAGCCGGAGCCTGCTTGCGGGCGTGTTCCAGAGATTCCCTGTCCGCACCACCGGTCGCCGGGACCGGGTTGGTGACGGTCAAGGCGACCTGTTCGCCTCCCTGGTAGACAGGGCTCAGCAGCTCCGAGATCAGGTCCGATCCGAGGTTCCCCCCGGCCCCCAGGGTTTCGAGGTATTCGACGCTGATTTCGGAACCGGCTGGAGGCACTCCGCCGCGCAACCCGTCGCCGAAGAAGATGCGGACATGGTCGAGTCCGTCGGTGTCGGTCTGGAAATGTCGAGCGTCGCTGTCGCTCTCCTGGAAATGAAGAACTTCCGTCCATTGTTCGGCCTGGATGGTGATCCGGATGGTTCCATGGGCGACCGCCGTTCCCGATAGGAGAAACGACTGGTTCGGTTCGCCCGTGCCAGTGAAGGTCTCGGTCCTGCTTTCGCCCTGACGCGCGCCCGTCTCGAGGCTTGTCTGTCCCCTGGGGATCGTCGCGTCCGCCGCCGTTTCGAATACGATGTCGCCTTCTTCCAGGCGGGCTTTGCACGCCGTTCCTTTCGGAATGATCAGATCCGCATCGAGGGGCGCGGCCAGGGTGAAACGCAGGGAGGTTGATGCGGCAACCGGACCGTCGAGCCGGTAGCTGACCAGCTTGCAGAGATTGATGACGTTCTGTCGTTGACGGGCGGTGGGCAGGAAAGCCTCGGCCGCCTGGGCGTCGAGGTAGTAGGCGAGCATATCGCCCACTCCGCAGAAGAGCTCCAGCAGGACCACACCGAGGTCGGACGCGTTGAAATCCGTCCAGCGGTCGGTCAACTGCGGCACCCGCGCCAGCAACTCCCGACGCAGGGACTCGTAATCCTTGTTGGTATAGTCGATGCTTGCTCTGCCCATTTCCGGTCATCCATCGTTTTTCGGTAACAGGGGCCGTCCCGGACAGCCGGGTGGACCCGCTTGTTACTTACCGACGGAGGCGCGGAACTGTCGGGGCTGGGATACCTGGCGGGGCTCGCGGTAAAAGGGGTAGACCAGATTTCCTTCCACCTGGCTCTGAATGACCCGGTACGAGATATGAACCGGCAGGAGATTGCGGTCGATGTTCTGCGGCGAGTCGTCAAAGGAAACGCCGGTGACGACGACCCGCTTTTCCCACCGCTTGACCGCGTCGATCACATAATGGCGGATCAGCCTTTCAACACCTCGTCATTGGCTTCGAACACCAGGTCTTTGAGGCGGGAGCCGAATTCCGGACGCATGAACCGTTCGCCCGGGCGCGTGCCGAGAATCTGGATGATGCTTTCGTGAATGTGTTCGTGTTCCCTGGATGTGGCCGAGGAGATCTGGGCTCCGCCCGAGCGTCGCTGGAATCGGAAAGGGAACTTCAGACCTCTGCCGAGAAAGTCCAGACTCATCAATCGCACTCCTCACAGATGATCGTGGACTGATCGTCTTGGCCATCGTCCCCGCCGGCATCGATGCGTCCGGGAAGCGGATGACCAGGTCGAGACCGTTCTCCATGGACAGATGGATCGTTCCGTCCGCCTCGATGATTCCCTTATGGCCGCTATCCTGCGTCGAGAACCCCTTGGCTCCGCCGGGAACCAGACGTACCGTCACCTTTTCTCCGATACCTTCGATGCGGGTGATGCTCAGGACGTCCACAGTGCCGACCGGGTTACCGATCAAGGCTGTCCGATCCCCGTGGGAGACATCCAGGCGGTAACCATCCGGCAGCTCGACTCTATAGCGGTCTTCCGACGTTTGCACTGGATCGATATCCAGCGGTAATCCTTCAATACCAGCGGCCTCGTGGGTGACACGGACCGCTTCCGGCTTCAAGGTCAATTCCCTGCCGTCCGGCAGGGTTACAATTCCGCCTTTGGCGGGCTCCAGTTCAGTGGCTGTGCCGTCGGTGCCGATTGCGGTGAGTGCCCCTGCCGGACTCACGCGGACCATTACGCCGTCGGCAAGGGTGAACAGTCTGCCGCCGTCCGGCAGTTCGCGCACCGAAGTGCCGGACGGCATGGTCAGGAAGGGTGATAATCCGGCGGTTGCGGTTGATCCACGTTCTGCATGTATTGCTGGGCGCTCTCCGCATGGGCTTCCAGGACCGTTTGCGCCTCGGCCCGCAAGGCTTCGGATGCCTGGTGGCTTTGCAGAAGGATGTCCTTGATCTCAACCAGATTGTCTTTGATTTGCAGCAGAAAGGGCTCTTCTTCGTCGCCGGTCACACCGAGGCCGAAGGCCAATAGCCGCACCAGCGTCATGATCTCATAGTGAGAGAGCGACGAACTGGTCTGTTCTATGATCGGCCCGCCTTCCTCGCCGTATCCGTACCCGTCGCCATATCCTGAACCTTCTTCATCCCACAGGACCATACCACACATCTCCTTTAGGACGCTCACCATACCCGCCGCCGTATTCCTCGACCACTTCGACCTCCACATAACGGACGCTGTCCCGTGCGGGGGAGTCGTAAACCATAATGATCGTCGCACCCGTCCGCCAACCGAGCCGAACGCGGCCTTCCCAATCGACCCAGGCGATACTGGAATCGACGGTCTCATACTGCAACTCGCCCCTTGGCATGCCCCGAATCGAAAGCGGAACCGACAAGGACCACCAGCTGCGCGTCACCTTGATCTTCTTGGGAAACACATCCCAGTAATGAAACCCCAAATCTTCGTAATCCATGCGTCGCCCCTCAGTTGTCCGTGGTGTCCATGCTGCCGGTCACGATGACCGCGCCACAGGCGGTGACGTCACCCACCCGCGCGTTGGGCATGCCTCGGTGGTTGTGTCGAGGCTGCCGGTGACGATGGGCGTGACGCCGTGGCCCGGTATAGGACAGGCGTGCAGATCACCCAGTCGTGCCGTCGGCATTCCATTGACCACAGTCCGGATCGCGCCGGTGATGATCACGCCGCCGTGGCTGGAAATGTCCCCGAGTCTGGCTTGCGGTCTGGTCATGATCACTTCCCCGTCAACACACGGATCAAAAAGCCGACGACCCCGCCGACGGCCCCGCTGATGGCGAGCACCAGGCCGACCACCTTCCACATGGTCTCGACGCCCATCTTCTGATTCAGACCAGTCTGCAGGTTTTTGATGTCGTCGCTGTGACGCCGCAGGTCACTCTGGATGTTGCGCACCACGAGATCGACATTTTCCTTGTCCGATTTCTTCTCGATCTCACGTTCGATCTTTTCCAGCCGCGCCTGAATCTCCCGGCGGTGGTCTTCGAGGATGGCCCTGAACTCGGCCCGCCACGCGTCGAAGGTGCGCGCCAGGAGGCGCTCACTCTGCTCCCAGTTGCACGGCACTTGGCCATGATCGTGTTCACTCATCGAGGTTTCTCCTTCTCAACGAAAAGCGTTCTCGAATCTGAAGGTCGACCTCGAAGCGGTCCGCCAGCCCTCTGCGCTTCAACGCATTGGAAATGGCTTCCCGAGACCAGTGGACCTGTTCCAGACGCATCTCATGGGAAATAGACCGGGGATGGACCCGGTATTGGTAGAGCGGTTTTTGAATGTGGCGGATTTCCGTGATGTCCGACAAGCGCAGACACAGGTCGTAGTCTTCGGCGCACCTGAAATCCTCATTGATGCCGCCGACCTGTTCCAAAACGGATCGGCGCATGAGGCGGAAGTGGAAGGTCATGAAATCGAGGAGCAGCCGGTCTTTGCTGTAGGGTATGCAGCACCGTCGCCCACGTCCCTTGATTCGTCCGGCGGCGTCAATGAGCTGGTAATCGGTATAGACCATTCCCACCGAGGGATGCTCGTCCAGGACCGCGACCGTTTCTTCCAAGGCCCTGGGTGACAAGAGGTCGTCGCTGTCCACCCAACACAGGTAAGCGCCGAAGGTATCCGCCACGGCGGCCTTCAAGGATTTGACGGCCCCCCGATGCTCGCAGGCGGCGACACGGATGCGCCTGTCTTTTTTGGCGTATTCAATGGCGATCCGGGCGGTCTTGTCGGTCGAACCGTCATCCCAGATCAGCAGATCGAAATCCGTATAGGTCTGGGCAAGCACGCTTTCGATGGCCGGACCGATATATCGCTCCCGGTTGTATCCCCTGATGATCACCGACACCGTTGGATATGTTAGCGTTTCCTTCATGTGTTGATCAGCACCTTATTGCTGGAGCGGACGATGATGTTTCCCATGACCCCGTCCATGAGAATCACGCTGCCCGACTTGTCCGTGGCCTGGATGCGTTCCTGACCGGCTGCGGCGTTCATGACGATGACCTGGCCGGCCTTGTCCGTGAGGCGGATCATCTCGGCCCCGGCGGTGGAGTCGATGAGGATTTCCTGCGTACCGCAGAGTCCCCAAACGTGGACCTTTTCCCGTCCCTTGGTGGTGTCGATCAGAATCTTCTGCCAGCGGGCGCGTGTCTTGTCGCAGGATTGGATGTGGATTTTCTCCTTGTCCTTCCAGGCCTCCCACCTCATGAACTGCCGGCACAAGTCGGTGATCTCGATCCTGGCGCGTTGCTCCTTGATATCGGAGTCGATATCAAGCTGGTCCCCTTGCTCGGCGTCCTTGGTTCCACGCCGACGGGCGTTGCCGGTCTGCACATCCCGCTTCACGCGGCAGTCCATATGGAGAATCTGTCCCGCCCGGTCGATGACTTTGAGGAATTCCTCCTCGTCACGATCATCGACCACGATGGTGTGACCGGTTTCGGTCTTCAGCAGCACCTTCCGACGCGGGCAGTAGTACGGGGGGTGGTCGTGGTATTTGCGGTGTTCCAGGTTGTCGCGCCGGTCCGGCTTGTGCTCGACCTTGTCCTCGCAGTCTTGACAGGTCGGGTCCGAACACAGTCGCTTGCCTTCTTCGGGTTGCTCGCCGGGGTTGCTCTTGGCAAGCCACACCCCGGACCAGATCGGGTACTGAATGTTGCCGCCTTCGAACTCGGCCCACACCGACGCGCCCTCCTCGGGGACGAGAAAGACACCGATGTCCTCGTTGCCGCCGTAAGGGAAACAGGGCCACGCCCAGTCGGACCAGTTGTCCCTGCCTTTACCGAGCACCGCCGGTATTTCCAGACGGCAGCGGCCGAGCCTTTCCGGATCGTTGTTGTCGCGGATAAAGGCCCGGTACTTGCCGTACCACCGGTTCTTGTAGCGTTCCTCGTGCTGTCTGTCCTGAGTCTCGATCACGTGACTGTCTCCGAGCTATTTCCGCGGCAGGACACCGCGCAGCACCTCGCGGACGACGGTAGTCACGGGCCTGCAGCCTTTTTCTTGGGATCGACCTTGGCCACGGCCTGATGCAGGGCATCCTGGGCGGCTGCGCCGAGCTTGGGTTCCTGCCCGGCGACACCGGTCTTGATTTCCTTCGCTCCGAGTCGCTCGATGACGCCGATCACGGCATCGAGAGCGGCGGCCTTGGCGCGTCCCCACGCCGTGAGTTTGATGATGGTGAGCAAGGTCACGATCAGGGTCGCCAAGAGCTCCTTGTGATCGAGCACGAATGTCAAAATCTGTTCAAGCTGTTGCATGTTCTCCTCCTCCAGTCGGTTTCAGTGCTTTCTCCAACGCCACGTACCGGTCGTCGAGCCGCCCCCAACGGCGCGGCCGTCACGGACGTCCACGTGGACGAATCCCTGCTCCGGATAGACCCCGATCCCGCCGTTACGGAAAGCCGGGACCTGTTCGGCAAGCTCATAGGTCTCCGCCACGGAGCGACCGTCGATGACGATGTCCGCCGCGTTGCCGAGAAGGTGCTGGCTTCGCTTCGCGCCTCCCACGGCACGGTTGTGTTCGGGGCATCGATAGCCGCTGGTGATCCTTACCGCGGCGGCGGCCAGGTCGCGGAGCTCCTGCAGCGCGTCCACCAGGTTCGGATTGATCTCGGCCCGGCCGCAACAGCGGCAGTTGAATTCATGCGTGGAAAAGTTCCGGCTCAGATCTCCCATTTCCTATTCCTCCTCAAAGCCGTTGCCCGCTGTCGGCGTCGACCGTCACCATGGGCGGCGGCTGTTCCTCGGGCGTCGGCGGCGCTTCCCGGTCGTTCTGCTTGCCCTTGGCATCGTCGGATTTGTCGCCGGCACCTTTGCCCAAGGCGTTCTTCTTGAGTTTCAGTTCGCAGTGGTAGCCGCCTGCGCCGATCACGTGGCGGACCGAATGGCAGTAGTAGACGCCGGAGAATTTTTGTCCCACGCCCTTGACCTCGACGTTCTCTTTGGCGCGCAGCATGGGATGCCGATGGTCTGCGACACGGCTTCCACCTGGCGCAGTTCGGCCTCTTTGAACTTGCCCTCCGCCAGGTCCTGCGCGGGCTCCTGGCGCGGTTCCTCATGAAATGCCTCGGACCGTTCGAAGCTCGGGACGATCTGTCCGGATTCCTGCTCCTTGTAGGCCGCTTCTCCAGTGTTGCCGTCCACCAGGTAGGTCCGCTTGCCGAGAGAGGTGCGTTCCGTGGTGGTTTCGTTTTCGGCTTTGTGTTCGACCGGCTCTTTCTTGCGAGGATCGACGCCCACCGCTTTCGTCTCCACGCCGGCACCCTTGGCTCCCTGGGATTGGGTCGACGGTCGAAACGAACGCAGAACCCCCTTGCGGTCGGTGAAATACTCGAGAACCACGGCGGGGCCCTTGTCCAGTTCACGGGGATGAAAATGCAGCTCGTCGTCCTGGATGAAAAAGACGTACCCCGTTACGCCGTCTCCATCGCGGTCGCGGGCCTTTCCCGCCAACTCCTTGAGGAACTGCGCGTCCGAGGTGTTGCTTTGAACCACACGGAGGTGCTTACCCTTCGTTGGCTTCACCACAGGGGTGAGGCCGTTGGCACCGGCGATCTGTTCGGCGATCTCTGAGTAGAGGATGCCGGGAGCGGGCTTCTGCCAGACCTTCTGATTTTCCTTTCCGGCCAGCTTGAAACCCTTGTCGTAGGCTTTGATGCGGATCGTGGGGTCGCCGTTTTCGGGGAAGTCGTAATCGATGTCCTTGATGACCGCTTTCTTACGCGGCGATAGATTGCCGACGTATCCGAAGCGGGCGACGATCTCGTTGCCCTCCTGGAACAAGGGATCGTCCACGAACTGCAGGTTGCGGTCCGTGACCGACAGTTCCAGGACATCGAGTTCCTCCTCGTTGTCCTCGAAGACGAACGAGGTGATCTCCTGGGTGATGTCCGCGAAGAGCTGCTGCCCTTCGATCTGGATCAGAAATGTCGGTTTGAATGTGTCAAGGTCCATACGCCGGTCTCCGGTCGAGCCGCACTTCGGGCGGCATCCACCGGATACTTACCGGCGCGGGGGGCGAGGTGTCGGGTCGAAGGACCGGACGGGGGGACTCAATCCAGCAGGCGCATGTTCACGTGTTCCACCGATGGAATCCGCAGGACCGACCCCGGCTCCAGTTCCATGGGGAAAAAGATGTCGTTGTAATCACAGATGATCCACCACAGATCGGCCCTGCCCAGATAGCGATGGGCCAACAGGTCCAGCCGGTCCCCGTCGACAACCGTATGGAAGCGGTCGTCGGGCCTGGGCGCGGTGTCACCGGGAACCCGAATGCCCAAGAACTCCTCCGCACCACCGGTGTAAAGGATGGCTGTTGCGTACCTGGATCGTCGTCCGATCATCCGCGCACCTCCGAATAGTCCACCGATTCGTCGATGTACTCCTCAAGCATCATGTCCACCTCCGCATGCTGAGGCAGCAGGTTGTCACGGTCGAAGAGGTGGAAATAGCGGGCCTTTACCTGGCGGACCACGCAAAGCACGCCCGGGTAGAGATCACCGAACATGAAAAGCACGCGGTGCGGCGCGTTCTTCAGCATGGTTCCGGCATGCTCGGGATAGAGCAGCGAGCGCAGCCAGTCCACGGATTCTTTGACCGGTCCCTTGAAGAACAGCAATTTGAAGCCGATCTTGCGCGGTTCGCCGGCCACGTACTGGTAGCGGGGATGACTCATCCCCGGTATCTTGATGGCGGCGTAAGCCGTGCTCTTGTCGTCCAGGATGTCGTTGGGGTTGTACTGGAAATCCAGATAGTCACCGGTTTCCACATCCACCAGGTAGGCCGTTATCTCCTTTTGATACAATTCCCCTCACAGCGTCTCGTAGTTTTTGATCTTTCGTTCACGAATATCCCGGTACACCGACTGAGCGACCTGCCGCCCGTCCAGCAGCGTGGTGACGGCCACTTCGACGGGCCGATCCGCCAGCGCGTCGAGCTTTCCAATCAAGGCGTCGAGGACCGTTCTCAGACTCTCTCCGGCGGGTTCACCCAACGATCCTGTAGCACCGGGGGTCAGCGCCCCCCTGGTCTCTCCGAGGAGGCGGGCTTGGTCGGATGCCGGTTGAACACCCAGCGCCGATTCAACCGCCGCCGACTCCGGGCCGCCAAGAGGCCCTGCGACGGCAGGAAGGTCACCGGTAACAATGGGCGTCAACGCCAGCGTCCCGGCCAAGGCTGAAGGAACCGCGATCCGTCCCGCCAGGTCGCCCATGAAACCGAAAGCCTTTGCGAGCGCCTCCGCCGGGGCCGTCGCGGTCCGAGTGATTCCACGGGCGATGGTTTCGATCAGCGCCGCGCCGCTTCTTGTCAGGTTCGCCAGCGGACCCTCCTTGCGTCGGAAAACGGCAATAGGTCGCGGACGAACGATAAGGCCGACTTGGCCGCCCGGTACGGCGCGGTCACCGCCGACTTGATCCCATCACCCACCGTTGTGAGGATCGCTTTTCCACTTTCGAACGCGCTGCCGGCCAGGTTGGAAACCGTGGAGGTGACGGAATTCCATGCACCGGATGCGGCGTTTTTCACCTTCTCCCAAGCAGAGGAGGCGGCCATGGCGAGTCCTTCGAACGGGGCCTTGATCCACTCCCAGGCGTTTTGCGCCATGGATTTGAGACTCTCCCACGCCACTGATGCGGCGTTGGTGATATGACTCCATGCACCGGATGCCGCATCGGCGATCCATGTGAACGGAGCGCTCACGAAGGACCAGGTCGACTGGGCAAGATTGCCCAGTCCGCTCCAGAGTTCAGCCGACGTGGAGCGAATCCCGTCCCAAACCTTTCCGGCTATGTCACCGATCCAGCGGAACGGCGATGCCACGGCATCGAACGTCGAAGCACCGATGGTCTTGATGCCGTTCCAAGCGGCGGCGGCCGCATCCGTGACACCGCGCCACACAGACGCGGCAATCTCGACACCCTTTCGGAACGGTCCGGTCAACGCCGAAAGGATTCCGGAGCCCAAGGACTTGATGCCCTGCCATACCCATTGAACCGCGGAGAGCATGCCCTTGAACGCCATGCCGAGGACCTTGCCGGGCAGCGACAGCAAGCCGGCCATCCCCTCGGCGAGGGTCTTCAGAATAGCCGCGCCCGAGGCTGTCAGGCTCGAAAGGGGACCGGTTTCCGCATCGGAAAAGGGCAGCAGTTTTCTGAGCCAGCCGAGTGCCTTTTTGAGAAGTTCGAACGGATAGGTCACCGCCGACCAGATGCCTTTTCCCAGAGCGATCAGAATCCGTTTGCCTGCTTCGAAAAATGTGGTGTCGCCCGAGAAGAAGCTTCGCACCGCTCCGAATACATCCCGCAAGGTTCGCACCAAGGCAGGTCCATGAACGCGGCGACCAGGGACGATGCGACGGCGGTGAATAACCGTCCGATGGACGAGAACAACCCCCTGATGAAATTCCAGACGCCGACGATCACATCCCGGGCCCACCGAAATGGTGTGGCCAGGAAATCGAACACGGCACCACCGATGGATTTCAATCCGTCGAGCACTGAGATGTCGCCGGTGAGGACCTGCCAAACCGTATAGACGATCCGTCCCACCATGCGAAGCGCCTGGACCAGGAGCCGGATCGGAAGGAAGAACTTGTAGATGAACTTTCCCGCCTCGATGAAGGCGGTGACGATGGTTTTGCCCAGCCAGACGACCGCACCCACGACCCACGTGACGACTTTGATGACCGCCACCAGGTTGTAGATCACGAATTTGAGCAGATAGGCCCCGACCTTTGCGATCACTCCCAGGATCGATCCCAGGGTTTCGCCCAGACTGCGGTAGGATGATGCCTCGGTCGATGTGGCCGCCAGCCCGAAGATCTCCAGGACCGAAAAAACGGCCTTGTAGAGAGCGCCGTAGGCTTGCATGAGCGCCCGGACCGCCGGTTCGAGAATCGCTCTTATCTTTCCAAAGGCGCTGGAAAAGGCCTGCCACAAGCCGGTCAGAAACTGCCGCACCCGGTAATAGATGCGGAATACAGTGACGACGAGCCCCATCAGACCCGCCTGCTCGAGTTTCCTGGCCAGCTCTGCGGACATGCGACCCGAACCGCCGCTCAAGGATGAAATAAGCTCGCGAATGCCCTGGAAAACGAGTTTCACCTTCTCCCATGCACCAAGACCATGTCGCGGATACCGCCGAAATTGGTCTCCCACGCCCGTCTGAGCAGATAGACCGCCAGCACCACACCGCCGATGACGGCCACCACCGGCAAAAAATAGGTGGCGAAGGCTGAACCTACACCGGCTACGGCAGCGCCCATGGCCGCGAGACCCGCTTTGATGGCGGGAAGCATCAGCCCGATGGTTCCGGCCGCTGCAATCACGCCGCCGACGACCGCGAGCACCGCACCCAGGGCCATGGACAGAGTGAGAAGGACCCGCGTCAGCCCGGGCATGGACTTGGCCAGTTTCTGAAAGAAGAGCACGGCCTTGGAAATGCCTTGGATAATAGGCGTGACCACCGGAAGCAGCGTGCGGCCGAGGATTTCGGACAGATTGGCGATCTGCTGCCACAGGAGTTTGAACTGGCTGCCGATGTCCATGTTCATCGCTTGAGCCATTTCTTCGGTGACGGCGGTGCCGGTCTTCATGGCCCGGGCGACGGATTGAATATTGCTCTCCAGCGCTTCCGCGCCCTGGGACATCTGCAACAGGAATTTCACAGCTTCATCGGAGCCGAAGGCCTTCTTGATTTCCACCTGGGCGGCGGCCTGGGACAGGTCGGGAAAGCGTCCTTTGATCTCCTCGAGGATGGCGATGATCCCTTTCAGCCGTCCCGTCGAATCGACGAACGACAGCCCGAGCTTCTCGCCGGCCTCGGCGGCTTTCATGATGAACGCCTTGTACAGGGTTCCGGCTTCCGAACCGGGCATGGTGGTCTGGAGCTGCCCGAGTATGGCGAGCTGCTCCTGCAAGGGGACATTGGATGATGCCGCCACTGCGCCGATGTTCTTGATGGAGTCGGCCATCTGGCGGCCGTTGGTTTTGAAAGAAGCGACCGTCTGAGCCATGGCTCCGGCGAAGGTGCGGGCCCACTGCGCATCCGACATGTCCTGCATGAGAGGCTTGAAGATGCCGTAGGCCGTGGTGAACGTCCCGACCATTTCTTCGGTGGTCGCTTTGGTGGCCTTGCCCGTGAGAGCGGCCATGGCTGTGAACGACCCGACCGCCTCATCGGTCAATCCCGAGAGGGCCGAGCGAACGTCATAGGCGGCGGTAATGAATTCCGCTTTGTTCGATCCGGACCATTTGTTGGTGAAGGATTCCGCGGCGTCCTCGATGGCCCGCAGGTCCTTGACACCAAGGGAGGACAGTTCGCCCAGCGCCTTTTGCGTGGCAGCGGTGGAGGCGACAAGACCGACCGGCACGGCCATGAGCGCCAGGCCCGCGCCGATCATCATGGTGCCTTTTTGGATGCGGTCGAGGTTGCGCGTCATGCGCTCGCTGGAAGCGGCGACCGTGGCATCCAGCGACTGCATGGACGTCTGGACCCTGGCCGCGTTCTGCGAGAACGCGTCCTTCATCGATACGATGACGCCGAGTCCGAGATCTCCGTTCATTTCCGGTTGCGCTCCAATTCTTCACGCTCAAAATCAAGCTGCCGCTCCAGAGCCTCCACGAATTCGCGGCGGACCCGAAGCGGCAGCGCGCGTGTTTCCGAATAACTCCAATGGAGCCCGCCGTAGGCGAGAAAGAAAGCGTCCCTTACAAGCGAACTCCGGGGAACAAAAAACCCGGTTCCGCCTCCAGCCGGGTGCGGATACGTGTTCCGCAGGACTCGCAGTCGACCTCCAGCGTGGTATCGACCCCCGCATCGACCCGGAGCATCTCCTGCCGCAGGGTGCTGCGGTCACGGAGTGACATATCGTTCATCAGCTTCTTGCTCGGGGCCGCTCCGTCGATATCGATGATGCGGATGAGCATGGCCGAAGAGATGGAAGGCTCTTTGAGAGCGGCCAACCGTTTTTCCTTATGGCCGTCCAGGTAGCCGAACCGCACCTTGCGGTCCGAGCCGGGCAGCGTGAAGTCGAATTCCCGGTCCTCGCCGTAAGGGGTCGTTTCAAGCTCCTCGATGTCGATGGTCACCAGATTCGTCGCGCGACATGCCGGGTTGGCGCAGGTGAGTTCCAGTTCCACTTCGTCACCGAGGGAAATCTGCCGCAGCTTGACCAGGATGAAGAGGCGGTCGCCTGAGAGCAGGTCGAGCACGTCCTTCACCACCGGTTCATCGTTGTCGCCCAGGCGCACGATGCAGTTCCTGAGCACCTGATTCACCGCATCTCCGGTGCGGATGAGCCGCTGATTGGTGAGCAATTCCTCCTCGGCTCCGGTCATTTCCCGAAGCTCGACCTCGACGCCGCTGGGTAGTTCAAAAACATGCATGGTTCATCTCCTTGGATCAGGTCCAGTACTGGTAGCTGATGGTGAGCTTCTCGATGGTGTTGTCCGTGTTCGCGCCCTCGAGCTCGTCGTATTCCAGGACCTTGATCCACGCGCCGTGCAGGGTCCAACGCCGGGTTTCGTTTCCGGCGCGGTCGTAACGGACGATGTCGATGTCGCGCATGTAGTCGTTGGGAAGCCCCCCGACCACGGCGTTGACGTCCACCTGCTTCTTGATCCACTCCCGGGCGGCCTCGTCGGAGCCGTCTTGGAGAACCCCTTTTTCCAGGTTGATGTCCTCGAACTTGACGCGCCCGGCCACTTTCTGGTCGAACATCGAACCGGCCGGAGCGAAAGCGACTTCTTCGAACTCGGTTTTGGGCTCCTGGCCCTTCTTGAAAAGCGCCACATCGAAGCCGTTGACCTCGACGGCGAATTGCCAGTTTTGATACAAGCTCTTGGGCATGTTGCCGCTGCGCATGGTTTACCTCCTTACCCCGTCGTGAAGATTTCTTTGAAGTCGGCCCCCGTAGCGGTGAGCACGAAGTTGAGCTCGATGAATTCCGCCGTCTTGGTGGGCTTGACGAAGATGCGTGCCACGAGCTCGTTCCGGTCGATCACGGCCGGGGTGTTGGTCTCCTCGTCGCATTGGACGGCGAAGTCGTAGAATCCGCCCTTGTCCTTGATTTCCTGTAGGAACGGATTGATCAATCGGACTAACGACCGCCAGGTTTGCGGGTTGTTGGGTTCGAAGACCACGAAGCGGGAAGACTCGGCGATGGCCTCCTCGATATACATCATCAGCCGCCGGACATTGACGCGGTCCAAGGCCGACGGCTGGCTCTGCAGCGTTTTCTGGCCCCAGATATTGATTCCACTGTCGGGAAAGGAGGCGATCACGTTGACGCCCTCCGGATAGAGAACGTCCCGTTCGCCGCGGCTGGTTTTGTATCCTAGGGACAGCGCGTTGAAGATGCGTCCGCGGTCGATGCCCGCAGGGGCGTACCATACATAGCTCTTCTGATCGCTGCGGGCGAAACAGCCGGCGATGGCACCACACGGCGGAATCAGTTTCCGCTTGCCCGTGACCGGGTCGTTGATCTCGATCCAGGGATAGTAGAGCGCCGCATAGGATGAGTTGAACGCCGCATGGTTGTACATGCCTTGTCCCTTGCGGAAATCCACCGCTTCGAGCGGTTCCAGCATGAGCGGCGTTTCGGCGAGGAGCATCAGGTCCTTGCGGTTCTCCGAATATGTGACGCCTGCATGAATCACCTCCGCCGTGGTCACGCCCGGCACCATGATCATGTTGAGCGCGTCGATCTCGTCGAAAGCGTAGTAGCCGGTATGCTGCGACGGGTCCCCGGTGTAGTCGGCGTCGTCAAGGCCCGTAAGCCCGTCGTCGCCTCCGGAAAGAGCGCTCAAGCCGGTCGTCGGACGATCCTCCGCGACGCCTGAAGACGCTCCGAGGTCTTCGACGGTGATAAAATCGGAACGTTCGTTGACAGCCAGCTCGACATGGTTCGGGGCAGTCTCGTCCATGGACAGGTCTTTGAAGACCTCCACGACATCATCCTTGTAGCGGACCACGAGGTTGAACGATCCCGCAGGATCGAGCGATCCGTCTTCGATCCGGACGCTGATGCGGTCTCCCCAGACGCCTTCATTCTCTGCGAATACGCGTAGAGTGTCCTGGGCGTCCTGGCCGCCTGCAAGGTTCGCCGCCGCGGCCGGTTGTACGACACCGGTGTCCTCGGAAGCTGTCTGGACCAGGGCGTCGACCTCCGCTTTCGCAGCGATGGCGGCTACGACCTGATCCGCCGTTGCGGACGGGTCGCCGGCGCTGTCTGTCGAAAGGTTCACCGTGATCGCTTGGCCGGTGACATCCACCGAAAGAGGCGTATCGGTCCCGGAAGCGATGAGTTCGACGG
>NZ_BBCC01000057.1 GCF_001311845.1 Desulfosarcina cetonica JCM 12296 | reverse complement strand
GGGGGAGAAACCGTCTCACGTTGGCGAGCGTTTCCCATGAACCCGGGTCGGCGGTCTCGAGGGCCTCGGCCAGGGCCCGCTCGACTGCCGCCAGGGCATTGAACCGGCAGTACTGGTAGCACCCCGCATCGGAACGGCCCACCTCCAAAAGCTCGGCCAACAGACGACGCGCCTTCCTGGAACTGCGCAGGGCGCGGCTCAAGGTCTTTTCCTGCCTGGCCGTCAGCGGGCCGTACTTCTCCGGCCGTTCAATTAGCAGACGCAGGGCCGTCTCGATGACCGATATGGGGTCCTTCAGTTCATGAATGAGAAATTCCACGTCAATGTCGTCAAAAAAACGGTCGCCGGCAACGCGGCCGTCGTCTTCATCCGGATCGATGGGTGCATTGTCTTTCATCGGTATTCCGTACGGTTGAACGATGGTTGGTTTTTGGTTCGGCCGGTCTTCCCAGCGCCGATGACCGGAAAAGAATCCGCATGGTCGTTCCGCCGGAGGCGTCGCAATCCGCCGTATCACGGCAATGGGCGCAGCGTTCGACGGCGCCCGGACACAGGTCACGGTCCAGGGGGATGTAGCCGCAGCGACGGGATGCCATCTGCGTGGCAAAACCGTAGCGTTCGGCGAAAATCGCGATCCGCAAAAGGTCAAACCCACGGCCGCCGGCATTGAAATCATAAGGCGCGCGGGAGGCGTAGGTCAGGGTTTCGCCGGCCGTGAAGTAGTGGTTGAAAATCAGTCGTTGCCGGGCGGCGGTGATGCCCACGCCGCTGTCTTCCACGGCGAACACCGGCCCCCCTTCCCCATTTTCCACCACCACGGTGACCCGCCCCTGGTCGGGCGTGTTCTCGATGGCATTTTTCACCAATCCCTCCACGATCTTCTCCATCACTTCCATGGGCAGCAATACCGGCGCCACCGGCGTCAGGCGGGTCGTAAACCGGATCCGGCGGTGAAGGAAGCTGGGTTTGAGGGTCTCCAGGAAGCGGGCCACCATACGGTCCAGGACGATCGGCGAAACCGGATCGTCAGCCCGCCCGAATTCCCGGTCGATGGTCATCTGGATCACGTCCGGTGCCTGGTCGCTGCGTGGTGCCGATTCGATCAGCGAGATCAGCATGTCGCGGCTGGCGGCCAGCAGAAAGGAGAGCATGCCGTGGGCCTGGTAATGCTTCTCGCGCAGCATGTCGGCAATCTCGTACTGCATGTCCAGCAGCCGTTTGAGGTTGCGCCGCATGCGTGCCATGATCCGGTCCAGGCGCCGGTCCTGACCATGGGGGAAGCGTTTGGCCAGAAGCCCCAGGGAGGCGGAAATCACCGAAAGGGGGGTCTTGAGTTCATGGGAAAGATGGTGGATCACCTCTTCCTTGGCGCGGTTCAGATCGCGCACATTCTCGTAGGACTGCTGAAGGGCCTCGTTGATACGGGCATTCTCGATGGGCAGGGCCACCAGGTTGGCCACGGCGCTTAGAAGATCCACATCGGAGCGGTCGAACATGCCTTCCTGCTTGTTCACCGCGCAAAGGATGCCGATGATGCGGTCCTGCAGGTGCATGGGCACGTCCAGCATGTTCTTGTGGCGGTAGAAGACGGTCTTGTCCACCATCTCGTAAAAATAGGGGCTCTTGGCCGTATCCGGCACGATCATCGGCTCTCCGGTGCGGTAGACATGACCGGCCACACCCTTGTCCACCGGAAAACGGACACCCTTCATGCGGCTGCCGATACGGTTGTCCACGTAGGACGCCACCGGAATATAAAATTCACCGGCCGCCTCGTCGAGGAGAATCACCGCGGCGCCCTCCGCCCGGATCAGGGTCTGGATCTGACGGGTGATATGGGCGAGCATGAGCTCCAGCCGCGGAAAACGGTAAAGGGCGCTGGCAATGCGCAGCAGCACCTGGTTGGTCTGTTCGACGCGCTTGCGGGCGGTGATGTCGCGCAAGGTGATGACCTGGCCGGCCGGTTTTCCATCGGCGTCGTGAAACACCGCCGCGTCCACCAGCACGTCGAGAATCCGGCCGTCCCGGGTAAGACGGCGGGTTTCATAGCCATGCAGCACATGATCGGTAAACAGCTTCTTCACCCCGGCCCGCGTGGCGGCCATTTCGCTATCGGGGATATAGGGGATGCGCTGCCCCGCCAGCTCCTTCAAGGACCAGCCGAAGACTTTTTCAAAGGCCGGGTTGAGGTAGGCCACCGTGCTGTCCGGATGGCCGACGAACACCGGATCGGGCAGAAATTCGAGGAAGGCGCGGTAGCGATGTTCGGCCAAGGATTCGCCCGCGTGGGCATCCTGTGGGCGTGTTACGAACCCCTTGGCGGAGCGGCTTTTTACGCGTTCATCACTCATAAAGGGTGACCCTTAGGGGTGCTATTGGCTGAGTTTGCGGTACAGGGTCTTGCGATCGATGCCCAAAATACGCGCGGCCAGGGTTTTATTCTCGCCGGTTTTCTCAAGCACGTGCTGGATGTAGCGGTGCTCGACTTGCGACAGCGGGATCAGGCTGTCGGAACTGTCGCCGGCGATCTCGAAAGCTTTCTTGCGATAATTACGGATATGCTCAGGCAAATCCTCTACAATCAGTTGATCATGCTGGGTCAGGGCAACGGCGCGTTCGATGACGTTGCGAAGTTCCCGCACGTTTCCGGGCCATGCATAGTCCATCAGTTTATGCGCGACCCCTTCGGTGAACCCGTGGACGGTCTTCCCCGTTTGCTTGGCGAAACGATCGGCAAATAATCGGCCAAGCAGGAGTGGTCTTTCTCCCTGTCCCGCAAGGCGGAATTTCGATCCGGATCACATTGATACGGTAGAAAAGATCTTCGCGAAACAGGCCGTTTTCGACCGCCGATTCAAGATCGCGGTTGGTCGCGGCGATGATGCGTGAATCATAGGCGAGTTCCTGGCGGCCGCCAAGGGGGCGCACCGTGCGGGTTTCCAAGGCACGCAACAACTTGGGCTGCAAGGCAAGCGACAGGTCACCGATTTCATCCAAAAAGACCGTTCCCCCATGTGCCTGAACCAAAATCCCCTGGCGGGGTGCCCGCGCATCGGTAAAGGATCCTTTCTCATGGCCGAACAATTCGCTCTCCAGCAGTGTTTCCGGCAATGCCGGGCAACTGATGGCGACAAAAGGCTGCTTGGCCCGGCGACTATGGTTATGGATCGCCCGCGCGACGAGTTCCTTGCCGGTACCGCTTTCCCCGGTGATCAGCACCGTCATCTCCGTACCGGAGATCTTGGCGAGCTGAGCATATAATTTTTGCATGGCGGTGCTGTCGCCATGCAAGGCATCAAACCGTTTGGTTTTCTCAAGCTCACCGGTAAGCATTTTGATTCGCTCTTTCAGGGAGCGGTGTTTCAGCGCACGTTCCACATGAATCCGCAACAGATCAAAATCGATGGGCTTGTTGATAAAATCGAAAACACCGGCGCGGATGGCCTCAATGGCCATATCCATGCTGCCAAAAGCGGTCATCGCGATAACGGGGATGTCGGGGCGATTTTCGACCATTCGCTTACACAGGTCGATCCCATCCATATCCTCAAGAACGAGATCCACCAGCGCGCAATCAAAATCATCTTGCTTGATCCAGGCGACGGCATCCGCGCCAGCGGTCGCCAGGACCGCCTGATAGCCATGCCGCTTCAGGTCGATCTGAATGGTTTCACACAAGGCGTGGTCATCATCGACAATCAGAATTTTGCGCATCATGCTTCTTCTCCCGCCGGCAGATAAACGCTGAAGGTGCTGCCCTGTCCCGATTCACTGGTTGCCTCGATCCATCCCCCATGTTCCTGGACGATGCCATAGACGATGGACAGGCCCAGTCCGGTGCCTTCACCGGTGTCTTTCGTCGTAAAGAAAGGATCAAAAATATGGTTCAAATCCTCGGGCGTAATGCCGATGCCGTCATCCTGAACACGAATCACGTGATATTTTTTCTCTTTTTCCTGAGGTTGATCCGTTTCCTGATGTTGCTCCGGCCGCAGCGCTTGAATGGCGGACACGTCGACCCGCACCTCCCCGCCATCGGGCATGGCCTGCATGGCATTGGTCAGCAAATTCGTCAAGACTTGTTCCAGTTGGGCGGGATCCGCCTGGACGATCACGGGATGGTCCTTTTGGCCGTATTCGATCTTCACGCGCCGCTTCCTGGCCAGCGGTTTAATGAGCATGGCGGTTTGCGCGATAATCTGGTTCAGATCGCAAGGGGCGCTCTTGGGCGTAGCGCGGCGTGCAAAATCCAGCAATTGCCGGATGATGGACGTCATGCGCCGGCATTGGCCACGGATCGTCTCGGCACTGCCGACGATCTCCGCAGATGCCGCTTCATCCGTAGCGATCAAACCGGCCCGACCTGAAATGACATTGATGGGCGTGCCGAGTTCATGGGCGATGCCGGAAGCGAGCGTCCCACGGATCGAAGACGATCCGCATGGCGTAATTGTTCCAAGGCCTCGATGCGTGCTTTGGTTTCTTCTTGAAGCTTCGCCCGGTTGCGCAGAATCTGTTCCGACATTTTATCGATGGATGTGGCCAACTCACCGATCTCGTCCCGACGGTGGAGGTTTAGGCGGCCTTCCAGTTTACCGGAATGAATCTCCCGTGTTCTTTGGATCACCCGGTGAAGTGGCTTTGCCAGCAGCCAGAAGCTGCCCATGGCCAAAATGCTTCCAATCGCCAGTATCAGCAGGAAAGACATGATTACGTAATATACCAACGTGTTACGCGTGTATTGGGTGATACTGGACAAAGACTGGGAAAGCTCCAGGCCACCGTGGCGGGCTGTCGAGAGCAATATGGGGAAATAATAGTAGATCCGCATTTCCCCCGATGCATCCGGTTTTTCGAATACATGCACAGATCCCGCATGGTTGGCAAGAAGTTGAGAGACATCAACCTCAGGACGATCGGCGGCATCCTGTGCCGCGTCGAACCAGACCCAACGGAAGCGCACCTTGGGGTCCGCGTTACCGGCCTTGGACAGGATCTCCCGAACCTTGGCAATACCGCCATCGTCCCATTCATTGGAAATTTCATCCGCCAGGACCTGTCCCAGGATGATGGCCGCCCGCTGGCTTTCCGCCTTGAAGAATTGGGTTTCCCGCCGGATCTGCAAGATTCCGCTCAGCCCGGAGATGGCCAATATTCCGATAAAAACGATAAGAAAAAGCTTGATGTAGAGTTTCATGAAGCTTCCGCCAGACGATCTGAAAGGTGCGAATTTTTACGCGTCCATCACCCTTGCCGTTTACCATCCCAGGGCACAACCATCCTTGCGCCGGTCGGAAGCCCCCAGCCAGACCCCTGATCATGATCGCGCCAGATGAGCTGACCGCCGCCGACTTTATTCACCGGCGTCGGGGAGCGGTCCAGCCGATGGCCCCATGCGGCAAGATCCGACGCGACCGCCGCGGCGATCCCGTCCTCGAGATGAATGCTGCGATCGGGCATCAGCCGCAGCCGGGGTGCATCCACGGCCTCTTGTGGGTTCATGCCGTGGGCCAGAAGATTGCACAACACCTGGGCGTGCCCCTGGGGCTGCATGTCGCCGCCCATCACGCCGAAAGCCGCCTGCACCCTCTGGCCGTCCATCAGCATGCCCGGAATGATCGTGTGCAGGGGACGTTTTCCCGGTGCCAGGCCATTGGGATGGGCGGGATCCAGGGAAAACGAAGCGCCGCGGTTGTGCAGGGCGAACCCCGTGCCCGGCACGACCATGCCCGATCCGAAGGGCGTGAAGATACTGCTGATCAAGGAGACGACGTTCCCCGTCGATCGGCCGCCGCGATATAAACCGTGTCCGATCCGCGCATGGCGGCACCGGGCGGGGGAAATGCCATGGCCCGGCCGGGTTGGATCATCCGCCGGGCACGCTCACCATAGGCGGGTGAGATCAACTCCGCCAGGGGAAGCCGGCAATCGTCCGGGTCGGTGAGAAAATGGTCGCGGTTGGCAAAGGCGATCTTGATCGCTTCGGCCAGCACATGCAGGTATTCGGCGCCGTTGGGTGCCATTTCGGCAAGGGCATCACCGGAAAGGATGTTGAGAATTTCCAGGGCCGAAATGCCCTGCCCGTTGGGCGGCAGCTCGCAGACGGTCAGGCCATGGAAATCCATCCGCAGCGGCTCAACCCAGAGGGTCTGATGCCGCTCGAGATCGGCTTGGTTCAGCCAGCCCCCTTGGGCGGTGGAAAAAGCCGAGATCCGTTCGGCCAGGGCGCCGTGTAGAAAAGGTCCGCTCCGGCATCGCCGATCCGGCGGTAGGTGGCGGCCAGATCCGGGTTGGTGAACACCTGTCCGGGCAGCGGCGCCCTGCCCCCCGGTAAAAGGTACGGGCAGCGTGGGCATCTTCGCCAAGCATTTGCTCCACGCTGGCCCATTCGCCGGCGATCACCTCGCTTACCGCAAAGCCCTTTTCCGCATGCCCGATGGCGTCTTCCAGGCATCGGCCAGGCCCAGGCGGCCAAAACGCGCCACCGCATCGGCCCAACCGGCCAGGGCCCCCGGCGTGGTGACGGATCGCATGCCCAGGGCGGGCATGGCCGAACACCCCATTTCCCGCAACTGTCGCGCGTCCGCCGCCAGGGGTGCCCGGCCGCTGGCATTCATCCCGACCAGCTTTTGGCCTTCCTGCAGGAAAAAAAAGGCCGAAACAATCGCCGCCGATGCCCACCGAGTAAGGTTCCACGACACTCAGCGTGGCGGCCATGGCCACGGCGGCGTCCACGGCGTTGCCGCCCTTCCGGATGGCCCGGTAGCCCGACAGGCAGGCCAAGGGGTGACTGGTGGCAACCATGCCGGAACGCCCCATGACCACCGAACGCTGGGCCGCGGCACGCCATTCCCGTTTCTGGTGATAGGTAAATCGACGCAAGCTGATCCTTTCCGCTGGCAAGTCAAGATAGGGGTTTATCTTACCCCGAACAAAGACCAATTGGAAGATCCAGATGATGCCGGTAGGCGCCCCGACGTCAAGCCTTGAAAAATCTTCAGGATCCAGTTCCTTTTGCCGATAGTAGCGCTAATGAGGGGACCAAACGGACCATCGACCGGGCCCGGAGCCCATTGCACCCATCACCAGGAGGGGTTGTGACCGACGCCAACGCATCAGCCGCATTGTACGGCAGGATCGTCAGCCTGCTCATCGAAGTCGGGAAACTCACCGAAACACAGGCCAAATACGCCCTGCGCGTTCAATCTAAAATCAAGTCCGAAAAGTCCCTGCTGGAGATCATTCGCGAGTTGGCCTATATTTCGGATGAAGAAATCCGCCAGGTCCTCCAGGAGAAGTCCCCCCATTTGCGGATCGGTGACTTTCTGGTGGAGATGGGCATCATCCGTTCCCGTGACCTGACGCTGGCCCTCGACCTGCAGGCCAAGGAAGGACATACCCGCAAACTCGGCGAAGTCCTGGTGGCCCATAATCTCATCGAGGAGCGCGCCCTGATCCGGGTTCTCTCCCTGCAACTGGGATTCCCCTTCATCGAACCCGATCAGCTCAAAATCGATCCGGCACTTTTCTCCCGCGGATCGGTGAAGGCCTATGAACAGCACTTCTTCATCCCCGTGCGCATGGAGGCGAGCAAGGTCCTGGTAGCGTTTGCCGATCCCCTGGACAAGCGCGATATCGACGCGGCCATCCGGGCCATGCACCTGCCGGTGATTCCGGCGATTGCCACCAAACCGTCCATCAAAGCCGCCATCGAGCATCTCAATCCCCAGCATGCCGCCGGGCATGCCCTGTCGGAGACGTCCGAATCCGTTGTGCAGATCGTGGACACGATCATTATCGAGGCCATCCAGGCCACCGATGTGAGTGATATTCACATCGAACCGCTTTCCGATCGGTTGCGGGTACGCTTTCGCCTTGACGGGGTGATGGTTCTGCACCGTGACTATCCCCTGGCCCTTGCGCCCTCGCTCACCAGCCGCATCAAGGTCCTCTGCAAGGCCGATATCGCCGAGCGGCGGCGGCATCAGGGCGGCCGGATCCTTTTTGATCATGAAGGCCACCCGACGGACATCCGGGTCTCCTTTTACGCCACGGTCAAAGGCGAAAAGATTGTCCTGCGGCTGCTCAACCGAAAAACGGAGCTGCTCGACATCGACCAGATCGGGATGTCCCGCAGGGTCATGCACCAGTTTCGCGAGGATGCCCTGGACCGGCCCAGCGGGGTCATCATGATCACCGGCCCCACGGGATCCGGAAAAACCACCACGGTGTACAGCTGCATCAATCACCTCAACACCATGGAAACCAGCATCATCACCGCCGAGGATCCGGTCGAGTATATCATCGACGGCATCGGTCAATGTTCCATCGATCCCAAAATCAACCTGACCTACGAGGATTCCCTGCGGCATATCGTGCGCCAGGACCCGGATATCATCGTCATCGGCGAAATCCGTGATGCCTTTTCGGCCGAAGTGGCCGTGCAGGCCGCGCTGACCGGCCACAAGGTGCTGACCACATTTCACACCGAGGACAGCATCGGCGGTCTTCTGCGGCTGCTGAACATGGACATCGATGCCTTTCTGATCTCATCCACGGTCGTTTGCGTGGTGGCCCAGCGGCTGCTGCGCCGCGTCTGCGCCCATTGCGCCCAGCCGTACACCCTCACGGCAACGGATCTGTTGCGGATCGGCATCGACCTCTCCCAGCTCGAGGGCGCAACCTTCCGCAAGGGCCTGGGGTGTGACCACTGTCGCTATACCGGCTATCGCAAACGGGTGGCGGTCTTCGAGGTCCTGGTGCTCAACGAAGCCGTCCGCGACGGGCTGATTCAGCGCAAGACCAGCCATCAGATCCGTCGCATCTGCACGGAGACAACCGGCCTGGTGACCCTGTTCGAAGACGGCCTTTACAAGGCGGCCCGGGGAATCACCACCATCGACGAAATCATGCGTTGCCTGCCCCGCTTCCAGAAACCCCGGCCGCTCGGCGACCTGGAACGGCTGATGGGAAAGTGACCGGACCATGCAAAAAGACGCCTCTCTCCTCGACACCATCAAGGCCTATATGGCCAGCGGCAAGGCCGTGCTGCCGGTATTCAGCGCCACCAGCCTGAAAATCCAGCGCGAGGCCGCCAAAGCGGAGCCGGATACCGGCGTCATCGAGCGGATGATCATCTGCGATCCGTCACTCACCAGCCAGATCCTGCGCATCAGCAATTCGGCCTTTTACAAGGGGCTGCAAAAGGTCAGCACCGTACGCGCGGCCATTGTTCGCCTGGGCAACCAGGAAATCGCCAACATCGCCATCCTCGTCTCCCAGAAGAAGCAGTTCAAGGCCCATGAGCCCTTCGTTCGCGCGCTGATGCAGCAGCTGTGGCGGCACTCGGTGAGCACGGCCGTCAGCGCCCAGTGGATCGCCCACCGCTGCGGCCTTAAGGCCAGGGCCCAGGAAGCCTTCACCGCCGGCCTGCTTCACGACATGGGCAAGCTGCTGATTCTGACGGTCACCGACGCGGTCAAACGCAACGGAACCCTCCACGAGATGCCGGCGGTCGTTCTGCTCAGCGAGGTGATGGATACCTTTCACGCGCCTTACGGCTACGCCCTGTTGCGCTACTGGAACCTGCCCAAGGCCTATTGCCGGATCGCCCGCGACCACCACAAGCCAGAAATCGCCAAGGGTGATGACCTGATGGCCATCATCCGACTGGCCGACCGCACCACCAACAGTCTGGGTATCGGCTTGCGGGGCACCGAGGCATGCGTTCTGGCCGCCACCCCCGAAGCCGACTATTTCGGTTTGGACGAAATCGCCCTGGCCGAATTGGAAATCAAGCTCGAAGACGCAAAAGTATTCTGGTAAAAGAACAAAGTATCCGATACGGTGCCCCTTGCGGTTGACCCGCTGCCTGCGGATGGCGTATAGCGGTTCATCGGATGCTTGCCGGCCAGAGGCCCAATATTCCAAACCGCTAACATTTTCGCCAGCCGCCCATGAAATTCAAAGAGCTCCTCAAGGATGTGGCCTACCGGCAGATTTTTCCGCGCGGCGGACTGCTGCTGGTCAAGTTAATCTCAAAAACATACAATATCCGGCTGGTGGATCAGGTCAACGAACAATCCGCGTTGGACCGGTACGGCAGTGTGGTCTATGCCTCCTGGCATCAGCGCTTTTTTCCCGGCATCACCTTTTTCGCCACCCGCAAGCCCATCGCCATCATGATCAGCCAGAGCCGCGACGGCGAGATGATCGCGCGGGTGGTGGACATCCTGGGTTGGCGGTCCGTGCGCGGTTCCTCGTCAAAAGGCGGCATGCGTGCCCTCAAGGAGATTCGCGCCCTTACCGGTCAAGGCTACCGCATCGGCCATATCGTCGACGGCCCCCAGGGTCCCTTCGGCGTGGTCAAGCCGGGCCTGATCACCATCGCCCAGTTTGCCGGCGTCCCCATCGTCCCCGTCATCACCTCCGCCGAGCGTTGCTGGACCTTCAACAGCTGGGACCGATTCATGGTGCCCAAGCCCTTTTCAAGGGTGATCATCCGCTTCACCCCGCCCATCCACGTGCCCCGGCGCCTGGACGCCGAGGCATTCGAAACCCTGCGCCAGACGGTTGAAGAACAGATTCAAAAACGGGTCCGGCAGACCGACGCCTGGTGGGAAACGCCTGACAGCATAAAGCGCTATTACCCCTGAGGCAACCTTCCGCGTAGCATCGAATAGGCCGAATATCGTTGAAGTTTAGCGTGTGGTTGGGTAAATTAATAGGATGCCAACAACCTTTGAAAAGTGGCACGCCGATGCCCCCTGATCAGAGAAAACGCTGAATTCCTAGAGGAAGATCCTTTGAGCCTATTGTTCGACAAACGCGACCGCGACCTTTTGAAAATCGTCAATGGCGTACTCAGTCAGGCCACCCCGGACGCCATCGGCAAGAAAGGCCTGTTTCCCTGGTTTCACCCCCACGGCATCAAGGAGCTGGCCGAAACCCGGGGGTTGCGCATCGCCTACGCCGTCATTCACCTAATCAAATCCCTCGAAACCGGCACGATCGAAGAACGGCTGAGCGCCCTGCGCTGCCTGCGCGACGAGGTGTTGCACGCCTCGGCGGGCAGCATGCCCAAGAATGCCGCGCGGGTGCTGCTCTCGATCATGAAGGATCTGGTCCGGGCGCACGGCGATGAAAGCGAACAGCTCAAGTTGGCCCACGACTTCCGTCAGGTAGCCACCGGCAAGCCCCGCACCATCCGGTCCATGCTGCGCCGCTATCACCTGCTGGAGATGCCCGAGGCGTGGAATCAGCTCGGCTTCGACGACCATGTGCATGACATCAACACCAAGGGACGCAAGTCCGCCTCCCATCTCATCATGGATGCCTGGATCAAGGGCATCCGGCGCCTGCGGGTGATTTACTACAACTTCATCGACCCCCCGTCTGCCGCCGAACTGCTCGAAGCGGCCCAGGTCATGGGTGTCGAACTGCGCATCGGGATTGAGTTCTCAGCCCGCTTCAGGGGAAAATACATTCACCTGATCTGGGTGCCGAGGGGCTTTTCCGATGCCCAGGCGTTCCTCTGTTTTCTGGCCGAGGAGCCGGTGCGGCGGCTGATGGACCAGGGTCGTGAGGTAACGCGTTACCGTCAGCGCTATGTCCTCGAGATCCTAGCCGCCTTCAACCGAACCCACCGGCAAACGCTGAACCATGACCTGGGAGTCGACCTGCCGCCGCTGGACGTCGAGGCGTTCCTGAATTTCGTGCGGCCTGGCCAACCCTCCATCTTGCATCTGGCCAAATACATCCACCTGCAGCTCATCCCCCTGATGCAACAACGGGTAACGGACTTGCGCCAGGCGTACACAGCGGCCGATGAGAACCGGCGCGGAGAAATCGCCACCCTGGTCGACCGGATGAACGACCTCGATTCGGAAGCCATTGCAAGGCGGTTTTTGCGGGCATCGGCCAATCCCGACGTGCCCGACCCCAATGCGGTACGGGATGACGTGGATTTACCGGCCCTCTTGAAGCTCTCGCCCCGTGAGTTGCTGGAGCGGGTCATCGACCTGCACAGCGCCTACCGGATCACCCTGAACCTGACCGATCTTCTGCCCGAGGACGTGGTGGAGATCCTTTACGACTGCGACGGGTTGATCACGCGCATCGAGCTCTTCAATCTCAAGGACTACACCAGCGGCAAGGCTTGCCATATCGAGGAGATCAGCCAGCTGCAGCTGGCCATCAACGAAGGCAACACCATCAATCTGAAGCGGGTCATCCGCAAAATGGTCAAACGTCTGGCCACCGCCCCGCCGGCGGCCGGTAAAGCCGACCGTATCGAGAAGCTGGGCATCATTCTCCACGATATCCTGGCCTTTACGGCCATGTATGCCTCCATGCACCTCGAACCGCGCCTCGGCAGCGATTCCACCGGCCACTCGGCGCGCATGTACGGCATGGGGCTGGCCATTCTGGACAGCTTGCCCGACTCGGCCCGCCGGATCTGCCGGCACCGGCTGCCCTTGCTCCCCGAGGAGCAAGCCTGCGTGACCGGTGAGCCGCAGCAGACCTCTCTACGCAGCGTCATCCCTTTCCGCATCCCGGTCTACAAGCGTGTCACCTACATTCCCTACGAAAGTCCCAAGGGTTCCCAGGGCCTTTACCAGCGGCTGCTCCAGCACCTGCCCGTGCTCAAGCTGCTGGGCAAGATGCGCCAGATCGACTGGCTGGTCCAACCCCACCTGACCCATATGGATTCCGCCGGCAACGTGGTCACCCTGGGCGGCATCGCCAACCGCTCGGACAACGGCCTGCGATTGACACCGGAGCCGGAGGTCAAATCCCGGCCCCGGCGTTTCTCTTCTACCTGAATTCTCAGGTCAGCAACGGCCTGAAAATTCTCCTGGGGTTCATTCCGGCCTTTTTCTCCTTTTTCCTGAACAATGACTGGTGGGTCCTATCCTATTTGGGGGCCTTCATCTGGTTCGGCATCACCGGCGTGCGCAACATCCTCCAGGCGGTCCTGGGGGGTGGCGGCATCAGTCGCTCGCCGCTGCTGCGCTGGAACGACTATGTCAGCTGGGTGCGTATTTCCGACTCCCTGCTCTTCACCGGGTTTTCCGTTCCCCTTTTGGACTACCTGGTCAAAACCGTTCTGCTCGATCGGGTCTTGGGCATCACCACAGCCACCAATTCCATGGCGCTCTATACGGTCATGGCCATTGCCAACGGGATTTATCTTTCCAGTCACAACCTCTTTCGCGGATTTCCCCGGGGAGCGGTTTACGCCAACTTCTTCCGCAGCGTCCTTTCGATCCCCATCGCCATCCTCTTCAACATGCTCATCGGAACGCTCATGACGTTTCTCGGGGTGGTCGGCATCGAAGGTCAACTTCAGAAATGGGCCGCGGTGATCTCAAAAGCCGCATCGGACACGGTGGCGGGAATCATCGAGGGCACGGCGGATCGGTTCACCAACATTCAAACCCGATTTCAGGATTACGCGGACACCCTTTCCCAGCTCTTCGCTACCTACGGCCAGCTGGAGGCGCAGTTTCCGGAATTGAATGTCTGGGAAACCCTTGAAACCATCGAAAAAGGCGGGATCGACGCCAATGCCGACGCCAAGGGCATGGAGAAATTGATCGTTATCGGCGCCCTGGACCTGCTCTACTTCTGGATGTACCAGCCACGGGCGCGCACGGCCTTCAAATACCTGATCAAAACCATGTCCGACGAGGAACAACACATTCTGGCCGGTTGCCAACAAATTCTCAGAAGGGAACGGGAAATCAGTCAGATGTTTATCGACGGGGTGGTGGGAATGAACTTCTCCAAGGGGCTTTCCTTCTATCTTCAGTGCGCACCGGGCTACCTCAAGGCCATGGATCGCCTGCTGACCAAAAGCGTCATCCATCAACAGGATCCGGCGGGATGATTCGGCGAGAAACGCGGCCTACGCCTACTTGTTGTCAGGCGCCTTTTCCGCCTCCACGGGTTTGAACGTGAACCAGCTGGCCCGTTCCCAGCGCCACCCCTTTTCCTTCATGCAGGCCTTGATCATTTTCATCTCGTCAAACTGATCATAGGCCGCCGGTTCGTCACGGATTTCAGTCCGCACCGCCACCTCGCAATCCGCATGGTCGGACGCCCACGCGCGATCCGGTTTATCGGGATGGTAAGGCCTGTGGGTACAGGCCAAAAGGCCAATACAGGCAGCGGCGGCCAGTGGCAACCAGATCATGTGCGTTTTCACGGAAAACCTCCCTTCCGGCAAGGGTTGCCCGGCCGGATCTTTTCCTCCACCGGCCGGCGACATCCACTCTTTTTTTCAATCATAGCCCATGGGCTCGAAAGCGGCAATGGCTTCGATTCTCAGGACATTTTCCAGGGGGCAGACCGGTCGCGCTCCGCCCGGTGGTCATCGACCGTGTCCACGACCGGTCTCAGCGGCCGACTTCACGAAGGATGGTCTCAATCAAGTCGCCTTTCTTGAAGCGCTTTCCATTGATAAAAATCGATGGTGTTCCAGTCACCCCGATAGCATGGCCGTTATCGACATCCTCACTGATTTTTTCCGGAGTGCCTCTGATGTGCGATCCTTGTTGAACTGCTGCATATCCAATTTCAGTTCCGAGGCGATCTCCAATATCTTGGTCTCGTTGACCTGGTTGTGGTTTGCGAGCAACCGGCTGTGGAATTCCCAGAATTTACCCTGCTTCCCGGCAGCCAGGGCCGCCATGGCACCCTCGTAGGCAAACGGATGGCTGGAGAGGGGAAAATGCTTGATGGCGTAGCGCACCTCATCGGGAAACTGGGGCAGGATCTGCTCCTTGATATACCGATCCAGACGGGCACAATAGGGGCATTGGTAGTCATCGAACACCACCAGGGTCACCGGCGCATGGGCCGGGCCCTTGGTAATCCGGTCCTTCAGGTCGATGGCGTAGATCCGGTTGAAACGGATCACGTCGATCTGGGAGGACTTGGCGCGGGTCAGCACCAACCGCTCACTGTCTAAAAAGGCAATGCGGTCGTATACCCCCTCAAGGGGGATCTGGTCGACGGTTTTCTTCTCGTCGACGGAATAGATCAGCACCGCCTTGGGGGTCAGCAAAAAGGCCAGATCGTCTTCCGGGCTGGTGGTGACGTCCAATACGGGCGCGCCGACATCGGCCTGGATCAGCGTTTCGGCCGACACGGCGGCAATGGCGGTGGCCGGCATGAGTAAAACAGCCAGGACGATCGTCCACTTCAAACGTTTCAGCATAGGATTCCTCTGGGTAGCCGGTATAAAAGCGTCTTGGGAAAATGCCGGAACCTTCTGCTCCGGCGGGATGGGTGACGAAAATGGCCCACGGAAATGAGAGGTACGATACAACAAAAGCCGGCATCCGTGCAAGAGGCGCACGCCGCTGGCAAAGGGTCTGTGTGCGGCTGGACGGGTTAGGCGCTGAATGTCAGCCGCGTGCCGGCCATGTTCAGAACGAACTGATCCGGCATGGCCGTCTCGATCCGCTGGACGGCGCGTCGGCCGGTGCAATGGGTGGGAACGATGTAGCGGGGGGCCAGCCCCTTGAGCGCCGCGATGGTCGGCTGGAGGACCTTCTCCTCGTCTACATTGGCCAAATGAAAACCGCCCATGATGGCCATGACGGATTCGATACCGGTCACCTCCCGGGCGTGCATGACCGTATTGACGATTCCCGAATGGGCGCAGCCGGAAAGCACCACCAACCCCTGACCGCGGACATGGAAAACCATGGCCGAATCGTCGTCAAAGGGGTCCTGCTGGGGTCGGCCATCAATTTCACAAAAAAGATTGGGCGCCCCCTGCTCAAAAGGCGTCACTCGCGGAATCCGTCCCAGAAAAACCGCCATGTCGTCCAGCATGGGATGGGCCGCGTCCGTCTCGACCACCGTCACGCCGGCGTCGGCGGCTTTCTCACGGCTGAAACCCGGCAGGTTGATCCGGGTGCCTGCGGGCGTTTGCAGGTATCGCGGTCCCCGGAAGGCGGCCGGGTGGACCACCAAGGGGAGCCCCTTTTGACCGGTTTTCGCGACCAGCGCCGCCAGTCCGCCGATATGATCCAGGTGGCCGTGGGAAAGGGCCATGGCCTCCACCCGGCTCAGGTCGACACCCAGCGCGTCGACGTTGAATGCCGCCCCATGGGCGGAGTAGCCGAAATCGAACAGCATCGTCCGCGAGACATCCCCTCGGGTAACGGTGACCAGCGAGGAAAAGCCATGCTCGGCCAGGATGCTGGTTCTCATCTCACCGTCCTTTACCGGCATGGCCCGTTGGATCACCGCATTGTTATCCTGCTGGAGCATATCGATGGTATTGTCCTGAAGGGTGAGGATCTCGACCCGGTCAACCGCCTTGATTGCCAATGACGTACGCATATGCTCCCCCCTGAATGGATGGTTTGTGGGTAAATGCACATTTATAATGTGCTTAACGTGGTTTGCACCCGGTGTCAAGGCGGCATGAGATGGATTTCGGGGTTATCGTTAGGGCGAGAAGGATTATGCTTGACGGGTTCGTAAGAAGCCTGATATCGGCGTTACGCTTTGTCCTTATCAGAAAAAAAGAGGTAGATCCCATGGATAAACCATCGCTGTTCACACATGCCCCGGACATCGTCCCGGAACGTCTCACCAGGGGATTAAGCATTCCCGCCTTGGTGGATCTGATGGGCCGGACCTGTTTCGAGGCCCGCAATGTCCGTCGGGCGGCCGCGCTGTTTCAGCGCATGATCGACCAGGGGGACACCATCTGGCTGGGGATCGCCGGTGCCGGCATCGCCGGTGGAATGGGTGGCATGGTGATCTCGCTCATCGAGGCCGGATTCGTCAACGTGATCTGCTCCACCGGTGCCCAGGTCTACCACGACCTGCACTTCGCCTTCAGCCTGCCGGTCAAGTCGATCCATCCCAACTGGGACGACGATCAGCTGCGCCGCCACGGCGACACGCGCATCTACGACATCGGCATTCGCGAAAAGGAAACCCTCGAAGCCCAGGACGCCATCGTGCGCCGTTTCGTTAAGGAGCGCCATGACCGGCTCTCCCGGGGGCCGCTGGCCTCGTGGGAATTCAACTACCAGTTGGGATTGTGGGTTGCCGAAACCGCCCCCCACCCCGAGCTGAGTTTCACCGCCGCCGCGGCCCGCTGTGGGGTACCGATCTTTTGGGATTCGCTGGCCAACCACTCCATCGCCATGAACCTGGCGCGCACCGATCATGAAGGCCTGCCGGTGCAGTTGTCGCCCCAGCGGGACATCATCCACTCGGCGGCGATTGCCTTTGGCGCCGAACAGACCGGATTCGTGGAGCTGGGTGGCGGCGGTCCGAAGAACTTCATCCAGCAAACCGGTCCGACCATCAGCCAGATTCTGGGCATCGATTTCGAGGGCGCCGACCGTGGCATCCAGATCGGCACGGCCGTGGAGCGCGAGGGCAGCCTCTCCAGTTGTACCTTCGGCGAGGCGGTCACCTGGGGCAAGTACCAGCAGGCCGACGAGGCCAACCTGGTGCAGGTGTGGGGTGAGTACAGCATCATCTTCCCCTTGCTGGCCGCCTATGTGACCGATCTTTGCCAACCCCGGTCGCCGGCCGGCCTGTGCGACCGCATGCAAACGCTGGTGCAAAAACTGGAGCGACCCGATGACGCCCCACCCGGCCCCGTTTCTCGGCCTTTCCGACGACCAGTGCGACCTGTCCCGCGCCAAGGTGGTGGTGGTCCCTTACGGCTACGAGGGCGGCGTTTCCTACGGACGGGGCACTGCCGGGGCACCGGCCGACGTGATTGCGGCCTCCCACTACCTGGAGCTGTACGACGAAGTTCTGGATGATGAACCCTGCCGGGTGGGGATCGCCACCGTGGTCCAGCCGGAAATTCCCGATACCCCCGACGCCATGTTGGCCTCGCTGGAGGAGACGACGGCCGCCCTCCTGGATCAGGAGAAATTCGTGGTCGTGATCGGCGGCGACCACTCCATTACCACCGGCTATGTGCGCGCCCTGGCCAAACGTCACAACCATTTCGGCGTGCTTCAGCTGGACGCCCATGCGGACCTGCGCGACAGCTACGCGGGCAGCGCCCTAAGTCACGCCTGCACCATGGCGCGCATTCGCGAAATCACCGATCGGACGCTGCAGATCGGCATTCGCAGCATGTCGGTCGAAGAGGCCCGTCTGGCCAAGTCAACGGATCTCTCCCTGTGTACGATGCACCGCTATCGTCGGGGGCATTTCGACCTGGAAGCTGAACTGGCCCGGTTGCCGGAGAATCTTTTCATCACCGTTGACGTGGATGTGTTCGACTGGAGCGTGATCGCCAGCACCGGCACCCCGGAACCGGGCGGCATGCTCTGGGACGAAGCCATGGAGATCCTCGAAACGGTGTTCCACTCCAAAACGGTGATCGGATTCGACGTGGTCGAACTTTCGCACCGCGAAAGCGACCCCAACTCGGCCTTTGCCACGGCCAAATTGATCTATAAAATGATCGGCATGCGATTTATCGGGAGAGAAAAGGCGCCATGAAGATTTACCCGTTTCTTGAAACCCATGGCATTACCTACGAACGCTACGACCATCCACCGGTATTCACCTGCGCGGATGTCAACCGTCTAGTCCCCGACCTGCCCGGCCAGAAGACAAAAAATCTCTTCGTCTGCGACAACAAGGGCAAACGCCACTTTCTCGTCACCGTACCCGATGAGAAATCCGTGGATCTCAAATCGCTGGGTGAAGCCCTGGGCGCCAAACGGCTGCGCCTGGCCTCCGCCGACCGGCTGGCCCGGCATCTGAAGCTGGAACCCGGTTCGGTCACCCTTCTCGGCGCGATGAACGACATGGACGGCCAAGTGGGTGTTGTCATCGACCAGGCCATCTGGAATGCCGACGCGCTGCAATGCCACCCCCTGGTCAATACGGCGACCTTGGTGATTTCCCTTAAAGGCATCCGCGATTTCCTGGCCGCCACCGGCCACGTCCCCACGGTTCTGGATGTGCCGGCTCAGTGAGGCGCCATGGCGTCGTCCTGTAAGTTCTCCAGAGGCTTGACAATCCCATCATAGGGCCGGATATAAGTGAGGAAAAATCCCGAGATCAAGGCTTGCGAATCCCGAGAATACCGCTATCGCGGGTGCCGTAGGCAGCGTACTTTTTTTGCGTACGCCGCAGTGACGAGGGATGAAGCGTAAGCCGATATCGGGGTTTTTACAAATCCGTATGAAAGGAGCCTCCATGATCCACCATACATGCAGCCATCACGATGGGCCGGGTCTCCCCGCGGTGCGTCCCGTCGAAGGGCGGGAACGCCAACTGATCGAAGATCTGATCCAAGCCATGCACCGGCCGACGGCGGCGATCACCGAGATTGCCGTGGGCGCCCACTTCATCGGCGTTCGCGCCGAGGAAAACGGGAGTGTGTTTGCCGGATTGGCATCCACATTGGGTGCGGCCCCCTCGGCCGACGAGCGCGACCTGGCAGACCGATTGATCGGCAGCTCCCTGCTTACCGCGGCTCAATTGCTTCGTTCGTCCCAGGCCTTTTCCATCAGCCTGGGCGCCGCAGCCCTGAACACCGCCACCACAGCACCAGCCAACCCGCCGGATATCGAGGCATCGGCGATCATGGCCGAAAAAGGCCGCGACGGAGAGACGGTCCTGGTCGGCGAATTCCCCTTCGTGGAGCGTCTGCGGCAACAGGTGCAACGCCTGCATCTCTTCGAGCTGCGCGATGTTCCCGGGCGTACCGCACCGGCGCAATGGGATAAAACCCTAGGTCGCTGCAAGGTACTCGGCCTGACCGGCACTACCCTGCTCACCCGGGCCATGGCCGCATACCTGGAAAAGGCCCCCCAGGCCTATACGATCATCATCGGCCCCACCACCCCGCTTTCGCCGGTGCTTTTTGAATATGGCGCCGACGTCCTGGCGGGTTGCCGGGTGGTCACCGTGGCTCCGGTGTTCGACGGGATTCGTCAAGGCTTGTCGTTTCGCGCGTTCAAGAAACTGGGCGTCCAGTTCGTGGCCTGGGCGCGGGAAACGCCGGTTGCCTGATCGGACGCGTCCGCCGCTCAGAGCTTGTTTGAAAACCCTGGATTAGGGTTTTCAAGCAAGCTCTCAGGCCGAGCGATACTGTCCGATGGCATTCTTACCGGCCCCCTTGATGGCGAAAAGCGCCTGGTCGGCGGCGGCGATCAGGCGCTTCAGGTCGCTGGCATCCTCGGGGAAGGTCGCAATTCCGAAACTGGCCCTGAGTTGCACCACGACGCCTTTTTCCAGCTCATAGGCAGTGGTATTCATCGTGGACCGAATTTCCTGGGCTTTCGCCAACGCCGCTTGGGCGTTCATTCCCGGCAGAACCACCACGAACTCGTCGCCGGCATAGGCCACGGCATAGGCGGGTTCCGCCAGACAACGGTTGATCGTCTGGGCAACCTTCTGAATGGCCCGACTGCCGTTGAGGTGCCCGTGGGTATCGACGATGCGCTTGAAGTGATCCAGGTCCATGAAAATCAGGGAAAGCGGCGTGCCGTTGGCCTTGGCCCGTTCCGCCCAGGTGGCCAGGGAACCGTAGAGATAACGCTGGTTGTATAATCCGGTGAGACCATCCCGGAAGGCCTGTTCGCGGAAGCGGCGTTCACTCTCGCGCAGGGCCGCCTCGGCCCGCTTGCGTTGGGAGATATCAAGAAGCGCGATCGCCACCCGGGCCAGGGTCTCCTCATGGCCGGAGACAGCCAGGGATTTCCCCAAAACGATTTTTCGCTCGCCGCTGGTGGTGACGATGCTCGCCTCCCGTTCAACGGCGGTATTGCCATCGGCGGTCACCAGGATCACCTCACGGGCCATCTTCACGAAATCGTCCGCATGGGTGGGCAGGAACGCCCCCTTGGGACCGGCGCGATCGGCGATGCCCATCAGTTCCAAGAAGGCCTGGTTATAATCGACCGTCTTGATCAGCTCCCAGCAATGCCGGATCGCATCGGGATGTTGGGTCAGATAGTCGTCGAAATCGGTTACCCCCGAGGCCCGCAGCAGGTCCAGATGGGCTTTGAGCTGCGATACGTCCCACTCGATCAGGGCGATGGGGGCGGACTGAAACAGCTGGCGGTAGCGCTTTTCGCTATCTCGCAACGCCTCTTCGGTACGTTTCAGGTCGGTGGCATCTTCAACGATGGCCATGACCCCATCGATCGCCCCATCCTGGGTCGGTGCCGGGCTGAGATAGTAGCGCAGCCAAAACCCATTCCCCTGGCGATCGGCATGGGAATGCTCGACAGTAATCGGTCGCCGCAGGGTCATGCAGTGCTGGAGGTCCTCGGTCAGTCCCGCGTTGCCCATGGACGCATCATCGAACAGATTGGCAGACCTGGGGTCACCGTCCATCAACGGGCCCAACAGCGCCTGTCCCCTGCGGTTGATGCCGGTAACCCGACCCTGGGCGTCAATGGTGAAAATCCCCAATGGCGCCGCATCGCTCAGAAGCTGGTTGCGGGTCTCGATGGCGGCAAGCGCCGTCTCGGCCCGCTGGCAACGGGCCTCGAGGCCTTGCAATTCGTCGATTTGCCGGCGCAGGCGCTCATTTTCGGCCATCACCGTCTCTGTACACCTCGATTCTTTCTGCATGGATCTTCCTTTATCGCACAAGTCTTCCTTCATCACGTAAGACGTTTCGAGCTTTTTCATATTTCCGTCGGCTCGTATCGATGACTGCCAAAATGAATCAGGCGGAATTAAAATTATTTTCACTTTAGCAGACTTCTCTGAAAAACGGGAACGACATACACCATCCAATCGCATCAGAATCGTTCAAAAGCATCATAATCTCCTTTAATGACAGCCGAAACCGGTATGGCGGGTCGTATCTGAAGCATCATCTCAGGTTGGCACAAGAATTGATTCAGCACCACTAAGACCGGCAAGGAATGTCAGGCAATACTCCAGGTTTTAGGCTGTAATATTGCTGTATGGAAAAGGCAACCAAAACTCAATTTAAGGACTCGTCTGAAACAAAGAGTCCCCGATATACAATCCCATGAAGTAACGAAGCACCTAACTGCGAAGTAAAAGGTAGGAGGCCTTACAACACAATGTTTCAAAAATTCACTCTTAAATTCAAGCTCCTGATCGCTTTTCTAAGTGTCGGAATCATTCCTTTTGCCTTAATGGCCATCGTGGCCTTGAACAAGGCAAACTCGGCCCTTCACGACCAGGCCTTTGCCCAGATACGAAGCATGCGCGACATAAAGAAAGGGCAGGTCTTGGGCTACCTGCAGACCATTGAAAATCAGGCGCTCACCTTTTCGGAAAACCGTATGATCGTCTCCGCCATGGATGGCTTCTCCAAGGCCTTCAAAACGTTTGTGGATGAAAACGCGCTGAACGATCAGAATGTAGACGCGCTACGCAATAAGCTCGCGACCTATTACCACCAGGATTTTAGCACCGCATACCAGAAACAGAACAACGGACAATCGCCCACGGTCGACACCATTGTCGGACAACTCGACAGCCGTACAGTGGCCCTTCAGTACCACTATATCAAGGCGAATCCCCACCCCCTGGGCACCAAGGATGCCTTGGATCGTGCGGATGATCAATCCCGGTACAGTCAGCTCCATGCGCAGTACCATCCGATCATCCGAAATTATTTAAAAAAATTCGGTTACTACGATATCTTCCTGGTAGACCCAAATACAGGCAAAATTGTCTACTCGGTGTTCAAGGAGCTTGATTTTGCAACTTCATTGACCGACGGGCCCTATGCCGGCACCAATTTTGCCGAGGCCTTCCGTCAGGCCAATGCCGCCAGCTCCGCCAATGCGGTCATCCTCACCGATTTCAAGCCCTATTTCCCTTCCTATGAAGCGCCGGCCGGCTTCGTGGCATCGCCAATATTCAGCGAGGGACGCAAGATCGGCATCCTGATGTTTCAGTTTCCCATCGATAATCTGAAAAAGATCATGCAGGAACGGGCTGGCATGGGCACAAGCGGCGAAACCTATCTGGTGGGCCACGATCTGCTGATGCGATCGGATTCCTATTTAGATCCGGAACATCATTCCGTTGTCGCATCATTCCGCCATCCGGATAAAGGGAAGGTAGACACCGAAGCCAGCCGGGCTGCTTGGCAGGAAAGACCGAAGAGAAAATCGTCATCGACTACAACGGCAACCCGGTTCTCTCCGCTTACACACCACTGGAATTCGAAGGCCTGGACTGGGCGCTGTTGGCCGAAATCGACGAGGCCGAGGCTTTTGCCGCGGTCAAATCCCTTCAATGGGGGGCCCTCATCGTCGCTGCCATCGGCATTGCCGCCATCGTGGTGGTCGCTTTGCTGATAACGCGGTCCATCGTCGGGCCGGTGCAGAAAGTGGTCGCCAACCTCACTGAATTGGCCGAGGGCGAGGGGGACCTGACCACCCGTTTGCCAGTTGCCAGCCGGGATGAAATCGGTGACCTGGCCCAACGCTTCAATGAATTTATGGACAAATTGCATGCCATGATCAAGAATATCACCAAAGGCGTACAGACCTTGTCCTCCTCTTCCACGGAATTGTCGGCGATCTCCCAACAGATGTCGGCCAGCGCCGAGCAAACATTGGGGATGTCCGAAACGGTGGCCACGGCAACAGAGGAGATGAGTGTCAATATGAGCTCGGTGTCCGCTGCCATGGAGCAGTCCAGTACCAACAGCGGGATGGTGGCGGCGGCCGAAGAGATGACCGCCACCATCAACGAGATCGCTAAAAACGCTGAAAAAGCCAGGGCGATTTCCGATCAGGCGGTTTCCCAGACCAAAGACGCCGGGCAGCGGATGACGACCTTGGGCAGGTCGGCCCAAAGCATCGGAAAAGTCACCGAGACCATCACCGAGATTTCTGAACAGACCAATTTGCTGGCCCTTAATGCAACCATTGAAGCGGCCCGGGCAGGCGAGGCTGGAAAAGGTTTTGCCGTGGTCGCCAACGAGATCAAGGAGTTGGCCAAACAGACGTCCGAGGCCACGTTGCACATCAAAGGACAAATCGAGGATATCCAAGGCTCCACCAATGGCACGATCGAGTCCATCAATCAGATCGGCAAGGTGATTGACACCGTCAATGAAATCGTTGCCACCATTGCGACCGCTGTGGAAGAACAATCCTCCGCCACCAAGGAAATCGCCGAAAACATTGCGCAAATCTCAGAGGGTGTCGGCGAAGTCAATGAAAACGTCGCCCAGAGTTCAGGCGTAGCGGGTGAAATCACACAATCCATCAGCGAGGTCAATCAGTCCACCGGCGAAATTGCCAACAGCAGTTCACAGGTTCGCCTGAGTGCCGAAGGACTCTCCCAACTAGCCGAAAAGCTCAACGATATGGTTGGACGGTTTAAAATATAAAAAAGGAAGGGAAATGGCATGAAACGCTTCTTATGCGGGGGAATCATCTGCCTCTGGCTGGGCATGCCCTTTGTGGCGCATGCCCTGACGGCTCAGGAAATCCTGCTGCTCAAGCAGAACGGGGTCAGCGAGAAAACCATCCAGATGATGCTGCAAAGCGAAATTGCGGCCGCCCGCGCCCAAACGGCAACCGAACAGGCCATGGGAACCCGGACGATCACGCGTCCCAACGGGCAGCCGGCGATTGTCTACTCCACCGGCAACGCATCCCACGAGACCGCCACCGAAAGGGAACGCCACAAAGAGCAGCAGGCCTGGGAGATGCTGCGTCACATCATCGTGGACACCCGTGGGGAAACCGCTGCATCGCAGTCCCAATAGCCTGAAACCGCCTTGCCCTTGCTGGGTTATCCAGGGGCCCGGGCCATCATCTGTTTCAACCGTCCTTCAAACCGGGCGAGTTCGTCGGATAGCCGCTGCGTCAGGCCAGCGGCCGCGTCGATGTGCCCCTGCCCTCCCATTTGCTCGATTTGCAAGGCCGTGGCGGCCGCGTCCTCAATCTGAAAATTACGAGCCATTCCCTTGAGGGCATGGGCGGTCCGACGGAGCAGATCGCCATCCTGACGGGCAATCGCCTGGGCGAGGGTTTCCAGCATGGGCGGATAATCGCTGAGGAACATCCCGGCCACATCCTTGAAAAAAGCGCCGTCATTGTTGAATGCCGCCATCAGCCCGGCCAGTTCGTCGTCAAGGGCTGTTTCGCCGCCGTCCGCCACCGGCAGGCGCATCGGATCCGCGCCCACCATGGAAGGCAACAGCCGGGCAATGGCCTTGTGCAGGCTGGCGGAAGCGATGGGTTTGGGAACGTAATCGTCCATGCCGGCATCAAGACAGCGTTCCCGGTCGCCTTTCATGGCGTGGGCGGTCATGGCGATGATGGGGATATGCCCCCCGCCTTTTTCCCGCTCCAAGTCGCGGATTCTCGCCGTGGCGCTAAGGCCATCCATCTCCGGCATCTGGACATCCATCAGAATCAGGTCGAACCGCTTATGGGACCAGGCCTCTATGGCCAAGCGGCCGTTCGCAACGACGGTGGTTCGGCAGCGCCAGTTGTCCAGCAGCCGGCGGATGTATTTCTGGTTGAACGGCGTATCCTCGGCGACGAGGATATCCAGCGGTGGCAGGGTGGTCCGAGCATCGGTGCTTTTGATCTCGCGCCACGTCGCCATGGGCATGTTCTCTTCGGAAAGAGCCTTGATGACCGCATCCAGAAGATCCGACGGACGAACCGGTTTGGTGACCACGTTGGCGATACCTTCCCGCTGAAAGCGATCCGCCGTTTTGGCCGTGGTGGTGGTCAGCATCAGGGTGATCCGCGCCCCCTCACCCGCCTGGCGGTGAAGGTGGCGGATCAAGGCAAGCGCGCCCTCCTGATCCAGATCGGAATCGATCAACGCCAGATCGATCGTCTCGCCTTGCTGGCGCAGTTGGTCGATCAGCTCCCGTCCCTCTTCGGCAGACGTGGCCGCTTTGGCCGTGATCTTCCAGCTGGACAGCATTTCACACAGAATCTTCAGGTTGGTGGCGTTGTCGTCAACGACCAGGGCCTGCATGCGGCTCAAATCGATATCCGCCGGCAAATGGTGATCTTCCGGTTGGCTGGAATCGACGTCAAAGGCCATGGTAAAATGAAAAACACTGCCTTCGCCCAGGGTGCTCTTCACCCAAATCCGCCCGCCCATCAGGTTGACCAGCTGGGCACTGACCGCCAGTCCCAGGCCGGTACCGCCATATCTCCGGCTGGTGCTGCCGTCGGCCTGGCTGAAGGCCTCAAAGATCATGACCTGTTTTCCGGTGGGAATGCCCGCGCCGGTATCACGAACGGCCACATGCAGGACCAGCCGGTCATCCGCCAGCGATTCGCACTGGGCGAAAACGACGATTTCACCGGCATCGGTGAATTTGACGGCGTTGCCGATCAGGTTGAGCAGAACCTGACGGAACCGATGGTGGTCGCCCACCAACCGGTCGGGGACGTCCGGTGCCACCCGGTAGGCCAGCTCCAGCCGCTTTTCGTGGGCCCGAACCGCCAAAATTTTGAGGGCTTCGCCGAGAAAATCCCGCAGATTGAAGGGAGAGCGCTCCAGCTCCAATCTGCCGGCTTCGATCTTGGAAAAATCAAGGATGTCATTGATTACCGACAAAAGCGCGTACGCGGCCGACTGCACCACCTTGAGGTCTTCCCGCTGCTCCTGGGACAACTGCGAGGCCAGGAGCAGTTCGACCAATCCGATAATGGCGTTGAGCGGCGTGCGGATCTCGTGGCTCATATTGGCCAGGAATTCACTCTTCGAGCGGCTGGCCGCCTCGGCCGCCATCTTCTCCTGCTTCAAGGCATCGGCCTGCCGTCGGCGGGTCACATCCCGCAGGATGCCCCGGTAGCCTCGCAAGTTGCCGTCGGCGGAGGTAATCGGCGAGATCGACGTTTCCACCCAGCGCCGGGCGCCATCATGGCGAACGATCACGAACCCCAGGTCCTTGATGGCCCGCCCCGTGCGTCGAACGTTCTGAAAAGCACCAAATACCCGCTCCGTTTCCGCGGGTGTCAGCAGGCGGCCATAATCCTGCAGGGCCAATTGTTCCGCGGCATATCCGGTGATGTTGCGGAAGGCGTCGTTGAAGGCCGTCAATTTGCCGTATATATCGATTTCGAAATAGCCGTCCTCGATATTGGCGATGATCGTGCGGTGTTTTTCCTCGCTGCCGGCCAGGGCTTCGTTGAGGGCTTGCCGTTGGCGCAGGATGTGGCCCACTTGGGAGCCGAAAATCATGAAAAAGCACAACACCAGCAACCGGCTGAGAAGCTCGTTGTAGCCGGGGTTGAAGAACGCGCCCAAGAAGGTGCCTTCCTCGGCGGTAAGCCAGAACAGGATGGATTCAAAAACCCAGTAGACGCAGACCACGCCCAGGCCCATCAGCAGGACACGATCGGACAGGCGGGCGACGCTGAAATGATTCCGGAGATTAAGCAGCCGATGGACGATGTTCCGGGAAGGTTTTGGAAAGGCGTGGTCCGCCATCGTGTCGGCCCTTTCTTTTATAACGGTCTGATCACCCATCGACGGAAGTCACTGTAATCTGATTCAATGTGATTTACGTCAATGCGGTCTATTTGCCGTCAAGCGTCTCTCTGATTTTCTCGGCAAGCTGACTCAAGTTGTAGGGCTTCTGGATAAAACCTTCACAGCCTTTCTTCAAAAGGGTTTCCGCCTGTCCTTCGATGCTGTAGCCCGAGGAGAGAATCACGCGGACGTTGGGCTGAAGGGCCTTCACCCGGTCATAGACCAGCTCTCCGCTGAGGTCCGGCATGATCAGGTCCAGAATGATCAGATCAATGCGGTCCTTGTTGGCCTCGAATACCTTCAGGGCCTCCTTTCCGCCGTTGGCCAGCATGACGGTATAGCCGAGTTCGCTGAGCATGGCCTGGTCAGCCCTGAGAATATATTCCTCATCGTCCACCACCAGGATGGTTCCCGATCCTTTTTTCAGGGTTTGTTCCGTCGCGCCCGCTGGCGGCGCCACCGCGTCCTTGGGTTTTTGCAGAATCCGGGCCGCCGGCAGGTAGACGAAAAAGGTCGTCCCGTACCCCAATCGGCTCTCCACGGTGATGATGCCCCGGTGTTTTTTGATGATGCCGAATACCGATGCCAAGCCCAACCCGGTTCCCTCGCCCATGTGCCGGGTGGTGTAGAACGGTTCGAAAATACGCTCAACAGTCTTCTCATCCATACCGGCACCGTTATCGGCCACGGCGATGCATTGGTACTGTCCGGGAGAAAGATGATAGGGTTTGACAAACATCTCGTCCAGGGCCACGGTGGTGGTGCTCACCGTCAACAGGCCGCCTTTGGACATGGCATGCCAGGCATTCACGAAAAGATCCATCAAGACGAGTTCGATCTGGGAGGCATCCACCTCGGCCATGACGGAATCTTCCGCCAGATGGGAAACCACGTTGATTTCCTTGCGCGTCCGCGCGAACATGCCGACCGACTTTTCAATGATACCGTTGAGGTCGACCATCTCCATGGAATACTGCCCACCCTTGGCGAAGCTGAGCAACTGACGGGTCAGCTTCGCTCCGCTGTCGATGCAGCGTTCGATGCCGGCCAGTTCATCATAGCCGGGATCACCGGTTTTCTTGTCCTGAATCAGGATGGAAACGTTGCCCTGGATGCCCATCAAGAGGTTGTTGAAGTTGTGCGCGATGCCGCCGGCCAGGTTGCCGATGGCATCCATGCGCCGCATATGCTGCAGTTGATACTCCAGATCGCGCTGGGCGGTCACGTCGGTAATCAGCAGAATCGTGGTGTCGGATTCCCCCTTGACGGGAAAGCTGCGGACCACGATCTGGCGGCCGTTGAGTTCCAGCGGCCGGTCCAGGCCGACGGCGGAGGTCTTGGTGCGGCCCTGTACCAAGGCATCGATATGCTCCCGGTAATTTTCCGCGAACAACTCCCCGAGACGGGCGGACAGCAAATGCTGTAGCGGGACGCCAAACAGATTGACGGCGGCAGAGTTGGCATAAACCACCTGCCCGGTATACATCTCGACGATCCCCTCGTTCATGCTCTCCAGGATGGTTTCCAGATGACGATTCCGGCCCAAAAGCTCCTTGGTCATGCGGCGGGCAAAAACGGGAATGCCGTCCATCGAGGCGATTCCCAGGATTTCGTGTTCGGCGATCGACCTTGACGGATCCGCCGAGTCATTGATGGCCGCCAGCACATGCTTGCCCATCTGGCCGAAAGGACCTTTGGCAATGCAGGCATTCACGCCGATCTTCCTGAAATCCAGATCCATCTCGGCAATGGCGGCGGAGATGATGACCAAATAGCAGTGCTTCATGTGCTCCATGGTACGGATGATCTGACACAATCGGTCGCCACCAATCTTGGGAATGATCAGATCGACAAAAACGATATCCGGCTGGTAGGCGGTCAGAAGGCTCAAGGCGGCAAGACCGTCTTCGCAGGTTTTCACCTCATGCCCCCCGGCCTCTATCAGATTGGAGAGGAATTTAAGGATCATCCGGTTGTCGTCGACCACCAGGACCTTCTTTTGCATGGGAATACGGGCCTCCAAGGTTGCCATCAAGGGCATGTCCGTCAATCAAGCCAGGTTACCGGATGCCGGATCGGATGGGTGATGATAGGTTTCTTAAGACGATGTGATTATGCACAGGCGATCCGTGACGGTCAAGCAAATTGTGGGCCTCCAGGCTTGCCTATCCTGGTGATTTTAATTGACACTTCTTGTTTCAGTGCATAGATAATAATCATTCGCTCAGCAAGCGAACGAAACCCTTCAGCCTGAACAGACGCGCCGACACCGATTGCCCATGCAACCCTTTCCGGTTGCTATCACCCCCCACAAAGAGAGTGACGGATCCCATGTATTATGAAGACACACTCGACACCTCCCGTCAGTATCTGCGCCTGGCCCTGGAACGACTCGGTAAATACGGACTCCCCACGGATCCCTTGAACTATTGTGTCTGGTACGAATATGCATCCGGCAGGAACGAAGCCCTCAACGCCTGCCTCGATGCCCATGTGGAGGGAAACGGCCATTTCTCCGCAGACATGCTTCGCCAGCTCTACAACCAGCATATCATCGGTCACACGGAAGCCGTCAGTAATCGGGTGCGGGAAGAACTGAAAAAAGTATTCGCCGAAATCATCGGCGCCATTAAAACCACCCGACAGAATTTTTCCACATCGGAGAACAATCTGGAAAGCATCAACGACGCCTTGGTCCCTCATCTTCCCGAAGCCGACGTGGAAAATCTTGTCAATCGGATCAAGGATGAAATCAAGTGCCTGGAATCCTCCAGCAGCGCCTTTCGGGAGCAGCTTCAGCAAGCCACGCGCGAGATCGATCAATTGAAGCTCAAGATGGCCCGCTACCGCAAGGAAGCACTCAAGGACCCCCTGACCCGCATCGCCAACCGCCGGGGTTTCACCGATGCGCTGAAGCTGGCCATCCAGAAGAGCGAGGCAAGCAAGTCGGCATTGTGTCTGATCATCGCCGATATCGACCATTTCAAAAAGATCAACGACACCCATGGCCACCTGGTGGGGGACAATGTCCTGCGTATGGTTGCCGCCACGATCAAGGAATCCGTCAAGGGCCGGGACCTGGTCGCCCGCATCGGCGGCGAGGAGTTCGCCGTCCTACTGCCCGATACGCCGCTGGAAGGAGCCGTCAAACTGGGGGAAAACATGCGGCGCACCTTCAACGAACTGGATCTGAAAAAGAAAAACAGCGGTGAAAGCCTGGGGCAGGTCACGCTCTCCTTCGGAGTCACCCTGTATCAACCCGATGAAACCGCAGAGGCGTTTATCCAGCGCGCCGACAAGGCCTTGTATGCGTCCAAGGAGAACGGCCGCAATCGCGTCACCTGTTTCTAAACGCTGCTAACCGGCAAAAGGAGGTTTGTCATGCGCCACCCACTACTCGACCAGTTGGCCAAAGAAATCGAGACGCTGAAATCAACCGGCCTCTTCAAGGACGAACGGGTGATCACCTCCGCCCAGCAGGCCGCCATCACCGTGCAGGACGGCCGCAGCGTGATCAATTTCTGCGCCAATAACTACTTGGGACTGGCCAACCACCCGCAGTTGGTGAAGGCCGCCCAGGCTGCCCTGGCGGACTATGGTTTCGGCATGTCCTCGGTGCGTTTCATCTGCGGTACCCAGAGGATCCACAAAGTCCTGGAGGATCGCCTCAGCCGCTTTCTGGGGACCGAGGACACAATCCTCTACAGCTCCTGCTTCGACGCCAACGGCGGACTCTTCGAGGCCCTGCTCGGCGAAAACGATGCGGTCATCAGCGATGCCCTGAACCATGCCAGCATCATCGACGGGATCCGCCTGAGCAAGGCCAGGCGGTTGCGCTATGCCAACAACGACATGGCCGACCTCGAACAACAGCTCAAGGCGGCGGCCGACTGCCGCTACCGCCTCATCGCCACCGATGGGGTCTTCTCCATGGACGGCATCATCGCCAATCTGAAAGGCATCTGCGATCTGGCCCAACGCTACGATGCCCTGGTGATGGTGGACGACTCCCACGCGGTGGGGTTCATCGGTGAAAAGGGCCGGGGGACACCGGAGTACTGCGGAGTGGCCGACCGGGTGGACATTGTCACCGGCACCCTGGGAAAAGCCCTGGGCGGCGCCTCGGGCGGCTACACCGCCGGTCGGCGGGAGATCATCGCCTGGCTGCGCCAACGCTCGCGACCGTACCTGTTTTCCAACACCCTGGCACCGGTGATCACCGCCACGGCCATCGCCGTGCTGGATCTTCTGGAAGACAGTTCGGCCCTGTTGGATCGACTCCGGGAGAACAGCCGCTATTTCAGGGAGAAGCTGCAGGCGGCCGGATTCAACCTGGTACCCGGCCACCACCCGATCATCCCGGTAATGCTCGGCGATGCCCGCCTGGCCCAGGAAATGGCCGCCTGTTTGCTGGATGAAGGCATTTACGTGGTGGGCTTCAGCTTTCCCGTGGTGCCCCAGGGCGCGGCCCGTATCCGCACCCAAATCTCCGCGGCCCATACCCGGGAGCATCTGGACCGGGCCATCGCGGCCTTCATCAAGGTCGGCCGAGAATTGAACGTCATCCCCTGACGCCCCAAAGCGAGGTGCGCGAATGGAAACCATGCAAGCCATCGTCAAATTGAAGCCCGAGCCGGGCATCTGGATGGGCGAGGTCCCCTTTCCCAGCGTCGGCCATAATGACGTGCTGATCAAAATCATCAAGACCGCGATCTGCGGAACGGACATCCACATTTACAACTGGGACGCCTGGTCCCAACGCACCATTCCCACGCCCATGGCCATCGGCCACGAATTCGTCGGCATCATCACCGACATGGGCAGCGAGGTCAGGGGGCTCAAGGTCGGAGACCGCGTCTCGGCGGAAGGCCACATCACCTGCG
>NZ_BBCC01000056.1 GCF_001311845.1 Desulfosarcina cetonica JCM 12296 | reverse complement strand
CCCGGGCCATCTGCGATCTTCTGGATCACCCCGAACGGGCTGCGAACTGGGAAATCGCGGCTATCAGCGGGTTCAGCAGCGTTTCACCTGGCAGCATGCGGCGGAAAAGACCGCCCAGGCCTATCGGGAGACCATTCGTGATTACCGTTGATTTCTCCCGGTTGACGATCCGCCCGGGCGACCGCATTCTCGATATCGGCTGCGGTTCCGGCCGCCACACCGCCGCCGCCTATGGGCTGGAGGGCGTACGGGTGACCGGCGCCGACCTGAACCTGAATGACCTGCGGGAAGCTCGTGAACGCTTGACCTTGCATGACCAATGGGGTGCGCACGGTGGTGGTGTCTGGAACCTGGCCGTTGCCGATGTTACCCGGCTGCCTTTTCCGGATGCCGGCTTCGACCTGGTTGTCTGCAGCGAAGTGCTGGAGCATATCCCCGACGACGGGGTAGCCATGGCCGAGATCGTGCGGGTGCTCAAGCCGGGACGTCCGCTGGTGGTGAGTGTGCCCCGCTTCCTGCCCGAACGCATCTGTTGGGCCCTGTCCGATGACTATGTCAACGCCAACCAGGGCCATGTGCGCATCTACCGCGAGGCAGAGCTGATCGACCGGCTGGGGCGCACCGGAATCCGGTTCATCGGACGCCACTGGGCCCACAGCATCCACACGCCCTACTGGTGGCTCAAGTGCCTGGTCGGTCCCACGCGCACCGACGCGGTGGCCGTCAACCTTTATCACCGGCTACTGACCTGGGACATCCTGCAGAAGCCCTGGATCACCGGTTTCATCGATCGGCTGCTCAATCCGGTTTTGGGCAAAAGCCTGGTCCTCTATTTCGAAAAAAAGCCGGCTGAACCCAAAACAGGTACAGCCTCCTCTTGCTCGGCAAGGCCCGGATGACCAGAAACCATGGGTCTTCGCGCTGACAAAAAAATGGCTTGACAACTCATCTCCGGTCGACTATTTATGGCGCTTCCTTCGCCGCCTGTCGGTTCGGGAAACTTTTGATCCCCAGTAGCTCAGTCGGCAGAGCAAGTGGCTGTTAACCACTGGGTCCGCGGTTCGAGTCCGTGCTGGGGAGCCAAACAAAACAAGGGGTTACAGATTTTCGGTCTGTAGCCCCTTTTTCTTTACCCACCATTATACCCACCACGCACCAGGCTACACTCATGCCGGCCATAGATAAACTCGCGGCGCGTTGGGGATGGACGCGCTTGTTATCACCGAACGATCGGCAAAACCGCTTGTGGGTCACATTTGACGATCCGTGAGCCACAAAAAACGCCCCGGTTTCCCAGGGCGTTGACTGTCTCGAATGATGGCCAGGGGCCGGTGCACCCTCAGTCCTGCTGAGGGTGGTTTGAAACATTTAACTCTTCGTTCTGTTTCTTAAAGTCCCGATAGATATTGTAGACGGCATCCCGGACCGGCAGAAACAAAGCCGAAAATTCGGCTATGGATATGCGTTCAGAGCTCCATTTGATTCCACCGCGATTGTATAAAGCCCCGCTACATAATTGTTAAGGATCTCCAAGTTGGTTTCCACGTCAAACTCTTTTTCGTAAAGACACATTTTGACTGCCTCCTTTGTGAAAGATTCAAAAGGCCGCCGTCTTTGCTGCAAAACAAAAATGGCGGCACACACTCGGTTTGCAGACCGGTCACAAAGGAAACCGGCGGGCCTAAGCCCCCGAGCATGCGCCGCCAATTGGATCACAGTGCGGGCATAAAAAAAGCGCCGTACTGTAAAATCTGGCGCTCATGCGCCTTTGTGTTTTCCGGCTGCAAAACCGGGTCATGGAACTGGCCATGACATTTTTATTCATACCCCAGGGTGGGCGGCCTGTCAACGGGTTTGCGGGCGCGTGGTGTCGGTAATACCGACGCTTGCTTTGAAACTCAGTTTTAGTGAGTTCCAATAATACCGTCACTATTGCCGACGGAATTCCCGGCTTTTGAAACTCGGCAATAACGACGTTCAAAGGGGGTCATTGGTGGTGACACCCTTTTCACCGCGGTCGCCGGGGCTATCGTTTTTTCAGGAACCGCTGTTCGAATTCAACCGCCCATTTCTGAAGCGATTCGGGCCGGGCACGCCATGGGCCGGTGGGGGGATGGGATTGGAAGGCAGGAAGGCCGTATTCTTTGACATAGCGTCGGATCTCCTTTTTGGGGATCTTCAGCGCCTGGGCGATCTGGTCGCCGTCCAGGAAAATGTCAATTGTCATCGGCTCCGTTATTCATCCAAAAAATCGATTTTCATGCCGGCAACGGCATTGCGAACCATCGCGATTGATTTTTTCACGAGCTGAATTTGATCGCCGGACAGCTCGGGGAAATTCCGTTTCAGCACCAACGGCAATGACTCAAACTCGGCGATAATCTGGCGGCCGGTCTTTTCCAGGGCGTTGGTGATCAATGACACCGGGGCGACCTTCTGCTCCTCGACATCATTTTCCCGCTTCAACTTTCGATACTTCTCAAATTCGATCAGCGCGGTATAATTTGCACCGTCTATAGGGCTCCTGTCAAGCAACCATCGAAAAACCGCAGCCGTATCGAAGCTCATTGCGACACCGCGCCCACCTTCGCTTTCGACGGGACACCCCTGCTTGCGCCAGGTGTCCACCGTCGTCATGGCAACGCCGAAGATTTCGGCCGTTTGGGATCGGTTGGCTTTCATGAATAGTAGTTTCCAAATTTTTAGTTGTGATCAGAGACCTTTCGCGCCTTCGCGTTACCCGCGGTAGAACGCTTCCAGAAGGACCCGCGACGATCACCCACCCCCGGGTTGCCGCCCTCCCCAAAGGCCCCCATGTTTAAAAACCACCACGTCATAGCAACTCATGGCGGCCCCATGCGGCGCAATGGGGTGGTCTATGGCCATGACAGGCCATGGTGTTCATCTTGCCGTCCTCAGCGCCTTAGCAAGCGCCTCGGCGAATCTCTTTGAGAATCGCTGGATGGCCACCCGCTCAGCCATACGTTTGAATCCGAAACGCGGCTTGATGTTGGCTGACCCTACGACATGGTACATCGCATCGATTGGCAGGCGCTTCTTTCCGCGGCGTTTGAATACGCCGACAAAACCGCTTTCCATTTCGAAAAAGCGGCTTCCGTTTTTCCCCTTGCTCAACGTTTTACTATCGTTGAGGATCTTGATGTGCCCGCCTGACTTGCGACCATACTTAGGCGTCTTATTTGTCGGAATGAGAAGTGCCCTGCCTTTGTGGGGTTTCTTGACCCCGCCGTCCTCTTGCAGGTCAGCGAAATAGGCTTCGGTATAGATGCGTGAGAACATATTTTTATCTGTTTTCTTTGCCGACTTGATCTTGATCCCGGTGGGCTGTTTCTTGAGCCACCACTTCTTCGTGACATTGAAAATACCGGATATGGCATCTTGGATGTACGACTGAACGTCTTGTGCGGTCCTGGTAAGTGCCAGGGCTGTCGCATAGGGGAGTTGCTTTTTTTCGACTTTGTTCATCCATCGCGAGAACTCTTTGATGTTTGATTTTACGACCAGCATGATTATTTCCTTTCGTTTTCTATTATTGTAGGTATCTCCACGGGTTCGGCCGGTGGTGAAAAACCCGCTTGAACCCAGACCCCGGGTGCCCAACCCGGATGGCCTGGATCAAACGGGGAGCGAATGCCCGGCCAGATTGCGCCCACCCGCCCGGCGCTTACTTCCTATGCCCCGTCGTTGTTGTAGGCGAAGGATACCGGATGGCGTACGGCGACGTCACAAGACTGGTGGACGATCAACCGAAGCCCGCCTGAAAGGCCGAGGGTGTAAGGATCGGCCAGAATATCCAGTCCGCCCCAGAAAGCAACGATCAGGTCGGACCAATTGCCGAAAAAGATATCCCCGCTGGTGATCTGGGAGGACACGCCGCACTTATAACCGGCCAATCGGGAACCATCATCTTCAAGAATAAACTTTCCGGTTCCACTGGCCTTCTCCGTGGTCTGCAGGCTACCCTGCATGGCCGGCTCTATGACGTACCCCAAGCTTCCCATAAGGCGTTATCGACGGCCACTGACGATTTCATGGCCACGACTTCGGCCCAGGTGGGCGTCGCCGCGGCGAAGGCGGTCGGGGCGTTGATGCCTGTGACGTTGGCAATGCCCGTGGGCTGCCCGCTGGCCCCGCTACCGTACAGACACGCCAGGTCAATACCGGTAGCCGCCGCTTGCGCCAGGTCATCGCGGATGAGCTGTTCAGCGTCGGGCGTGCCCTGTAAAAGCAAGTTCCTGGACAGGTCGGTATAAGCGCCGCCGGTTTTCGGGGTGAGGGTGAGGCTATCGAATTGGGCCTCACTGTTGCCGACGTTATCCCCTTCATTTGCAAGCCAGGCCCACACCGATCCAGAGGTTTTGCGGGGGATACTGACGTTCCCGACCAGATTGGTCATTACCCGCGCCCCCATGGCGAGGCAGATGGCCCGGTTCCGCAAGACATCAATGAACGATCCGGCAAGCAGGTTGGTACCGACCAGCTCCGCCCCGTCCGTTGCCGTGCCGGCGGTCAAGGTTCTGGTCTGCCACGAATTGGTCACGTCAATAGGGATTCGGTAACCCTTGGTCGAAATGCCGTCGCCTTGCAATCTCTTCGTCTCGGCGTCGGAAACATCGAGTTCGAGGCCTGCCATCTGTCTGAACTTTGGCTCATTGGGATACGCGGCGACCCGGAGCAGGTTCATAACCGAATAACTGGAAATCTCTCCACGACTCATCCCCAGGCCACGGTCAACGCCAAAGGTAAATGCGTCCTGGCTGGGCGGGTTGGCGTTGCGCCGCTCGACGGCGTCCATCACCTGGGTCCTGAAGGTCTCCAGCGGCACTCCCTCGCGGATCGCCTGATTGGCTTCCTTGGTCATACCGAAGCGCTCGCCCAGGGCTAAAAATTCCATAATTTCGTCCTTGGCTTCACGTGCAGCCGCCCGGCGAATCTCGCGGGGCCGTTTATTCTCATTTTCGTTTTCGATGGTCATATTTTTCTCACTTTCGTAGGAACGACCGATACCGACGGAATTGTCAGCAGGAACCGCCACGAGGGAAACCTCAAAAGGAACCCACTTAACGGCCCGATACACGTCGCCATCGACCTGTTTTTTTAAAATTTGATACCCGATCGACAAATTACGGATGATGCCGGATTGCACGTCGGCCCAGACCTCACATGCCCTGGTACTGTTGCCGAATCGCAGCAATCCACGCAATTTGCGGTCAACCACTCTCAAACATTCAACGATTCCGACCGGTGTTTGGCTGGAATCGTGGGAGACGATCAGCGGCAGCGGTGCCCGTGAAAGGTCCACGGCGCTCGGGTCGTGGATCAAAATCTCGATTCCGTCCCATCTTTCGACAGGCGCTTCCGAACTGATCGATGCCTCAACCGTGCGGCGTTTGTCGTCGCGGGTATCGATGTTGATTTCAAAACTTCGATAAATATTCAATGGTTGCCTTTCAAAATAAAAAAGCCCATCCCGAAATGAGAAAAACTCATCCAGGAAAGGCTGTCCGCGCTCTCCGCTTTTGCCGCCGGTCCGTGGGCGGGCAAAGCTGGAAATGTTTGAATTGTTCCGAAACGCTCGCGCAGCTTCGGGTCGAGCAAACAGGCTTTCGCACCGTCGTGTGTAGCATATTTGATACAGTTTTTCATGTCAATTGGATTTTTGTTCCCGCGAAATAATTTCCGTGGTTCGAACGATTTCGATGACGTGCCTGACCAGCAGGCCAAGGGATTCACGGTCGCCCTCGGCGGCCCTCTGGCCGGCCCACGCTGCGAGGTCCATCAGCGGTTGGCCGATCTCATCCACCATGGTCTTGAGTTTTTGGTCGTTGGCTTCCACCGGCCAAAGAGCCGGTCCTGATTTTGTCGCTGGCATTTTTTGATCCTTTCGATTTTGGCACCAGCCACGTCATGTGGTTTGGCACCAAGAGAAAACTGTTCTGCTCGCCGTGTTCCCGGATCGCCGCCGCGAGTGCTTCTGCGGGGCGCCCTTCGTACATGATGCAAATTCGGTCGTTCATCGGTGGGCCTTTGTATTGAGTTCCCCAGGCCGGGAGGGGCAGCTCGTCTGGGTCAAATTGTGTTATTCAATCCCCTTTTGGGCGCTCAAAACCAAGTTGAGCCGGACCAGCTCTTTGCCGATCGTTGCCTTGCTGACTGTCTTCATTTTCGAGTCTCCTCAAAAGTTCGACCTGCTGACGGGTTTCGTAATCACGGGCCTGCGCGTACGTGGTTGGCCTGATGAACCTTTCCGTTGGTGGAGTGGTGGCGGTTTGGTTGGCTATTTCGTCTTGCCACCGGCCTTGGTTCAACCAGGTTGCCGGGTTAGGGAAATAGTCTTGGCCGTCGTTACCCCGAAAATGGTTTTTATCGACTTGGTTGCTCATTGCCGCGATAAGCAGTGCCGGTGTTACATCGTTTCGCTTGCCTACTTTTTTCCAGGCCCTTAAGGCGGCATCCTTGCCAGACTTTTTCGGGCATGCCTGCCAGAAGTTTTCGAACGATTGAGAATAGCGATGGGAATCCCCCTTTGGGGGTATGGGGGTATTGTTTGGATCAGGATTAGGATTAGGATCTATAGTAGTGCAACGCGATCTGCTCCTTATCTGTTCCGTATCTGTTCCAGATCTGTCCCCGATATCATGTAACCATTTGGAATCAATCAATCTTATCTGTTCCGTATCTGTTCCCGATCTGCTCCTTATCTGCAACGCGATCTGTCCCCGCTGATTTTGTTTTTTGCGGGTGTCTTCCGGGTAGACAAGTTCGATTCCAAGAGATTTTAAAAAATTTGATACCCGCTTCCGAGACCATGACCACAACGCAGCATATCCGGCGACTGTTGCAGGGTTTCCTTCGTCGTAATCCACCTGCAATGAAAAAACCGCTTCGATTTCGCTATATGGTTTACTCTTCGGAAGGTGCATCGCCAACGATTTATCCAATGGTACCCAGTTACCGTTCTGCATTTTTACGCCAGTTCCGATCCGCTGGTGATCACGCGGGGTTTACTTTCTGATGTTCAAGCCACTTTTCAACATCGTCCGGATCGTATCTGACGGCGCTGCCGACCTTTAAGTACGGCAAATCCCGCCTATGAAATCGCCAGTTCCTCAACGTTTGAACGTGAAGACTGAGCTTTTCCGCAACTTGCTTTTCAGTCAGAAGTTTACCCATAACGAATTCCTCCTTTAATTCTTAAAGAATAAAAAAAAAGACGCCAAGCGATAAGCTTTAAGCGTCTTGTACTATCGTTAACCTACTTATATCAATATATATAAAGTCTACCCAAATCTGTTCAAAAGTTGAAAATTAGGGGGACACGTCAAATATATTTGAGCGGGTTCCTTTCTCTCTGACGTTTTTTCTTGAGTGCTACTTTTCTTTTTTGGCATTCTATCGAGTAGCAATAGATCGCCTTTTTATCGCTGGCTACAAAGAACTGATTACAGAACGGGCACCGCTTTACATTTTTAAAATCTGGGTATTTTTGTCCCGTAGTCAAAAAGATCATAAGCCACGAAAGATAGCAAAAGCTCATTAAGCCATCTATCATGGGCAACTTTCGAAGCGCCGTAAGGCCCTATGGTAAAATTTATCGATGGATTGAATATTGTTACCCACTCCCACTTTGTAGAATTCAAATACCGAATCGGGGGGTATTTATTTACTACCTGAGCAAGATATTCCAACCCTTGGCAATCGTTTGATGGATCGGTCCCACTTGATAGACTTTCCACAAGCCGAGTAAACCACAGATGCACCGCTCGGTAGTTCCGGGAGGCGTGATAGGCGATCATTTCCTCATCATAGCCTATTTCTCCGGGCGAGAATAGATAGCTTCTACCTTCAGCCTCTGCCTTGCTCATGTTCGCATACTTTTCGAATGCGACAAGAATTGATATCAAGTCGGGAAGGTAGGGGAACCGGAACATGTGCGGTGGTATTTCCAAGTTGGGCTCGTAATACTCGTCAGAGCCATCATATCCACCGTCGCCTGTTATCTCTTCGCTTAAATATAGGAGGGTGTTTTCAATATCTCCAAAAAGTGAGCGTATCGCGGTTTGATCTGATTGTACCGGAGCATTCAAGTATTTGATGAAAAAAGAGCCCTTTGATTTGCTGTCCTTTTCGGCCAGGCTTTCCATCTTACCATATCCCGTGATGGTTCCCGGTTAAGAATTCCGGGGAAGGCCGGCCGGGAAACCGGCTTTTCGGGCCGTCGCCCTATCCCCGGAAAATCGATTTACAAAAACACTTTGTATCCAGCGTTCAATGCCTTCGCCAACTTCTTGGCACGGGCAACGCCGATGGGCATCTTACCCCTTTCCATCGCCGAGATATGTCCCTGGGGAATGTCAGCTTTTTCGGAAAGCGCCTTTTGAGTGAGACCTTCACGCCGACGCATGGCACGCAAGACAACCGCCGGGCCTTCCTCTTCGCTGATATCCTGAAAGGCTTCCCGCCATGGAACAGTATCTGACGTGTCCACAAATCCCAGGCGGGAAAGAAAGTCCACCGCTGCCTGGCGGTTCGACTCCGGCCCCTGAAAGGTGAGGACCACGGTTTTATCAGTACGGCGCTTTTTCGTGCGTTCCAGCATATGTCACCTCGACAAGCTGTATTGTCCGGTTGCGCACTTCCCAGACAGCCACATAGGTGGGCCGACCCTTTTTGATGTGACAATGGTGGCGTCCTGGACTCAGCTTGCTGTAATTGGGCCAATCTCCCCGGACAGGCCCGTATATTTCAATTTGACGGATCAGGGCATACAGGTTTTCCCGTACGACCTTCGGCAACGTCTTGGTTTGCTTTACCGCCTTTTTGCTTAATACGACTTGCCACAGGTTCATATTATACCTTTTTTAGTATATGTCAAGGCTGAGATCAATCCCGATCATCAATACCGGCTACCTTCTTGCCATTATCGGTTGTAATACTGGCCACGATATCACCGGCAAGGTTGCTGGCGGCCTTCAACGCTTCGTCTCGTAGGTGGGCATAGCGTTGGGTCATCAACGGGCTCTTGTGGGTCATCAGTTTTTGCAAGGTGTATAAGTCCACCTGGCCGCTACTGGCCAGCATCGAAGCGTAGACATGCCTGAGCCCATGAAGCGGCCGAAATCCCGGCGGGAACCCTGCCGCCTTGGCTATCCTACGGAAACTATCACGGCAATCGGTCAGGTGCTGCCCAGGAAAGCGCCCGGGAAAGACCCATGGTTCGTCATCGTCCGTCTCGATTGATTCCAACACCGCCCGTGCTGCATCATTTAAAGGAATGGTTTGGTCTTGCCCGCCTTTTGGGTCGGCCAACGTGATGAACCCGCGGCGGAAATCGATGTCATCCCACCGGAGTTTGAAAATCTCACCTCGGCGCATCCCGGTGAACAATGCAAGCCGCATGACATTGGCGGCCGTCTGGTCATTATCGGCGTCAAGAACTTCAATCAACTTCTTGATCTGTTCGGGGGAAAGGTCTTCGGTGGTCTGGTTGTTCAAGCGGGGAATTTCGATTTTATAATTAATAGGCGCCACCAACCCACGGTTGACACCATAGTTGACCGTTCGGCGTAGAAGCTCCAACACCCGAACGCCCATGGTCTTCTTGCCGGCCTTGATCCATTTGATCCTAATCCGGTCAATATCCAGGGGAACGAGTTCACCGGGCTCCTTTTTGCCGATGCGGTTCCTGATCGCATTTTCATATTTGAGCTTCTCGTTCTTCAAGGACTTGTTATCGGCGTTGTTTTCACAGTAAAGGTCCCATAACCGGTCGATGGTCCATCGGTCGTTTTCTGCCTTCTCAGCGGCTTCTTGAGCGGCTCTGCGTTCGGCATTCGGGAGTTCTCTCCCCTGTATCTTGTTCGCCCGTATCTGGTTCGCCTTGGCTGGTGTCATGTTGTCCTGATATTGCCGACCGGCCTTTTCCTGTACCCGCTTCCCATTTTTGCGGTAATCGATGTAGAAAATCTTTTCCGGCTTGCCGGTCGAAACCGCCTTCCCAAGGATGTAATAGACACCAGGATAGTCGGTCTTGAATCTTTTTTGTGCTGGCATGACATCCCCCTTTTGGAGACCACTGAAAAAACCACTTGGAATCGATACCCACCACTATACCCACCATGGAGCTTATAAAATCAGGTAAGCCTGATTATGTCAATTAAAAATAAAGCAATCACAACATACTGCTTTTGCTGTTTTTTATTACGTCTAAGGAAATACAGGTAAATAGGGCGAAAATCCAAAACCGTGGCTGTTAACCACTGGGTCCGCGGTTCGAGTCCGTGCTGGGGAGCCAAAATTCTATCCGCTGAAAACAGCGGTTCTTATTTAACGCAATACCCTGTGGGTTGATCCCCACGGGGTATTGTCGTTTCTGCCCTGCCTTCGCCGACTTACGCCGACGGGCACATCCTTCCCGATTCTCCGTTTCGATGCTCTCCGCTCGGGGTTGCGATGCAACCGTGGGGGTTCAGCCGCGGTTTTCGCAAATGTCCTTTCCTGATTCTCCCGTTCTCCGCTTTTTGAATCCGGCTATTTAACAGCCCGGTTCCCCACAGACCCTGCGCCGACATCAAACGCGATCCTCCGGTAGGTATCAGCCGGAAGCCGGACCAAGGGGTTCGGCGGCAAGTTGATCACCAGACAGCGGATGCGGCCGTGAGAACGGAGACCGTTGTGGGTGCCGGCGACATCGCTCTCGAGCGATATCGGACGGACTCCAACGGTTCCTGACCAAGGTCGTTCATCCCGCGGCATCCACAACGGTCCTTCCATCGGCCTTCTGCGAAGGAGGACCGGATGCAGGCTGAAACCAACATCCCCGACACGATTGAAGCGGTGACCGCCGAAGTCGTCTCAATCCTGGCCCAGGGCTACATGCGCTACCGGAAAGGCCGAAGACTTCCCTCTGATTCCCAAGATTCGGAGGGGAATGTGGTGCAAGTCCAAGAATCTGAGGCGTTTACGGAGAAACGCCTTGATGTTTCGGGCCACCGAAGCCTTCATTCATTCACGAGTTAACGCCCCGAGATTGTGGTGCGGGAGGACCGCACGCGACGGGTGAAACGTGAACCAAGGAGGTTTCGGATGGAAACAACCACATATCAAGAAATCCAGGGGCTCGCCCGGATGACGGTCGGCGAGCTTCGAGAGAAGTATCTCGATGTGTTCGGCGAGGAGACGCGATCCTACCACAAGGAGTTCCTGCGCAAACGCATCGCCTGGCGCATCCAGGTCCTGGCCGAAGGCGACCTTACCGAAAGGGCCCGTCGGCGCGCCGAGGAGCTGGCCGACGACGCAGATCTCAGAATCCGCACTCCCCGCGACCCGGTCAAGTCTGGCTCAGCGGAAGTGAGGACAAGGACCTCGATCAGCCACCTTCCCCCCTCGCGAGATCCGCGGCTGCCCCTTCCCGGCACGCTGCTCGCCAGGGATTTCAAGGGCCGCGACATCGTTGTCAAGGTCCTCGACAACGGGTTCGAGTTCGAGGGACGTCGATACAAATCCCTGTCCGCCATCGCCAAGGAAGTAACGGGCAGCAAATGGAACGGGTTCCTCTTCTTCGGATTGGCCGACGGCGGGACCGCGCAGAGCGGGAACCGAAAAACGAAAAGGAGGAACGAATGAACAGAACCAGTATCCAATCTCTATCATCCGCCCGGCAGCCGGTTCCAGAAGAGAACGGAGCCACCCGCTGCGCCATCTATACGCGAAAGTCCACCGACGAAGGGCTCGAGCAGGAGTTCAACAGCCTGGATGCCCAGCGGGAGTCAGCCGAGGCGTATATCGTGAGCCAGAGACACGAGGGTTGGTCCTGCCTGCCTGCGAGGTACGACGACGGCGGTTTCACCGGCGGCAATATGGAGCGCCCAGCCTTCAACGCCTGTTCGCCGATATCGAGGCCGGGGAGATCGACTGCGTCGTGGTCTACAAGGTGGATCGGCTCAGTCGTTCCCTCCTGGATTTCGCCCGCATGATGGAGCTGTTCGACAAGCATGCCGTGAGCTTCGTATCGGTCACGCAGCAGTTCAACACGACCAGCTCCATGGGGCGGCTCACCTTGAATATCCTGCTTTCGTTCGCCCAGTTCGAGCGCGAGATCATCTCGGAACGTACACGGGACAAGATGTCCGCAGCTCGCAGGAAAGGAAAGTGGATCGGCGGCCAACCGGTCCTGGGATACGACGTGGACCGGCAAGGCGGCAAGCTGGTGATCAATAAAGAGGAAGCCGCCCAGGTAAAGGCGATCTACCAGCTCTATCTCGAACACAAGGCCATGATCCCGGTGGTTGAGGAACTCGGACGGAGGGGGTGGCACGCCAAGCGATGGACCACCCTAAAAGGTAAAGAGCGTGGTGGAAAGCCCTTTAGCAAGAACAGCCTATTCCGGCTTCTGACAAACGTGACCTACACCGGCAAGGTCGCCTTTAGAGGAACCATCTATGACGGTGAACACGACGGGATCGTGGACATCGACCTCTGGCAACGGGTGCAGAATACCCTCCGGAGAAACGGCCAGACAGGCGGCAAGGCGGTGCGCAACAAGTACGGCGCGCTTTTGAAAGGGATTCTCTACTGTGCGCCCTGCGGCACCGGCATGATCCATACCTACACCAACAAGAACGGCAGGCTATACCGATATTACGTGTGCCTCAACGCCCAGCAGCGGGGGTGGTCGTCCTGCCCGAGCAAGTCGCTCAACGCCCAGGAGATCGAGAATGCGGTGGTTGAACACATCCGCGGCATCGGAAGCAACGAGACGATCATTGCGGCTACGGCGGCGAAAGTCAGAGAGGAAAGCGAAAAACGGTTGGCGGAACTGAATAAGGAGCGGCAGAGCCATGAACGGGTGCTCAAGCGGCTGCACACCAGGGTTCAGAAACTGATGAGTGAGTCCTTTTCCGTCGCCTCTGACCAGAAATTGGCGATTGATCAGCTGGCCGACCTTCAGGACCAGATCGGGTCCCTGGATCAACGGATGACCGCCATCCGTGAAGAGGTCATTTCCATCCAGAAAGAAGCCGTGGATGAAGGTGACCTGACCAGAGCCCTGACAGCTTTCGCCCCGGTGTGGGAATCGCTCTCCCCCCGAGAACAGTCCCGGATCGTTCGGTTGCTCGTCGAACGCGTCGGCTATGACGGACGGGACGGCAAGGTGACGGTCACGTTCCGGTCACCGGGGATCAAAGCGCTGTGCAGCGAGGCCGCCGTCAGAGATGCAGAGGGAACGGCATGAAACATCACAGACCGGACGCTTCGGGAATTGGACTAAGCCGGTTGGAGGTATCCTTCACCTTCCAGCCCAAGAACAGCCGGAAAAACGGCAATGCCCAATCACGCAACGACCGAAACATCGAACCGGGAAACGTGCCCCGCATCTCGCGCCTGATGGCTCTGGCGATCCGCTACGACGGGCTGGTGGGCAACGGTGAAGTGCGTGATTATGCGGATCTGGCCCGCCTCGGTTACGTGACGCGGGCCAGAATCACGCAGATCATGAACCTGCTCAACCTGGCCCCCGACATTCAGGAAGCCCTCCTGTTTCTGCCCCGCACGGTCAAAGGCCGTGATCCGATCCGTGAGAAGGATGTCCGCCCCATCGCCGCCGTCGCCCACTGGCACCGTCAGCGCAAGATGTGGGCGAAGCTGGTGCGAGAGCGCTTGGGAAAATAGAACAGCCTTCTCTTTCTCTCATCATACCACCTTCTGGGCCCACACTCATCTTTTCTATTGACCTGACGCCTATCAGGTCATAGAATATAAAACTTATAGGTTGGCCGCGGTTCGTCTCGACTGAACCTGCGGCTTCTGTCGTTAGTGCCCAGGCCTCATAATAGGTTTAGGAGATCATGGTCGAAGAGCAGCGAAGAAGACCTCATGTTCACAAGTTAACCGAACCAAAGCGGTGGACAATGGCGCGGTTTTTTGCTTTATGGATAACTATCTGAATATTTGGTTATATTTGAATGTATCATAGGATTGGAGCATAAATGGGTATAGCAACCGATATAATCCTCCTCGTTGTGGCCGCATTTTTCTGTGGGCTGCTGCTGCAGCGGCTGGGACAACCCCTCATCCTGGGATATATCGTTGCGGGAATTGTTCTTGGACGCATACGGTGGCCTTGGCAGTCTCAGACATACATGAGATCGAATTGCTTGCCGAGATCGGTATTGCATTACTACTGTTTGCCCTCGGACTCGAATTTTCTCTCAAGGATCTTAAACCTGTCAAAATGGTTGCGCTGGTGGGGACACCGATCCAAATGGCCCTCACCGTGGGGCTCGGTTTTGGTATCGGCCACCTGATGGGATTGGATTGGAAATCGTCGCTTTGGCTCGGTGCGCTGATTTCGCTTTCAAGTACGATGGTAATTTTAAAAACGTTGATGAATCAAGGCTGGCTGGGAACCCTCTCCAGCAAGGTAATGATCGGGATGCTCATCGTTCAGGATCTGGCTGTGATCCCGATGATGATTATCCTTCCTCAACTGAATAATCCGGTCGTGGGTTTACCGGCGCTTGGCTTTGCGGCCCTCAAGGCCGCGGGGTTCATTACAGGAATGGTTTTGCTTGGAACGCGATTGCTTCCACGGCTGATGTCGCATATCGCCAGACTCGGCTCAAGGGAGCTTTTCCTTTTGGCGATTACCGCCATCGGACTTGGGGTGGGCTACATTACCCACCTGGCGGGACTTTCCTTCGCCTTTGGTGCGTTTGTCGCCGGAATGGTCTTGAGCGAGTCGGACTACGGCCACCAGGCTTTGAGCGATATCATTCCACTGCGAGATCTTTTCGGGCTACTGTTTTTTTCATCGGTCGGGATGCTTTTCGATCCGGGGTTTTTATTCGGCCATGTTCGGGAAGTCATCGTGTTGGTAATAACCGTATGTATTGGCAAAGGGCTAATATTTGCTGGTGTATCACGTGTTTTCAATTACCGTAATGTTATCCCATTGGCTGTTGGACTGGGACTATTTCAAATTGGCGAGTTTTCCTTTGTTCTGGCCAGAGTTGGGCTGTCTACGGGTTCTATCAGCAACGATCTTTACTCTTTAGTCTTAACCGCAACTATTCTTTCCATGGTGCTCACGCCACTGATTTCAGGCCAGACGACCAAAATCTACGCGCTTAAAAAGCGTTGGTTTCGTCATGAGAGACTGGAAACTTCAAACATTCCTGACCACGGATATAAAGGGCATGTTGTTATTGCAGGTGGCGGACGTGTAGGTTTTCAGATAGCGCAGATTTTAAAGCGTCTGAATATGCAATTTGTCATTATCGAGCTTGATTATAGGCGGTTTGAACAAGCCAAGGGGACCGGCATGTCAGTGATTTATGGCGATGCCAGTCAGGAAATCGTTCTTGAAGCAGCAGGAATTAAAAATGCAACCCTTCTCATTTTGACTATGCCCGACCTTGTAGCGACCAGATCAACAATCTTTCATTCGAAACGCTTAAACAGGCGTCTTAAAATTGTGGCACGAACCGCCGGCCCGGATTATTTCGAAGTGATGAAAGAACTTGGGGTCTCAGAAGTTGTTCTTCCAGAGTTCGAGGCGAGCCTTGAAATGACGCGCCAGTCTCTTCTCCACCTAAACATTCCGCCAACGGAGGTTCAACGTCACACCGATACCATTCGGCAGGAACTTTATGCGGTGTTGTTTAATTCGAATGACAGCTACCGCGTGCTTTCTCAACTTCGAGGAGCCGAACAGCAGTTTGATTTGCAATGGATTCGGTTATCCCAGGAAAGTCCTATGGCGAATCGGTCCATTGGTGAAAGCGAAATACGCAAAACAACTGGTGCCTCTGTCGTCGGTGTTGTTCGGAATGGGCAGCTGAAGCCCAATCCTGATGCCGATTTTGTTTTAATGTCGGAGGATTTGGTTGCGATCATTGGAAACGAGGGGAATCGGGAGGCTTTTTGTCATATGGCAACATCGCCAACGTGAAACGAAAAAGATGGAAGTATTTTGCCATAAAAAACGTGGCGATAGCTTTCGTAAGGCATGATTGAAATGGTAGGCGGTGTCTCAATTGATAGAGATAGAATTTTTATAAGAGGATCGGAAGTAATGAGTAATACTAGAAAAGGTAGACAGCCCGTTCAAGAGATAACCGCGCCCCAGCTTCGCACATTGCAAGAGATCCGATTTTTCACGGTCGAGCATGGGTTCCCTCCGACGATCAAAGAACTTTCTGGCGCGCTTGGGATATCTCACGCCAGCGTGCACGAGCAAATCAATCAACTCGTTCGCAAAGGGTACCTAAAACGTGAACCCAGAAAAGCACGTGGTATCGTGATAATCAAAGAGCCGAATGATACGCAACCATAAAAATGTAAAACTGCATGTTAATGCAGCTCGATTGATCGGAGGTTTTATGAGTTACAAACAATTATCAGCCATTATTTTCGTATTCTTATCCATATCCATTTTATCGTATCAGCCATCTTATGCGGGTGAACATTTCGGACTGTCTGGCGGACAAAATATTTATGTTCCAGCGTATTCACACATCTACAGTGGAAACAGGGAAAGGCCGTTCTTATTGACAGTAACCTTGAGCATCAGAAATATAGATCCAAAACACTCGATCAAAATTATCGTAGTGGATTACTATGAAACCCAAGGGCAACTATTAAAGAAATACATTAAAACGCCGGTGATTCTAAAGCCGTTAGAATCATTGCGCTACGTAATACCGGAAAGAGATGAGAGTGGAGGATCTGGTGCAAACTTTATGGTCGAATGGAAGGCTGACAAACCTGTTAATCCGCCGATTGTTGAATCAATAATGATTGGCACACAAACACAACAAGGTGTTTCTTTTACATCGCGGGGTCGCGTGATCATCCCTGAGTAATCAGGTTCGCAAAACGAAAGTGCATTAGCATGGCAGGAGAGAAAAGAAGGAAGAAAGAGTGAATCCGATATTTATTTCAACAATTCTGGGGAGAATCTTAGGCCTCAAACGAGATTGTCCGAAATGCAAACGACCGCAGGTTGTTTCATCTGACAAGAAAAACAAGACTGTCCGATGTAAATTTTGTGGAGCGGAGGTTCCACCTAAGAGGCCATCAAGATGACTACAGACAATTGGTTTTAAGGTAAACGAGCCATTTCAAACACGAAGGAATATCTAACGTTTTGCCGCCAAGCAAAAGGAGCTCAATAATCAACAAAATGTATAGGTTATTTTAGAAGTTAAGGAGGAACACACAAATGGCAACGTACAACCTCAGGCGATTCGCCCACGCCGACGGCCTCAAGGCTATCGCGCGTAAGCACCTACTGGCTCTCTTGAAGCCCCATAAATCCTATTTCGACAGCCGAGGGTTGACGCTGCCACCGCCATCCGCATCCGACGGTCTGGATTACGATCAGCTTGTCAACGTGCTCATGAATCCGGGCGCGGATACGCCGAAATCATTGCTCGACGCGCTCTTCTTCGTACACGAGATGGCCACGCCCGAGTGTATGGACACTCTTCTCCAGGAGGCGGAGACCAACGGCATCTCCCTTGACGGAAAGCCCGATCCCACGGCTGCGGACGTGGCCGTTCAGGTCTATCTTCAGGACAAGGACCTCCTGGAGCGTAAGCACGCGGAACAGTATCTCACCAGGCCCCGCTCCTTCGAGTATTTCCAGACGGAGATACGCCCGATTCCGAAATTCAAGCGGCCGACTTCGAAAACCTTGGCCGCGCTCGAAAAGAGCCTGGACGACTGGTACGAAAAGAAGAAGCGCGACCGGGGCTCAAAGGTCTTCGTCTATCCCAAGAAAGACTCCGTCTGGTTCCTGGTACGCCATGGCGATCCAATGAGGCGGGAGGGCAGCCTTGTCAGCGGTCAACCATCGAGCGTCTTTTACCGTCCCGAAAAATACGACGTGTTGGTGTATGAGCCAGCCATCGGCGAATTCCGGATGAATGCCTGCAACAAGGGTGAAAAGGATACCTTCCGTAAGGAGTTCGGTCGCCATCTTTTCAACGACGAGGATTTCTTTCCCGGAACCGGCAAGTACACACTCGAACCCTTGCGGACTGATGGAGAGGCATCCATCGTTTGCACGGACATCGACGGCATGGAGTGGGTCCGGCTCAAAGAGATTCAATACTTCTGGGGCGGTGCGGAAAAGGAAATCGAGATTCGGAAAGCCAACGATATCTTCGCCGCATACTCCGGGAGCGGACGCGCCATGCCCAAAAAGGCGCGGATCATCCGGGCGAGCTTCCAAGTGAAATTCACCGATTCCAAGACCGCTCGCACCGTCACGATCAGGCCTTCGAACATCGCTCAGTACACCAGGGACAGCGATGCATCCGTGGTCGAAGATTGGCTCACCAGACGCGGATTCATCATTGCCGACCAGGAAGATGAGAGTGAGTAATACCAAGAATCCATGGCCGGCGCTCGAAGCCGTCCCCGGATTGGCCGCCGTGGAAGCAGAATGGCGGGCGAAATTCGGAGACGGGTATGAATCCGCCAAGGGATTTCTTCGACCGAACGGCAAACTGGCATCATCACATCCCTGCACGGTTCAACGCGGCTGCGGTTGCGAGCACGATGTGGTCATACATGACCCGGAGGACATAGTCGCGGTCTGCAGGTGCGGGCGTGGATGCGACACCTTTCCTTTGAAGCGGTCCGACATCGTGGTCTATGAATTGGACCGTGCGGCCTTGGATGGAGCGATAGTCGAGACTTTCAAGCTGATCAAAGAACCGGATTCCCGGACCGATCTCCATGGAACGACACGTATCGGCGTCTACTCCCCATACGCCGGATTTCGATTCCCCGTTTACCTGACTATCCAACTGGAGCCTGCAGATCTCGGTGGCGTCGTCGATGCTGACGGGAAGGGTCGATATCCCGTTCATCCTTCTGGCCCCTTCACGCGATCTTTGTACTGCACAAACGGAGAAGCTCCTGGCGGATAGAAACTCGGCGTTCATCCCATTATCGGAGAACGTAGGGTTCACCGGCAATCGCAAGCTTCGCCTCCTTCGTTCCCTGGATGACATCCTGTCACCGTTCCGAACGGCCAACCTCCCGTCTCCCAAAGACAATGGAGGCATAGTGTTTTTCCCGACTCCTCCGATGCAACGTGGGGGAACGTCTCGATAAGATTCAAGGACGGCCATACCGTTTCGATCAAGGTGAAGTCGGCCGGTGGTGTGTTCAATTACACGCAGATGGGTATGGCCAACAAGAAGAACGGTGATCCAACCGTCCAGTGGGAACTGCTCCGCACCTTTTCCGACGAGCACGGCGTGTTGGACTGGAGCAGCAACAAAGCCGACCGGCGGAACCAGAAACGCCGGGAAATCCTCGCTACAAACCTGCGTGACTTTTTCCGCATCGAAGGCGACCCCTTCCGCCTGACAGATGACGGAAAAGGTTGGCAGGCACTCTTCCTTATTTCCCCCGACGAATAGCCATCCGTCCTCGCCAGCGAATTTCGCTGGGCCATCGGAAAAAAAATCAAAAAAAGTTTCCGCGTCTTAGTCTGCACATCAGCCTGAAATATCAGGATATTCCCACCTTTCCGCATCCGCGCACCGGGGCTTCCGGCTCCATTCATCGAAATTTCGCCAATGAGGGGTGACAGGTCCGGCGAGACCTTCACCCCAGCAAGAAACGCCCGGGTTATCCGGGTAACGCCCCCTGGGAGGACCCTTCGCCGGACCTGCCTTCCAGGGGGTTTTTCGTTGATGCGCCCGAAGGCGCGGAAGGAGGTCCGGTATGACGGATGTAGTGACAAAGGCGGCCCTGACTCCTGCCAGGAAACGCCTGATCGAGTTGATGCAGGAGATCAACTACGGGCGGATCGAAAGCCTTGAGGTGCGCAACGGCGAACCTGTTTTCGACCCGCCGCCCACCGTGCTGCGGCTGTTTCTGTTCGGCAAGGACAACGGGCCGAATGTCTCCCGTAGCAATGACGGCTTCGCTCTCAAAAAGAAGGTGGCGGAGTTGTTCGAGGTCTTCGACCGGGAGCGTTCGCTCTCGATCCAGGAACTCATGATCGACAACGGATTGCCCGTCCGCATGACCGTCGCGGACGCGCTCCGGGCCTGAATCCGGCCCGGCAGATAGAGCACGGTCCAACACCAGACAACTGACTGGCCGCAGAGCGGAGGTCGTTGTGGGTGTCGCCGAAACCGGCGTACTCGCAACACCTCCGCTCAGTTCGTTTAGAGCGGCCGTACCGGCACAGGTCGACACCCACACGAGCTCCTCCTCGGCCCCGAGGAGGCTCAAATGGGTTTCAACAATCACTACGAAGGAATCGACGAGTATGCCGTTCAACTCATCAAGTACAAGGCGAGGCAATTGGTCGGACGGGTCGGATTCACGGAATCGGACCGCGACGATCTGGAGCAGGAGTTGATGCTCGACCTGCTTCGCCGACTGCCCAAATTCAATCCCGACCGCGCCCAGCGCAACACGTTCATCGCCCGGGTGGTCGAGCACAAGATCGCCACCATCATCGAATCGCAGAAGGCCGGCATGCGGGACTACCGCCTCTGCCGATGTTCCCTGAACGACCGGTTCGAGGACGAAGAAGGCGGCTCCATCGAACGGATGGAGACCATCGATCAAGAGGAATACCTGCGACGCACCGGAAAGCTGTCGCGCCCGGCGGACGAGCTGCGTGCGCTCACCATCGATGTCCACAAGGCTGTGGAGCAGCTCCCACCCGAGCTGCGCAGCCTGTGCCAGCGTCTCGAAACGGAAACCGTCACCGAGATCTCCCGCGACACCGGCATTCCGCGGGGCACGATCTACGAATCCATCAAAAAGCTGCGCGCGATCTTCGAGGACGCCGGACTGAGGGACTACCTCTGACCGCCCGACGGTCCGGGGTCGCTTCCGGTAGGTATTGACCGGGTCGGATGCCGGCAAGGCGTTCGAGAAGCCCCAACGACATCCGGCCCGGGCGCGCCCTCCAAACGGATCGCAAAGAACGGAGGCAAGACAATGAACCGTGAAATCTACAGATACAACTTTAATACCAAGGTCCCGTTCCGGGACGTCGAGGAGTCTTTGCTCCTTGCCGTTCTCGCCGCCGAAAGCCTGCACGGCCGCGCCCTGATACGGCTCGATGCGTCTTTCTGTCTGGACTCGAAAAAGCGTTCCTGCGTGGTGGATGCGGCGACCGATGTCGGCCGCGCCATCGCCAGGATTTTCACCGGGTTCCTTTCCCGCGAGTTCGGCGAAGAGGCGTTCAAGGTCGAACGGGTGGGAGACGCGCATCCAGCCTCTCCGGAGCTGAAAGCTACGGGGGCCGCGTGATGGGTGCGAATACGACCACCACCTATTCGATGTGGAGCCTGTTCCGCAACTGCCGCAAGGCGTGCGAATGGCGGTACATCCACGAGTTGGTCCCCCTGGAGCAGGATCACAACCTGGCGTTCGGGACGGTGATCCATCAATGCCTGGAGGTCTGGCACGGCACCGGAAATCTGGAAGCGGTCCTCGACCATATCGACCGGACCTACCCGAATCGGAACCAGGACGAGGCCCAAAAACGCGATTGGCACCTGGCTGTTGCCATGATGAAGGGCTATGCGTCGTGCTATCCGACCGAGGAGTTCGAAGCTGTATCCCTCGAGAGAACCTTCGACGGGAAGATCATCAACCCGGCCACGGGGGCATCATCGAGGAGCTTCGTGCTGGCCGGTCGCGTGGACGGAATCGTCCGCACCGGTGACGAGCATTACCTGCTCGAACATAAGACAGCCTCTCAGGTGGACGCCGATTATCTGGAGCGGTTGTGGACCGACTTCCAGATCGTTCTGTACTCCCGTTACGTCGAGCAGACACTCGGCATCCGCATCGCAGGGGTGCTCTACAACATCCTGGTCAAAGCGCGCCTTCAACAAGGCCGCGGCGAGACCGAAGCCGAATACCAAGCCCGCCGTGCGGCACTGATCGCGAAATCAAAGACCGGGAAGACCAGCGCCAAACGCAAACTCCCGGAAAGCGATGACGCATTTCAGGAACGACTGGCCGCCAAGTACGCCGAGCCGGGCATGTTCCACCGGGAGATGCTCTACCTCTCGCGCGACCGCTTCGAGACGCTGCAGGCCGAGCTGTGGGAGCTGACCCAGGCGTTCCTCGACGCCCGACGGCGCGGCGTCTTCTACCAGAACACCGCCTTCTGTTTCCACTATCGGCGACCCTGCGCGTATTTCCCGCTCTGCCGTTCCGACGGCAGTCCCAACGTCATCGACAACCTTTACCGCAAAGTCCCCCCGCATGAAGAGCTGCGGGACGAAGCCTCGGTAAATGAGGCTCCGGCATTTTGAGGACAAGAAAAGGAGAAGACACATGCTACCGACCAAGACAACACCGCAGAAACAAAACCTGGCCGATCTGACCGTGCTCGTGTACGGGCGCAGCAAGATCGGCAAATCAACCTGGTGCTCGCATTCCGACGGGGCCCTGTTCCTGGCCACCGAGCCGGGGCTGAACGCCTTGGATGTATATCAGGTCCCCATCCGATCATGGGACGAACTGCTCGCCTCATGCGGAGAGATCGCTGAAGGCAAGCATCCGTTCAAGACCGTCATCATCGACACGGTCGATAACGCCTACCGGATGTGCAGCGACTATATCTGCACCAAGTTCAAGATCGAGCACGAGTCCGACCTCGGCTACGGAAAAGGCTGGGCTCTGATCAACAACGAGTTCCATCGCGTCCTGACCAAGATGGCCTTTATGCCATACGGCCTCTTTCTGGTCTCCCATTCGGTGGAAAAAGAGATCGAGACCCGCACCGGAAAATACACCCGCATCGTCCCGACCCTGCCTGACAAAGCCCGCAAGATCGTGGTGGGCATGGTCGACCTCATCCTCTACTGCGACCTCGAGGCGGTGACCGACGAGGAGGGGAAGACTTCCTATCGCCGCGTCATGCGCACCAAGCCGAGTCCGCACTACGAGGCGGGTGATCGGACGGGACGCCTGCCCGAAACCATCGATCTCGATTTTTCCAAGTTCACTGAAGTGTTCAACAGGCCGGCGGCCGCGCCCAAGGCGGGTGCCTCGCGGCCGACCTCGGCACCGGGGGATACGCGGGACAAGAAGCCCGTTCCCGCCGGTAAATAACCCATAGATGGAGGATACAACCATGCAGAACGAAGATTACGGACACAACGACCAGCCTTTCGGCTCGGAGGACCTCGACCTTGCGCAGTTCGACGACGATTTCGCGCAGGCTGAAGTCGAAGATCGGGAATTCGAACCGATCCACGACGGCAAATACCAGGTGAACGTCGAGCGGGTGGAACTGACCCGGGCGCAGACATCGGGCAATCCCATGCTCAAATGGACGCTTCGAGTGATCGCGCCGCGGTTCCAGGGAAGGCTCCTCTGGCGCAACAACGTGATGGCCACCCGCGAGAACATCAAGTGGCTTAAAACGGACCTGCATACCTGCGGGCTCGATCTCGATAAGCTCTCCGAGCTTCCCAACAACCTGGACAAACTGCTCAACGTCAAGATCGAGGTGACCAAGCGCACCCGGGGCGAAAACGAAAACGTCTATTTCAACCGGCGCATCGTGCTCGAAGACGGCGGGGACGAATACGATACGGCGGCCAAAGGTGCCCTCGCGCCGTTCTGACGAGGACCGGATCACCGTCGTCGTCGACACGCGGGAACAGGAGCCTACACCTTCGATCCCCGATCCGTGGCGGTCATCCGCCGGGCACTCCCCGCCGGGGACTATTCCATCGAAGGGCACGAGGACTCGGTGGCGGTGGAGCGCAAGACCCTCGAGGACTTCGTTTCCACCGTCATCCGTTCCCGGAAACGGTTCAAGAGGGAGCTTCAGCGCCTTTCCGGATATGCAGCCGCTTGTGTCGTGGTTGAGGCCGACCTCAGCGATATCCTCGGTGGACGCTACCGCTCAGGTGCGAATCCCAACGCCGTTCTCGGGACCGTTCTTTCCATCGTCGTCGACTTCGACATTCCGGTCTTCTTCTGCTCGGACCGGCAGGCCGCCTGCCGCTTCGTCGAGGGCTATTTGCTCAGATTTCACCGGAAGGGACCGACACGATGGGAAAACGAACCAAAGACAACACCATAACCGTCCGCGGGCGGATCGACGCCGTCTTCTACGCTGGACCGCGTTTCTCCGCGGGCCGCCTGGAAACGCAATCCGGTGATGAAATCCAGTTCGCCGGCAGATTCTATGCGCGCGAGCAGGACCACGTCGTACTCCACGGCCGTTGGATTACACACTCCAAGTACGGGCGTCAGTTCGAGGTGGACATTATGGAATATGACCTTGAGCTGGATACCGACGGTCTGGCCAACTACCTGGCCAATCACCCGGATATAAAAGGTATAGGACCGGCAAAAGCCCGCCTGATCGCCCAGCGTTTCGGCCGCGACTTCGACCGCGCCATCAGCGAGGAGCCGGAGGCCGTTGCGCAGGCGGCGGGGCTTCGCATCGAGGCGATCCATAGGTTGCGCACGGAATGGCGGAAGACCAGGCAGACCAACAAGGCAATCACTTGGCTGGCCGCTTACGGGCTGACCCATTACCAAGTGACATCTCTGGTCAAGAAGTTCGGCAATGACGTACTGGGATTGCTCAAGGCCGACCCCTACATCATCGTCCGCGAGGTGCGCGGGTTCGGATTCAAACGCGTCGACAAGATCGCCCGCAAGATGGGTACGGACAAGGACGATCCGGCCCGCATCCGCGCCGGCATCACCCATTGCGTGTCGACGGCGCTGGAGCAAGGCGATTGCTGGATCGAGTATGAAGAGCTGATCGATCAGGCCAACATGCTTCTGGTCATGGATGTCCTCGACAGCCGCGACCGCATCGAAAAGACGCTGAGCACGCTGATCGATGAAGGCGCGCTTTCCTGTGCCGCTCACGGCGGCAGATTCCTGGTCGCACGACCGGACATCCGCAAGATGGAGGATGACCTGGCCGGGACGCTTCGAAAAGGGGGAGTCGCCAATCCGCACATTCCTGAACGGTGCGATCTGCCCGGCCTGGTGGACAGGATCGTCCCCACTCTCAACGAGGGGCAACGCATCGCCGTCCTGGCGGCGATTTCCAAATCTATCACCCTCATCACCGGCGGTGCGGGCAGTGGAAAAACATTCACCGTCTCGGCGATCACGGATATTTATGACGAACTCGACCTTCATGTGACCCTCACCGCGCCCACCGGCAAGGCCGCCAAACGGCTCGAAGAGGTCGTGAACCGCGGTGCCAGCACAATTCACCGACTGCTTGGTTTCAACGGTCAAGATTTCGCCCGCGGGCCTGAAGACCCCCTCGATACCGACGTGGTTGTTGTCGACGAAGTCTCGATGGTGGACATTCCGCTGGCCTGGCAGCTGTTCCGGTGCATCGACCTGGCTCGGACCGCCGTGGTGCTGGTGGGCGACCACAATCAGCTGCCGCCCGTAGGTCCGGGCAACCTGCTGCGCGATCTGGTCCAGACGCGTGCGGTTCCGACGGTGGTTCTGGACAAGGTGGTCCGGCAGGCGGCGTTCTCAAGGAGAACAGCACCGCCGTGCTGCGGGGCGAGGTGCACAAAACCAGCGAAGCCGAAGCCTCGGGTCGACGGCCGTGGTACTTGGTCGACCAGTTCACCGACCAGTGGGATGCGCAACGGTTTCTTCTCGAAATGTTCGAGAACGTCTTGCACGAGCGCCTTGCTTCGACCTCGTGAACGACGTCCAGGTCCTGACGCCGACACATAAAGGGCCGCTGGCACGCGCGATCTGAACCGCGAGTTGCAGCGGCTGATCCAACAGAAGCTGTGGGGAGTGGAGGTCCCGGTTATCCCGGCCGGGCGCAAACCCAAGCTCTTTCCACGCGACAAGGTCATCCAGACCCGGAACAACTACGAACTCGGCGTGATGAACGGCGCTGTGGGCGTTGTCACCAATGTCGCGCGGGACGGCTCGCTCATTATCGAGTTCGACGGAATGCCGGTGGAGATCGAATCCGGTTCCCCGAACCTCTACGATATTCAACTCGCTTACGCTCTCACCATTCACAAGACCCAGGGATCGGAGTTCCCCTGCGCCGTAGTCATCGTGCACAAATCCCATGCGTTCATGCACCACCGCAATCTCTTCTACACGGGGGTCACCCGGGCCAAGGAAGCGGCTGTGGTCATCGGAGACCGTTGGGGAATCAGCAACTGTGCCAGGAAACGCCACGTCGACCAGAGGAAGACGTTTCTTTCCCTCCTCCTGGCCGAGAAGACCGACGCCGGGACGGCATAGAAAGAATCCGTGTAGGAGCCAGGCGCGACATGACGAATGCGGCGATGGACAATGTCAAGGAATACTATCGGTTGATAACCGATCTGGATATCGGTTCTGTCGCCCGTGAACTGCTCGGCTCCCACATTCAACATGAGTCGGTCCGCCTTCTCCAATGCGATTGCCCCAGGCACAAGAGTCAATCGCACCGGTCGCTTCACATCATGCTCGACAAGCAGGGCTGGTACTGCTTCGGTTGCGGGTTGGGCGGCGATGTTCTTCAGCTCGTCGAATTCATTCAATCCGGTGAGGTGACAACTGGTCGGTCCGGCCCCATGCCGGAAAGCCACCAACGGGCTCGTGACTTCCTGGCCACGAAAGCGAACCTGCCCCCGCTCGCCAAGTACGGGCTGTCACCGGAACGGATGCAGGAGACGGAAGCGGCGCGGGTGCTGGAACTCCGCGCCCAAGAAGCGTTGACCGCGCTGGCGTCGTACTATCATCAACGGCTCAAAGACTCGCCGGAAGTGTTGGACTGGCTGCGGTCGAATTATCGACTATCGGATGAAACCATCGATTCACTCACCATCGGGTACGCCGCCAACGAACCGACAAAGGGCGGCTCCGGCGGGGAACATCCCGGCGTCATCTCGGCGCTGACCAACGGCGACAAGGCCTTCAGCCCGCGTGAACTCGCCGCGGCGGGGGCATTCCGGCCGACGAGTCAGGACGGTCTTTTCCCCTTCTTCGAAGGTCGGATCGTCTTTCCATACTGGAGCCATGGACGCGTCGTCTTCATGATCGGGCGCAAGACGCCCTGGACACCGGACAAACCTTGGGAACAGGGTAAATACAAAAAGCTGCCCGTTCATGACGACAGCTCGAACAAACACATCGCCCCCTGTATCAACAACAGTCACCTCTACAACGAAGACTGCCTGCTGGCAGGTCCTGAAAGGGTGATCATCACCGAGGGCGTCACCGATTGCATCTCGCTGATGGAACACGGTTTTCCTGCGGTCTCTCCGGTGACGGTCAGGATAAGGAGCTCCGACTGGGACCGTCTCCTGCCCAAGCTCCGCGGCGTGAAGACGGTGTATATCTGTCAGGACAATGAGGTTTCGCAGGCCGGACTCGACGGTGCCCTCAAGACCGCGAGTGTGTTGGCCGGGCACAGAATCCAGACGAAGCTCGTCGTCCTGCCGCTCGAGGACCGGCAAGAGGAGGCGCGACGTGAACTGCGGGAGCGGTTCGATCTTGATGCCGCGGTCGGGCGACGTGAGCTTGCCAAGCGGCTCGAAGGACGACCCCAGGAAGATGTCAAGGATGCGGAACGCCTCCTCGCCGCGGCCAAGATCGATGTCAACGACTACTTCGCCTTGGGACATACGGTGGAGGATTTCGAGCGGCTTCTCAGCGAGGCCTGCGCGCCGCTTGAATTCGGAATCTCCAGACTTCCGACCGATATCCCTGAAGATGAACGCAACCGGAAGCTCGAACCGATCCTGCGCGAGATAGCTTGGCTGTCCCCCCTGGAACAGAACCGATATCTGAAGCTGGTTCAGGAACGATTCGGAAAATCGAATCTCTCCTTGTCCACGCTGCGGGACCAGGTGCGCACCGTGCAGAAGGAGAGACGGTCTCAGGCCGGTCAAGAGAAGAAGCGCGAAAAACACCGCACCGGTGCACCTCCCGGTTCCTGCCGGGCCAGGATCGAGCAGGTGATGATCGAAACGGAGGAAGAGAACGGCTCACCGGACTTCGCGCGCATGGCCGAAGCCGCATTCGAATGGTTCGCCGCCAACGGAGCACGGTTTTTCCGCACGCCGCAAGGAGAGCCGTTCATGTTTTTCGAAGACACCATATTCTGGATGGACACGCCGGACCGCGGCCGCAAGAGGCTCTATTCCTCGACCATCTACAAGCACACGAACCTTGTACAGACAACCGGGGGTGGCCGCACCTTCTATGAAGTGCTGGCCAATCTCGCGGTCGAGCGCGGCCAGGTAAGGGATCACTTCTCTTGGCTCCACACCGACGTCGCACGCAACACCATCTATTTCAACCTCAATAACGACGATCATGAGATCGTCCGGATCACACCGGATGATATCGAGGTGCTCAAGAACGGCGGCAACGCGGACGGCGTCATCCTGGACGGCTCCCGGAAGATGGCTCCGATCCGCTTTTTGCCGGATGCCGACCCCGACGAGGCGGATCGCCTCCTGGTGGAGCTGGTCCTGGACAACATGACCTGCGCCCCGGGCGAAAGGTCATTGATCCTCTCTTGGCTGTCCTGCTTTCTGCTGATCGATTTCGCCGGCACCAGACCGATGACCCGGTTCGAGGGTCCAGCGGGATCGGGCAAGACCACCGCGAGCAAGCTGATCTCAGCGCTGCTCTACGGCGAGCCTCAGCAGAAGAAGAGCACCGACGCGGCCAACTACACCGACGGGTCGCAGAATCCGCTCATCGTCCTCGACAACATCGAGGTCAAACAGATGACCGAGGACCTGACCACCTTCATCCTGACCAGCATCACCGGCATCGCAAGGAGAAGCGCAAGAGCGGCACCGACACCGAGACGGTGATCGAGCGGACCAAGTGTCTGCTCAACACCACCGGCATCGAACCGCTTGGCGGCGAGTTGGCGGAGATATTGTCCCGTTCATTCATCATTCGTTTCGATATGGACGAGCAGGCCAGCGACTGTTTCCTCGAGGCGAAAATTCTGGCCTCCATCCGGGAGAACCGCGACCTCATCGTCTCCGCCTTGATGAAACGCACCTGCCAGGTATTGGCCATGCTCCGGGATGGAGCCCAGGAAAAGGTGATGCGCCTGCTCCATAAAACCTTGGGCAATCACGGCAAACGGCGCTGCAACGACTATCTGAGCCTCATGTACCTGATGATGCTCGCCGGCGAACCGTCGGAAGTGATCGACCGAGCCCTTGACGATCTCCACGCTGAGTTCCTGGACAGGATCGCGTCGCTGAACAGTGTCAGCATGGAGACGGCGCGGGAATCGAATCCCATCGCCACGGTCCTGGCCGCGCTCTTCAAGGCATATCGCCATGCCCTGGAAGCCGACCGGGAAAGCACGGCGCTCAACGTGACCAAGACGAACAAGGCGGCGTTCCTCGAACGTTATCAGCTCGACTTCTTGGATGAGGAGACCATCGAGGGAGCTTGGCGCGCGACCTTTTCATCGCCTTGAAGCGGCTGGCCAAGGACTTCGGGCTTTCATTCCACATGAACTCGGTTCAACAATTCGCCCAACGGTTCTCGAACGACCTGGAGACGATCCGGGACGTCGGGTTCGAGATAGCGATTCACCAGCACCGCTCCCGTATCCGCACTTACGACATCCGCTGCTGTATTCAGAGATGAATAGAAGAACGTCTAAGGACAAAATGTTGCCAATTTTCTGAAAGCTGAGGAATATCAGACATATTTTTGGGTAAATCATGCTCTGATCTGACTGGGCACTATTGGCAACAGCCCGCAGTCCAAATTGCTTCTGATTTTGGACTGGCCTAAAAGCAACTACTGGCACAAGAAGTAAACGCCCACGAACCAGGAGCCGTGGGCGTTCATCTATAGACAGATTATGGGGTTCTTGTTTCCTACAAAAAAGTACTGTAAACCAGAACCCCACAATCAGTTATTTTTGCCTCTAACAGTACCCGGCCCTGCCGGTAACAGTCGATGCAAATGTATTTTACAATTATACTGCCTGGCTGGACATGACCATGGCTTTTTCCTGGACTTCCTTGGCCACTTTTGTTCTGTCGTGTCCGTCACCAAGGCGCTGTCCAAGCAGCTTTCCTGCATCTGCCGCGGCTACCATCACATCTGTCTGCTTTTCAACGTTCGGAATGATATCATCCGTAAATTTTACTCCTGGGCCGTGGAGATAGGTTGGTATCCCTACCTCGCAGGTTTCCCCAAATCCGCAGCTATAACAGGAGGCAGCTCCTTGACCTTGAACCTTGGCCACAGTTTCAATAAAGTTATACATGAACATTTGTTCAATCTGATCTGCAGGGGCGTTTCCCTGAATCCCACCCACGCCAACGGCCACGGCGAGTTTCCCCCACATGGTATTGCCTGCCTGATGCCGGAACTGAAACCAACGCTCAAAAAAAGCGTGGGTCAGAGCGTTCAGGGTGTTAAAATAATTGGGTCCTCCTATCACAAGGGCGTCCGCCTCCACAAGTTTCTCCCGCAGGTTCTAAATCGTCCTTTACCTTACATATATTATCCTTGGCACATCCGAGGCAGGCAATGCAGCCTGAAATCTGCTTCCCCCTTAAAGAGACAATCTCATACTCACACCCGGTGTTCTCCACAACTGTTTTCACAAGCTTGTAAGTCCCTGATGTGACTTCTTTTCTGGGGCTTCCAGAAATACCCAATACTTTCATTGCTTAATTCTCCTCTGATTTTGGTTCTGCGATTTTTTAGCATATTACTTAAGATGGTTCGAAGCCTGCTCCTGCAATTCGACTCCGATGGTCCCGTCCCAATTTTGATATTTTTTCATATTGTATCTTCGTGAAATCCTGTTTCGATCTTCATCCGGCAATGAGGTAATGTACCCTTTCCAACCGGGACACCAGTTTATGTGCCACCTCCACAAACGACCTATAATTGATCTTGGATTCTGGTCGTACCGTGCTCTTAAATTACAGTTTTCTCAATTGTGTTTTGCCATTTCTATTTCTCCATATTTGCATTGGGTTTAAATTCAGCCCAAAACTTCTTTTGCATACGCTTTGGCGTTTGCGACATCTTCTTCGTTAGGGTGCCCGGTCATCGCTTTAACCATACCTGCCCACTGTTCATCATCCATATTCAGTTTCTTCTGCACCGGACCATGCATAGCTTCAGCCAAAAAACCTTGGCAGTCAAAACAGCCCTTGTATTCAATGCCTTTATCTTTGCATGCCGCTTTTATGGGCTCTGTAAAGGCTTCCATGTCCTGATCAGGATAGGCCGGGGCCATATGAGTTATGAAACCCGCCATTTTTTGACCGGAACTTGTCTTGAGAACACCTAAACATTCTTTTACGGGTGCTGCCAGGCTGCCGGAGTGCAGCGGTGAGCCGATAAAAATGACATCGTATTCAGCAACACCTTCGGGGGTAATATCTTCAAGCTTTTTCAATTCGGCTTCATTGGCCTGTGCCGCTTCCTCACAAATGGCTTTGGCTATCTTTTCTGTGTTTCCACTCTGGCTGAAATAAGTCACTAATACTTTCATGATGTAACCTCCTTATTTAAATGATCTTTTCAAGTGCTCTCAACAGATTTATCTGCAAGGGGTACTATTAACTAAAAACTCTGAATTTTCCTGAATCGATCAAATTTTTTATAATATAAGTAAACGAATCAGGAGAATGATGAGCCGGATATTGGCGATACATTGCAACTGTACGGTCGATTACAGCCAATTCCTTCAAATGGGCCAAAGCCTCAGATCTGCCTTTTGAAGCATATTCCTTTTTAACAAAAGTCATATCGATCAGGCCATTTTTCAAGCGTCCTCCGGCTTGTTTGTGACACCTGCAGGCATTGTTGGTATTGACCAGACCACAGTTTTTATGCATAAAATTCTGTAAACTTTTCCTGCCCCGGGAAAGGCGTTTGCGGAACAGTTCAGGAGTGATATCCAATATAAAAGCACCTTCTTTACTGGTTACCCCATATTGTTCACCGAGAATTACGGCTATTCGCACTTCCCTCGTCAGACAGATAAGGGCTCCCTGCATACAGCCGAGCCTGGTTTCTTCCAACAAGACATCCCGCTCCGGTCCTGAAACAGTCAAAGGTTCCTTATTTTCGATTCCGTCAGAGAGCGATTCTTCCAGAAGATCGAATGTCAAACCCATGCATTCGGACCTTTTTTTCCGTGCAGTCAGAAGGTGATTACAGGCGATTCTGTACACCCAGGAACTGAATGCACTTTCTTCACGAAAGTCACTCAAATGTGTTATCACCTTGATTAGGATCTCCTGCGTCTCATCTTCTGCATCTTCTTGGTGACCCAGCATCCGCAATGCCAAACCGTAAATTTTCTCTTGAATACCGCAGACAACCTCTTCGAGTGCCTGCAGATTCCCATTTTTTGCCTGCCTGACGTATTGTTCCAAATTTGAATTCATCTAAACAATCCTTCAATAAGTGTGTTTTACTATTTAGACTAATATATTCCAG